>NZ_RQFK01000007.1 GCF_004770765.1 Leptospira noumeaensis | reverse complement strand
CCGCAAACTCCGTGCCAGTCCCTAACGTCCCGTTGGGACTCAGGGTCAGGGAACGTCGTCTCCCCTAGTTCGTTATACGAAATCGCAAGAAAACTTCCCTAAAATTATAAAAAAGAATTTGACTTATCTCATTTTGAGATATTTTTGGATGAAGTGCATATTATCAGCTGGAAGAAACTTGATGATTTTATAAATAAGCATCCTAATGCTGAATCTTCACTCAAAAGCTGGTTTAAAATTGTTAAAAACACATCTTTTAAAGATTTTAATGAATTAAGAAAAGTTTTTAACTCTGTTGATCAAGTTGGTAATCTTACAGTTTTTAATATTAGTGGAAATCATTTTAGATTGATCGTAGCTATTCATTACAATCGACAAAAAGTTTTTGTACGGAATATTTTAACTCATAACGAATATGACAAAGGTAAATGGAAAAAGGAGAATTTATGATTCAAGATATTGAAAAAGTTAAGAATGTTTGGCATGATGTTAAAGATATTCTCTCTGTTCCACACACTGATAAACAATATAAAAAACTTGTGAAAGTTTTAGATGAACTTATTGATGAAGTTGGTAATAATGAAAAACATCAACTTGCTCCTCTTCTCGAAACCGTTGGTAATCTGATTGAAGAATATGAAAATGATCACTTTATTCAGCCTAATGCTGAACCAGTTGAAGTATTAAAGTTTCTGATGGAAGAAAATAATCTTACTCAGAAGAATTTAAGCATTTTGGGTAGCCAAGGTGTTGTTTCTGAAATATTGAATGGAAAAAGAGATTTAAATGTTCGGCAAATCAAGGCTTTGGCTGAAAAATTCAATATTTCTCCCGCTGTTTTTATATAATCTTTTAAATTGCGACTTCGTATAACAGCGACTAACCGCTTCGCTTCGGGACTTGCGCCCTCGCTCGGTCTACGACACATAGGCTTTTGTCACTCCTCTTGCTTACGCAAGCATCGCGCCAATCCCTAACGTCCCGTTCGGGACTCAGGGCCAGCCTACGTCGGTTAGTCTAGTTCGTTATGCGTAATATCTGAAAATATTACATTTTTGAATTGATGAGCAACCACTACATAAACAAAACATAAAGTATCATGGCAGAATACGATTATATAGAAGGCAAGAAAAGAATAGATGAAATTCTAGATAACAAACTAGAAGTAATTGAAAAAGACGAACTTCCTAATGATTCCGATTTTACTTTCAAAAATTCTTATTTTAGTTGGGTTACTTCGATTTTCGTAGATATCAGGGATTCAAGTATACTTTTTTCTGATCAGGATAAGCCAAAAGTATCTAAGATTATAAGATCTTTTAGCTCGGAAGTAATCGAAATACTTAGAAAAAATGATTCTCTAAGAGAAATTGGAATTAGAGGAGATTGTATCTATGGAATATACACAACTGAATTAAAAAGCAAAATCTATGATATTTTTGAAATGTCTATGTATATCAACACATTCATGAAAATGCTAAATAAGCTCTTAACTAAAAAAAGTTTACCCACGATAAAAGTCGGGATAGGTTTATCGACATCCAAAGAACTAGTAGTAAAAGCAGGTCGTAAAGACACAGGAATTAACAGTAAAGTCTGGATTGGAGAAGCAGTCACAAAAGCATCAAATTTATCTTCATTAGGAAATAAAACTGGCTACAAACCAATAGTATTATCAAATAACACATATATCAACATAATTGACCAATTCATAGAAAAATGCGGCGACAATTCGAAATCATGGTTTGACCAAAGTACGCACAATGAATACGGAATAATCTATGACGCCAATCTAATATTAACAGAATTCAATGATTGGATCGAAAAAAATATATAAAAGAGAAACACATGAAGAAACTCGAATATTTGCATGCAAGTCTACTTAACATTCAGGAGTTAATCAGATTTACAGATCAGAAAGTAGCAGCTGTATTAGTCATATGTGGAATACAAGTCTCTGTTTTTACGGAAGCCCTAAAAAATGTTAAATTGAACTTAGATATATTAAATTTACATTTTTTTATCCTTTTTATTCTTTCATTTTTATTCTGCATCTTAATGATTTTGATACTATACTATAGTATTTTCAGAGTTCTCAAGCCTGGTTTTGCAGAAAATTATACAGGCAATGAATATTCCGTTTTTTATTTCGAACACATAGCCCTAAACAACAAAATCAAATTGGAAAACGCTATTAAAAAGCTAACTAAACAAAAGCAAGAAATTGAACTAAAAGATCAAATTTTCGAAATAGCGAAGATTTTATATAGGAAAAACAAGTCTTGCTCTTCCATCATGTACCTCCTTTTTTATAGCATACTTGATCTATCTGGGTTCTTATTCTTTTCAAAATTTAACTTAGATTTTATTTAAAAAAGCAGATACTACGCATAACAGCAGGGAAACGCTGCGCTTCGGCACTCACGGCCTCGCTTGGGCTACGCCACATTCCCTTTCTGTCACTCGTTTGCATCCGCAAACTCCGTGCCAGTCCCTAACGTCCCGTCGGGACTCAGGGTCAGGGAACGTCGTCTCCCCTAGTTCGTTATCTGCAATCACCAGAAATTAAACAGCCATGAATACAATAACAACATTAATAAGAGACTTATTTTCACCACTCGCAAGTATACTTGGAGTATTCTTAACTTTATACTTTGGTATCTTCTATGTTCCATCCTATATAGAAGAGACAAAGAACGAAAAAATCGAGAGAATGAATGAAGCCTTAATCGATAGAATACAAGAAATTGTATACAATGAGAAAAACCTAGACGAAGAATTTATTGCTACAATGATAAAAGGATTAGAACTAAAATCTAATACAAAATACCCTTTCACAACAAAGGAACTTCTTACTCAAACCCAAGAGAGCTTCATTAATAATCGATTTATACCTATAATACAAAGATATAAATATTTTAATCAAATTCAAATACTAAAAGAATCATTTATTGAAAGACCAGTTAAAGAAATAGAAAACAAGAGTGAATATGACCTCCTTAGTGTTTTTTCGACTATTCTATCTGTATTAATAACAATCTTAAGTACCTTTGGAATTTTTCTAAAAAATAAGAGAAATAAAGAAATAGAAATTGAGACTCAAATAATAAAAACAACAGATAAAATTGCTGAATCTATATTCAAAGCAGTTGAATTTGAAAAACGAATACTTGATTTACTTAATAGATTAGAGATACCCATCGAAAAACCAAACTCGCAAGAAATGGGTTATGATTGTTCCATAAACATAAGAAACACCAAATATTATGTTGAAATTAAATCGACACGAAATCCAATTTCAGTGTCTAAGGTAGAGCAAATTATTCAAAAATTGAAAATTTTGGAAGGGAATTTTATACTAATTTCAAATAGTAGATTAAGCCAACCTGCTCATAATTTAATACAAGAATTTAACAAATCAAACAAATTTAAATTCATATCAATTGCTACTGATGATTTCGAAGAAATTGAAGAAAAATTAAAAAACATTTAGTTAACTGGTGACTGCAGATAACAGCAACTTAACGCTTCGCTTCGGCACAAGGCCTCGCTCGGTCTGCGACACATAGGCTTCTGGCACTCCCCTTGCCTACGCAAGTGTCGTGGCCAGTCCCTAACGTCCCGTTCGGGACTCAGGGCCAGCCTACGTCGGCTAGTCTAGTTCGTTAATTGCAATTAGTTGATCTTCAGAAGAAAACGCGCAAATTTTTTAAGAGGGTTTTGTCGATTAACGCTTTGGAAGAGAACAATTAAAACTGTCCTCTCCATTAAAGTGCAGTTAAAGATTTTTGCTTTTTAAGATTTAAGAGAAATTTGCGCTGGATTGTAGGACCCTTTCGACTTTTATCTTATTCTATACTAACTAACTGCAATTAACAGCGCCTTAACGCTCACTCGGGCTCTTTTCCACTGCGCCTCAGATTTCTGATGAAATCTAGGCTTTGTGGGACCCTCGCTCGGCCTAAAGGCACATTCCGTGTTACGCTAACGCCTCCTACAGAGGCTCAGCTACACGGAACGTCGTTAAGGCTGATTCGTTATACGACATTTCGAAAAAATAAATTTGGAGATACAACATGTTTTTTGTAATAGGAAGACCAAAATCACTAGAAGATCTAAAGGGGATAATCGAACAAAATGTTGGTGAACTAAGAAAAAACACCTCTATTGCGGTGATCGATGATGAACCATTTATTTCAGGAAATAACTTACGGGATAGAGATTTTAACATAAAAGAAATAGGTGATATAAAAGCCATTCAGTCAATAGCATCTTATCCAGTCGTATTATGCGATATAAAAGGTGTTGGAGCTGCATTTAAATCCGAATACGAGGGAGGATATATAATTTCCGAGATTGTAAAATATTTCCCACATAAAGTAGTAATTGCATATACTGGGGAAAGATTTGATCCTACTTACAATAAATTCTTTCAACTTTGCGACTTTACGATGAAGAAAGATAGTACTTTAGACGAATGGGCTGATGCATTAGATCAAGCGATAAAAATAGCAGTAAATCCCATAAATCAATGGATAAAAACAAGAAACCGTCTACTTTCAATGGGAATATCTTCTATAAATTTAATCAAAATTGAAAATGCTTTTGTAAACAGCGTCATCACAAATGAAAATAAATTTCATAACCAAAAAGTTCTAAACATTTTGCAAGCTGATATGAAACAGATTATGTTAAATTTAATTGCGAATGTAATTACAAAAGGAATTGGTATTTAAAGAATGCTTCCATTCTATAACCGATATGATAAAAAAATATATCACGGAACTGTATTCTCATTAAATTCATACTGTAGCGAGATCTTTGGTGATAAATGCATAAGGCACTATGAAAAAATTAATAAACCAGGTATAAGTATATGTCCATATGGTTATAACACGATAGTCACAGATATCCTCAAAAATAAAATCTACAGCTCCCTCTTAATCAAAGATAAATTTAACGATAAGAAATTATCATCAATCAAAAGTAAAAACAATTTTCTCACAGAAGAAGAGGTAAGAAAAGCAATATCTGTAGAATCAAATCAAGAAGCTACATTGTTACAAATAAATGATGACAAAGCACTAATAACGGATGTTTTTCACGAAGTTCGTAAAATCAATAGAGACTTGGTCACTCAAAGTACCGAATTATCGAAAATATTACATGAACAATATAACGATGACGATGCAACAAGCCATTTAAATTTGATTCGAAATATTCTTGCATCGACGAACCTCTTATCTATCAGATTAGATTCGTATGAATATTTTCACAATCCAGAGGCGATCACGACTGCCAAATTATCAAATATATCAATATACAAGAAATTTGATAAAGTTAAAAAAATTCTCTATACAACATGCAAATTTAAAAAAATTCAAATAAACCTAAATGGATATTCAAAGATGACAATCAACGGATTCCAAATATTTGATATTCTACCATATATTCTAATTGATAATGCCGTCAAATATTCACCATCGATGGAAGAAATAAATATAACTTTTGATGATAAATTAAAAAAAATTGAAATTGAAAATATTGGTCCAGAAATAGATCCCACAGAATTACAAAAACTTTCACAGAAGGGATTTCGCCCAAAAAATTCGCTAGGTTATCAAGGCACTGGAACAGGATTATTTTTAGCAAAGCAGATTTGTAAGCTACACAATATAGAAATAAGCTTTAATAGTAAATTCGCATACAAAGTTTCAAGTATAAATGAAAATCACCATAAATTTAATGTAACTTTAGATTTTCGAAACGTCGTATAACAGCGACTAACCGCTTCTCTTCGGGACTTACGCCCTCGCTCGGTCTACGACACATAGGCTTTTGGCACTCCTCTTGCCTTCGCAAGCGTCGTGCCAATCCCTAACGTCCCTAGTATTCCCCCAAATAATTGGACATTAAAATAAAGCCTTCGCGAAGGAGCAATATGAATCGCGAAAGAAGAGGCTATCCTCATGAGTTTAAAATTGAATCGGTAAAACGTTATCTAGAAAATGGAAGAAGAGCCAAATATACTGCAGACGAATTAGGTATACCTGAATCGACTCTTAGGGAATGGAGAGATAAATATATGACTGAAATCAAAAAAGAAACTAGTCCAGTTACAGTTAAACAGGGGAAAAAAGAATTTGAGTCCATTCTTAAAGAAAAGGAGAAACGAATCCAGCAACTTGAAGAAGAGGTTCAGATATTAAAAAAGTCAATCGGCATTTTCACAAAGGACTCACGACAAAAATAGGAAAGTATCAGTTTATCAAAGATAACAAATCCTGTTTTAAAGTGGTGAAAATGTGCAAGGCGTTAGAAGTCTCAAAGAGTGGTTTTTATAATTGGAAAAATCGAAAGTTAAGTAGAAGAAAAGTATTTAATTTACTCTTACTTACTGAGATAAAACAAATTCATACGGAGTCATTTGAAATTTATGGAAGTCCTAAGATACATAAAATTCTGTTATCAAAGGGGTATCTATGTAACAAGAAACTAGTTGAACGTTTGATGAAAATAACTAATTTACGTAGTAAAACTGTCAAAAAGTTTCATCCCACTACCACTAAGTCAAATCACGGTAAAAGTATATCACCCAATTTATTAAAGAGGAATTTCACAAGCAAAATGCCTGGCTGTGTTTGGTGTTCAGACATTACCTATCTAGAAATTAATGGTAGATGGTTTTATCTAACAACTATTATAGATTTGTATAATAGGGAAATAGTCGGCTGGGAATTAAGTGAGAGCTTAGAAACAAATTCTTTAATTTCGTGTTTAGATAAAGCGGTTAAACTTCATAAACCAAAACGAAACTGTATTTTTCACTCTGATCGGGGAATTCAATATGCCTCGAAAGAATTCAGAATGAAATTGAATGACAATAAGATGAAGCAAAGCATGAGTAGGAAAGGTGATTGTTGGGACAACGCAGTTTCTGAGTCCTTTTTCAAAACGTTAAAGTCTGAATTAATTAGGCATGTTAAATTTAAAAGTATAGAAGAAGCAAAGAAGAATCTCTTCTTTTATATCGAAATATTCTACAATCGAAAAAGAATCCATTCTACTTTAGGCTTTACTTCCCCTATTGCATTTAGAAAGTTATATGAAAAGCGATGTGCTTAATTTACTGTCCGAAATAAACGGGGAATACCACAGGGTCGGGACTCAGGGCCAGGGAACGTCGTCTCCCCTAGTTCGTTATACGAAATCTCCAAAAACCATCCCAAAAGGGACAATTAATGAATTGCATTCATATCGGATCGGCTCAAAATATGATTATCCGATATGAATCTCACCCTACTAAAAAGCATTCAGGGAAAGAAGAAAGAACTCGATAAACTACGACCTTTACCCGTTGCCATTGTAGATAAACTTAGAGAACAATTTTACCTAGAATGGACATATAACTCTAACGCTATCGAAGGAAACACACTTAGCTTACAAGAGACTGATTTAGTTTTAAGGCAAGGTATTACGATTGGAAATAAAAGTCTTAGGGAACACTTCGAAGTCATCAACCATAAAGAAGGAATTGATCATATAGAGAAAATTATAAAGAAAAAGACATCAATTTCCCTTAATTTAATTCGTGAAATTCACGGTATTATTCTAAAAAATATTGATGATGAAGAAGCAGGAGTTTTCAGAAGAACAAATGTGCGTATCACTGGTGCTACACATATTCCTCCAAGTGCTGCAAAAGTTTATAATCTTGTTGATGAGCTTGTCGAATGGTATTACATCAATAACAAAAAATTATCTATTCCTGAACTTGCTGCTTGGTTTCATTATAAGCTAGTTTTTATTCATCCATTTATTGATGGAAATGGAAGGACTGCTCGATTACTGATGAATTTAATTTTAATGCAAGAAGGATTCCCGCCAGCAGTTATACTCCATCTTGATAGGAAAAAATATTACAGAGTTCTTCGAGAGGCAGATAATGGAAAAACTTCGGGCTTTCTAGACTTTGTAGGTAAGTCTATAGAAAGATCTCTAATCATTTACTTAAACTCGATTAGAACCGATTCGCCAAAAAACAAACAAGGATATATTACTTTAAAAGAAGCTACAAAATATTGCGATTATTCATTAGAATATCTTTCGCTACTTGCAAGAACAGGGAAACTTTCCGCTGTTAAATTCAATAGAAATTGGATGACTACAATTCAAGCAATTGAAACTTACTTGGAGGAAGTCAGCCCAAAAAACGAATAAGATTCAATAGAATGGAGACTTCGTATAACAGCGACTAACCGCTTCACTTCGGGACTTACGCCCTCGCTCGGTCTACGACACATAGGATTCTAGCGCAATGTTAAAAAATATGCGATAAAAACTATTTAAAATCCTGAAAGAAATAATAAGATGGAGAGTTGAATTTATTGATAAGACAGGTAAATCTGATACTCCGATTTGATAAAATTAAAACAAGACTCATTAACTGCTCATTGAGACCAAAGATACCCAGATCCTCTGAGCAACAAGGAAATGAAATTTGCGATCACAAAAAAAACCTCTAGAAACTAACAGAGACAAATAGTCCATAACAAATCCAACCCAAAGGATATCAAATTCATTTAGAGCGAATTTATTTTTTACAGAAAGGGAGTGACGAAAATTTAAATTTTATTATAGTTTCCCAAGTGAAATCAATTTCTATTCCTAATTTCACTGTATAGATATCTACGAAGGAATCTAAAACGATGAATAATAAAAGAAAACTGTCTCAGAAACAATCTGAAGAAATCATCAAAGAGTTAAAAATTCGTTTTGATAAAAATAAAAGCCGGCATCCAGATATAGAATGGAACAAAATAGAAAGTAAGTTAGAAACCAATCCAGACAAGTTATGGTCTCTCTATGAAATGGAAAAAACAGGAGGGGAACCAGATATTGTAGGTTATGATAAAAAAACAAATGAGTATATTTTCTACGACTGTTCTCCTGAAACCCCCAAAGAGAGAAGAAGTATTTGTTATGATCGTAAGGCATTGGACTCAAGAAAAGAAAATAAACCCAAAAGTAGTGCCTTAGAAATGGCTGCTGCTATGGGAATCCAATTATTAACTGAAGAGGAATATAAAGAGTTACAAAAAATTGGAACCTTCGATGCAAAAACATCTAGTTGGATATTAACCCCTTCTAATATTAGGAATTTGGGTGGGGCATTATTTGCAGACTTCCGTTACGGAACGGTATTCATATACCACAATGGTGCAGAATCGTATTACGCTGTTAGAGGGTTTCGCGGTTCTCTTCGATTGTAAAAGAATTCAATGTCAAATTTATTTATAAACAGGTTGATTGCTCTTGAAGAACATCAAAACCGATGGGAAAATTTTTCAGTTATTGATACTAACTATGAAGAAACATATCGTAAATATTCTCAAACTGGACTTGCGATAAAACCAAATGATATTGTTTGGTTCCTACGACAAATAAATAACAAAATCTCACTTTGCTCTGGAACATGGGGAACCAAACAATCTTTTGCCAAAGATCGCTTAATTACAACCACTCAATCTGAACATATACTTTCTTCATCCTTTTGGGAAAAATATTCAGACAATCGTTGTTTAATTCCAGTAACAGCTTATTTTGAATGGCAAATGCAACGTAACGGCAAAAAACATAAATTTAGAATTGAGTTTAAAGATAAAAACTCTTACTTTGCAGGAATCTGCGGAACAAAACCCGATGGATTACAAAATTGGGTTACGATCGTCACACAAGTAGCCAACGAAAAAACAGCAGAAATCCATAACTATGGAGATAACAAACATAGGCAACCAGTTGTGATTCAAAGAGGAAATCAAATCCTATGGTTAAATTCTAAAATAACAAACAACTTTGATTTACAGAAACTAATAACGCAATTTCAGTCAGATGAAATAATCACCGAAGATTTAGATTATGAACAAACGTTATTTGGATGATACTAAGTAAATAGTTTACTTAGTATCATCGCCAATTCCTGCCACTATTCCGGTCTAGTTGCATGGCAAAGAAATAAAATATCAGTCTTTTCGATTGATAAAGATGGGTTCATACGAACCCTTCTTTATTTGATTCAATTCATATCATCGATCTTAATATCATCGGGTGACGGCCGTCCAACACCGAGTTCGACAAACTCACGTAGACTGAGTAAAAAAGTCGCCCATTTCATACTACAATGAGCTGTGAACTCGTTTTCCTCTCTCCAATCCCGATGACGAAAATACAGAATTGTCATTTTTTCTCCATCTGGTGTTTTTCCAGAACTCAATTGAAAATCGATATGAGAACCAATCCAATCCTCTGGACCAGAATTACATTCCCATAACAATTGTTTGGGATCTAATTTTTGAACTTTCATTTCGATCGCATTTCCATGTCCAAATCCAAACTGGATGGATTCACCTACGGAAGAAATACCTGTAACAAAACTTCCATTCACCTCCCTAGTCCACCAACTACTTAGCCCATTTTTTGTGGTAAGCGCTTCCATCACCTCCCTTTCTCCAGCCCTAATTCCTACTTTATGGTAAATCCCATTCATAAAATTCTCCTTAATTTTCTTTTTCTATTTGTTATGTTTTTATAAAACTATTCTAAAATTGATTTCATCCAATGACTCAAACCGTCGAGTATACTTCTCCAACCATGGTTATGCATTTTAATTTGAAGTTCACTGCTTAGGTCTTCATGAATCAAAGTAACTAAGGTTGTTGTTTTTTGTTTGTTATTTTTTGTTTCAAGTTTATTATCCTTTACTTCTTCAAAGGTAACAGTAACAAGAGTATCGCGGTTTTCCGTGGCATGAGAGCGCCAAGTAAATACTAACTTATAAGGTTCTTCAATAGTAATGTATTCGCCATAATGTGGAAGGATTTTGCCATCAAGTTCCATGTTAATTAAAAATCGACCACCTGGCCTCGGATCCATAGTTACGGATTCAATACCAATACCTTCTCCCGATAAAAACCAAAGAGAAAAATCTTTAGCGTTCAGCCAAGCTCTGAAAAGTTTTGTTGGATCGGCACTAATTCTTTTTTCGACTCTTAGAACTTTTTGGTTCATTTTCTTTTTCCTCTAAAAAATTTTCCAGCCTTGCCAGTTTGTTTGTCCAAAACTCTTGATGATATTTAATCCAATTGGTTGCTTCTAAAAGAGTTTGGTTTTGTAATTCCAGACGGAAACTACGCCCATCTTCGGGGGCACGAATTTTCCTTACAAGTTCCGCGTCGGTAAGCACTTCTATATGTTTCGCAACACCCGCAAAAGACATTGCAAAGGGTTCTGCCAGTTCGGAAATACTGAGCGAACCCTTACGAAGCCGAATCAACATTTGCCTTCTCGAATGGTCTGCCAAAGCGGCAAATACTCGATCTAAAATTTGTTCCTTTTTTCTCAATTCAACCATTTAGTTGAATAAATCAGTTCGTTTTTTTTAGTCAAATATTAAACCATTTGGTTTAATATTTTTTTTAAGAAATAAATACCGGTCGAAAGTATATTTAGAGAATTAAATATAAGTTTGGTAAAAGAAAGCTGCCAAGAATACAGGTTTGTTTCCTCAAGGATTTATTTTATATAAGATTTACATTGGAAGATAGAAAAGAAAACCTATCCTTTAGGAAGTGGATATGAACTGGATTTTGCTCTTGGTTGCTGGTCTTTTTGAAGTAATGTTTGCTTTTTGCTTAGGAAAGGCAAAAGAGGCTACTGGAAATGAAAGTTATCTATGGTATTTGGGATTTTTTATCTCATTAACCCTTAGCATGGTATTACTCATTATAGTAACGAAAGAATTGCCAATTGGTACAAGTTATGCGGTCTGGACAGGAATCGGAGCTGTAGGAACTGTGCTCATTGGTATTTTATTTTTCAAAGAACCAACCGAATTTTGGCGACTTTTTTTTCTATCTACCCTCGTTTTATCGGTAGTTGGATTGAAATTCGTGTCTCACTAAAATATCTAACATTATCAATCAAAATGGCTAAAAATGTGAACAAAACGGAATGGATTCCTCTTTTTTTAAAGGACACAAAAGAGAAGTTATTTGATAGATTTGAATTACCTCTGACAAATGTTCAGATAGAATCAGAAAGTAATGAATATGATGCCTGCCATTTCCAAGTTAAAAATATCAAAATAAGATACCGTAAAGCAAAAATTACTCCAAAAAAAACTGGGTTATTCGTAACTTTATGGAAAAGAAACCAATTAGGTATAACGGAACCTTTCGATAAAAAAGATAATACAGACATTTACTTAATTTCAACTAACCAAAAAGGTAAAATAGGATACTTTATTTTCACTAAACAAGTATTAAATGAAAAAGGAATCCTAACAGGTAAATATGAAGGCAAACGCGGATTTCGTATTTATCCATCTTGGGACAAACCAAACAACAAACAGGCAATAACGACACAAAACTGGCAAAAACTCTACTTCGCAGACCTAACTGAAAAAGACACGGATTTAGATTCGATTCGAAAGTTATTCAGTTTATCTAAATAGAAGTTCAAATTCCTTTTCTTATTGATTAAAAGTCAAAAATCATAATTTAAAAAAAATTAGTCTTTAAGAATCAAATAAATTTAGAATGGTCGGTATACCTTGAATTTTTCTTTACCGCCAATTTAGAATGAAGAAAACGGTGGTATGAGTCAAATTTTTCGTAAAAACTTAACCACACACCATTTCGATTTGGACTGGAACCGCCATGTCACAAGTAGAACATACGAAAAATTTGGTTATGATGCGAGATGCGATGTTTTAAAGGAATTTGGATATTCCATAGAACTAATGTTAAACTCAAATATTCGTTACCTTCCAGGATCAACCTATGTTAGGTTTTTAGACCAACAATTTGCAGATTCGGAGGTCACAGTAGAATCACAAATATTCCGCCTGGATACAGGAATTCTATTGTGGAAACAAACCATATTAGGATCGAATGGGAAAAAAGCCTGCGAATTAGAAACAACATCTAGTTTAGTTCAGGATGACAAAATCATTCAGATTTTAGCCATTCCAGAAATTGATATAGATCCTCACAAGTTTACCATCCATCCAAAACCAACCAGACAAAATACGGCCGAACACAATTATTATATTCCTTTTAGCGATATGAACTGTTTTTGGAATTTACCTTCTGATTCAATATGGAAAATTTTTGAAGAAGGTCGTTTTTTATTTTTTAAAGAAATTGTAGATTTGAGTTTAATCAAAGAAACAGATGCTACTACATTCTTTATGGGTGGAGAAATTTTAATCAATAAACAACCCGAGCCAGGCTCACATGTAAAAATTTTAAGTTGGATTGAAAGTTTTGAAAAAATTCGTTTTTACTTTAGACAAGATATCATCGATTTAAATGGAAACTTATTAGTCAGCATGAAAGACGAACAACTGTTTGTATCTCTTTCAAAGTCTCGTCCTAGAAAAGCACCGGAAGCATTCTTCAATAAAATTGAAAGGTTTATTGAATGATTGGAGTTTTTTGTTTGAGGAGGATTTCCTCATCTGTTGTTAACTCCCGATAATTGCCTATCGGTAAAGTTGGATCTAATACCAACTGTCCCATTTTCATTCGTTTGAGATAAACTACTTCTTTTCCCAAACTTTGAAACATTCTTCTAATTTGCCTATATTTTCCTTCTTTCAACCAAACTGTAACGATTGTGGGAGAATCTAAATTGGGAATTTCAAGTTTTGCTGGTAAAGTTTTGTATCCATCATCCAGTAAAATTCCTTTTTCAAAACTAAGTATGTCTTCGTTTGTCACTGGATCTGAAATTTCTGCGTAATATTCTTTTTCAACAAAATGTTTCGGAGAGGTGTAATGGTGAGCTAGTTCCCCATTAGTAGTGAATAATAACAAACCTTCTGTTTCTTTATCTAGACGACCCACTGGAAATAGTTTCATATTCCTATGTCTTTCACTTAAATAATCCATGACTGTTTTTTCACGCAGATCTTCTGTTGCCGTGATACAATCTGGTGCTTTATTCATCATAAAATAATAAAATTCTTTTCGGGTTAGTTTCTCTTCATAATAAATGATTTCATCAGCAAGTGAAACCTTAAAACCAGGATCTTTGATCACTACTCCGTTGACTTTAACTAGTCCCTGGTGAATCTCTTTTTTGACATCGGAACGAGAACCTAGGCCAAAATTTCCGAGAACTTTATCCAATCGATCTTTTGTCATATATAAAAATCAAACTTTCTGTTAGAAAGGTAATTTGCAATCAGTAATTCGTCATTCTGAGTTGGATTCCTATCAAAAAATTGTATCGAAAACAAAAGGGAAAAACAATCTAACAGGTATGGCCAATACCATTTTAAGAATTTTAAAAACTTCTCGAATTGCCTTTGATTTAGCTTATAAAAGTTCCCCACTTTTAACTGCACAAATTTCTATTCTCACTATATTTAACGGATTGTTTCCATCGTTACTGGTATGGATCGGAAAACTAATCATCGACTCTATCTTAAATGCAAAATCGAATTCAAACAATTGGTCAGATTTATTACAATCGGATGCCGTACAATTAGTATATTTAGAAGCATTACTCACTATATTGTATTTTGGTTCACAAAAATTCTATAACATCTCTTATACATTACTCCGCATTCGTTTAGGGCAAGAAGTGAACGAAAGAATTCTTTCGAAGGCCATTCGTTTAGAACTCACTCATTTTGAAGATTCAGAAACTTACGACAAAATGACGCAGGCAAGGACAGAGGCTTCTTCAAAACCATTATCGATGGTAACAAGATTTTTTACAATTATCCAATCCTCAGTTACCATTATTAGTTTTTTTGGCCTTCTTGTTAAACTATCTCCGCTTGCTTCTTTTATCTTAGTGATCGCGGCCATCCCTTCCTTTATTGCAGAAACAAAATTTTCAAATAATAGTTTCCGACTATTCCGATGGAAGGCAAAAGAAACGAGAGAACAAGTTTACCTAGAAACACTGATGGCAAGAGAAGACAATGCTAAAGAAATTTTATTATTTAACTTAGGAAAAGAATTTTTAAATCGATATAAAAACAACTTTCAAAGAATTTATAAGGAAGATAAAAAACTAACAATCTACAAAGGAGTTTTCAGCTTCCTTCTTGGACTACTAAGTCAATTTGCTTTTTATGGATCCTATATTTGGATTGTATGTCTTGCTTTGTTAAACAAGATTTCATTGGGCGAGATGACAATGTATCTTGTCATTTTTAGGCAAGGCCAAAATACTTTCTCTAATGCACTTTCTGCCTTTGGTGGAATTTATGAGGATCATTTATATATCGAAAACCTGAGAGAATTTTTGGATTTACCAATCCTCAAACAGTATGGAAATGCAAAAGGAAACCACCAAAGATTAGGAATTGTTTTCGACTCTGTTTCTTTTTTATACCCTGGTTCCAAACAACCTTCTTTATCCAATGTTAGCTTTGAATTAAAACCAGAAGAAAAACTTGCGATTGTAGGAGAAAACGGATCTGGTAAAACAACTCTAATTAAACTTTTAACACGTTTGTATTCACCTACATCTGGTAAAATCTATTTAGATGGAATCAATTTAGAAGATTGGGATGAGGAAACTTTACGGAAAAGGTTCGGAGTCATTTTTCAAAACTTTGTTCAGTATCAATTCAAAGTGGGTGAGAACATTGGAATGGGTGATGTATTAAAAAATCAATCAGAGGCAGAATGGATTCCTGCCGCAAAATTAGGTATGGCGCATGAATTTGTAACCAATTTAGAAAATGGATACGAAACTAGACTGGGAAAATGGTTTAAGGATGGACGAGAACTCTCTGGAGGACAATGGCAAAAGGTAGCTCTTTCTCGTGCGTTTATGAGATCCTCAGCAGACATCTTAATTTTAGATGAACCTACTTCAGCCATTGATGCAGAAGCAGAAATGAAAGTCTTTGAACATTTCAGAGAACATACACAAGGAAAAACAGTAATCCTTATCTCACATCGTTTTTCAACTGTAAGAATGGCTGATCAAATTTTAGTTCTTGAACAAGGAATAAAAACAGAATGGGGAAGCCATGAAGAACTTCTAATCAATAAAGGAAAATATGAAAAACTTTTTCGATTGCAACAAGCTGGATATCAATAGCTGAATCAAACTATCCGATATTATATGTAGGTTTATTTCGAACAATAAGGATAAGATATGGAAGACAGTTATTCTAACCTAGGGATGCGAAAACTTAAAGATCTTATCGATTCATTTGGAGACAGATCCAAAGAAATTGGATCTGTTGCTGGATCTATCCAACAAATTGCAAAACAAACTAACTTATTGGCACTCAATGCATCTATAGAAGCCGCAAGAGCAGGAGAACATGGGCGAGGATTTGAAATTGTAGCTAATGAAGTCACAAAATTATCCTTTCAAACATCCGAAGCTACAAAAAAAATCTCTGAAATATTATCTCGCATCAATATCGAAAATTCTTCAGCCAATGCAGATGTTTTTGAAATGGAAAAACAATCGATCATAGATTACGCCGAACTTTGGACAAATAACATCGCCAAAGAACTTGAATCTAAATTTTATATCATGGCAACTTCACTTTACGGTCTCAAATTTTTAATTCAGAGTTTAGTTCATGCTAATATTGGAATGAAAAGAGAACATTTACTTCTCATTTTACAAGAATACTTAATACAGAACGAACAACAGCTGGCATATGCAATCTGCTGTGAACCAAATGTTATTGATTTAATGGACTCTGAGTATACAAACAAAGAAGGTCATGATTCCAAAGGTAGATTTGTTCCTTATTGTCATAGACATACTGGACGAATTTCCATTGAACCGTTACAAGGTTATGATACTGTCGGGGAAAACGAATGGTATACTCTCCCCCGTGATTTAGGAGAGGATGTCATGATGGAACCTTATGATTATCCAATCGAAGGGAAAACAGTAAAGATGACAAGTCTTATGACTAATTTATTTTTACGTTCTAAATTTGCAGGAATATTGGGAGCTGACTTTTCCTTGGAACAATTACAATCAGAGTTATCCCCTAAAAAACTTTTTGGATTTGGCAAAACATCTCTCATCACTTTCAACGGGACCTTTGCATCTCATCCAGAGATAGCATTTTTAGGAACTCCCGCCGACTTTCTCAGCGATGAAGCAAAACGAAAAATCCAAAATGGCGAAAGTTTTACCTTTATCGACAATTCAAATACAGCAAGGATTCTAAAACCCGTGCGCATTGGTCAAAGCAAAAGACCTTGGAGTATTCTTGTGGAATTCAATTTACTTTCTGCTTTAAAAAAATAATCATTCCTGAACTTTCCAAGCCGTGAGATTAGATACTTGATTCGTCATCGCGAACCAAAACTCTGGTTTTATGGACATCGATTCCTTGTTACAGGATTTAAAAACACTTTTGGATTCCCCGAAGGAACTTGTAACTATCTCCGATGAAAAACGATTGGAACTCATGATCCTCTGCGGGAAAATTTCTCGTCCAGATCGTAACGAAGTAAGGAAAAGAAACCGCACGATTCGCGTCGAAAAAAAACAAACTCTCAAAGTTCAGGAAAAACAAAAAACTGCCCTAACTGGAATTAGACGAGCCAGAGAAACAGCAGTATTCCAAGCACCTCTTCAAATTTCCAATACTGCTGGATGGTCTTGGGACAAAGCAGAAGAACTATCGAATCCCAAACCTTGTTATATTTGCAAAACACCGTTTACAAAACTTCATTTTTTTTATGATTCCATGTGCCCTAGTTGCGCAGAACTCAATTATTCCAAAAGATTTCAAACCGCAGATCTTCGTGGGACAGTCGCAGTCATTACCGGATCCCGACTAAAAATCGGATACCAAGCCACCTTACTTCTATTACGTTCTGGGGCTCGTGTCATAGCTACTACAAGGTTCCCGAATGATTCAGCAATTCGTTTTTCCAAAGAAACCGATTTTCACTTATGGAAAGACCGGCTGCAGATTTTTGGACTCGACTTACGACACACACCGAGTGTAGAAATCTTTTGTAAATTTTTAGAAAATCATTTAGAACGATTAGACATACTCATTAATAATGCAGCACAAACGGTAAGACGCCCCCCTGGTTTCTACGGCCACCTTCTCGATACAGAAAAACTATCCCTTTCTGAATTACCAATGGAGGCCCAAAAACTACTTAGTTTTTATCAACATTGCAAACAAGAATTAGATTCTTACAGATCTGATTCGGAAATGAGAGACACTGCCACGGCACTTGCTGTGAGTTGGAATCACAAAACTCCTGGTGTTGGAATTCGTTCTTCTGCAGCCCTTTCCCAGATTCCCTATTCACACGATAATTCCCATGAACTAGAAGCAGTATTCCCTGAAGGAGAATTGGATGCTGATTTACAACAAGTTGACCTTCGCAAAACCAATAGTTGGCGACTAAGGCTTGGAGAAATCAATACTTCAGAAATGTTAGAAGTTCAATTGGTAAATGCAGTGGCACCATTTGTATTATGTAACCGTCTTGTTGGGATCATGCGTAGAGACAATACGGGAAAAAAACATATCATCAATGTGTCTGCAATGGAAGGAAAATTCCATAGATTTAAAAAAGAAGACCGCCATCCACATACGAATATGGCCAAAGCAGCTCTGAATATGATGACTCATACCTCAGCAGAAGATTTTGCAAAAGACGGAATTTTTATGAATGCAGTGGATACGGGTTGGGTGACTGATGAAGACCCTATCGAACTTGCAAAAAGAAAACAAGATCTCCATGATTTCCAACCGCCATTAGATATAGTCGATGGCGCTGCGAGAGTCATTGATCCCCTGTTTGACGGTGTCAATACAGGGAAACACTGGATTGGAAAATTTCTGAAGGACTACTTCCCTATTGACTGGTAGGAATCTGTAACGTCAGGATTTGTTCCTTCGGCGAAAACTTCTTTAAAAACTGCGTAAAAGATAACAAGTTCCCTTTTTTAAATCGAAACTTAAGAAGTGTAGCGGCTGGTGATTTCAACCGAGTCAACATTTCTTTCCAATCTTGGGAATTTAGTTCCACAATTAAATTGGTATCTTCGAATAAACCAGGAATCACTTCTGCTATCCCTTTTCTCAGATGGATGGTGTAAGATTCCTTCGTATCAAAAAAAACAAATCCAACCTTTTCGTCTGTTTCGATACTTAGTTTCGGATCCAAATTGGTAACAAAACTACTTAAAATTACTTTTACCGGATAACGCCTTAACAATTCAGGGCTCGGTCTTACCTTAATTTTAGCAACAAACCGGTTCCGTAACTCCAAGGCTTCTGTAAGATAATAGTGTTTTGCATTGGCATTGGATTCTGATGCTCCCAATTTTTCAAGGGCCTCAATTCGCAAAGGAATTGCATCTGTTAACTTTGGATCATGGCGCAGTAGATAACCTGATAGTGTCAATACTGTTTGATATTCTTTTGATTGAAGTTTACTTTTTGTATACTTGAGTAAATTCTCGCTTCCACCGGCTAAATCCACAATCAAATCGGCATAAACCTTTCGGTCTAAGGGATGTAATTCTGCTGCATCGCCACTGAACCAACCCAAATTTCCGGTAAATGCAGAGCGCACAGACCAAGATACTTTTCCATAAATTTCTTTAAGATAAGGAGATTTTTTTAAATGTTCTGGTAGTTGGATCAATTCCACCAAATCATCAGGATGGTAACCTGAATTGATACCACGTAACGACTGATCATGTACAAATTGTACGGCATCACGATAATCAGTCACTATATCATAAATATTTGATTTTCCTGATATCGGTTTTCCATGGCTTGGGACTAAATGTTCTGGTTTTAGTTTTCTGATGATATCCAGTGACTCATACCAATGTTTCAAACTACGAAACCAAGTTCCACGGATTGTATATAAATTGGGAAATGCTTTATAAATATTATCACCTACAAATAAGATATTTTTTTCTGGATGATAAATATAAATTTGATCATCGGTTTCACCCGGTGCATGGATGAGTTTCAGTTTTATCCCAGACACTTCAATGTCGAGTGTGTCAAGAAAGGTTTTTGTTGGAGGAACAAAATCTAATTTTGTATCCGCATTGTATCCTTGGTAGGGTCCAATTCCTACATTGACTAAATCACTTTTTTCTAAATAATTTCCAAACATTCGAGCACTTCTTGTTCCAATGATGGGAGTAGTTTCACTGGCTAGTTTTTGAACGGTAGGAAGTAAACTCTCATGTGCATAAACTTCCGGTGATCCATCAGTAACAAATGACCCAGAACCAAAAATATGATCAGGGTGACTATGTGTGTAAATGATAGCTTTGATTGGCAAAGAAGAAATTTTTCTAAAGTCTTCTAAAACTTGTTTTGATGCTTTTAACTCATCTAACGTATCAATAATGACGAGGCCATCTTTTCCAACGACTAAGATTGAGTTGGCAATTCCATAACCAACGGCAGAATAAACTCCAGGAGCTACTTCATAAATTTTTTTTTCAAACTCTGTGTTAAACTCTTCTAAATGAACATGGCTGGAATCATTTAAAGCAGTTTTTGATTTTGTAGAATGACAATAGGCCAATAGAATTAGAAAAAAACATAGGATTAATGATTTAACTTTCATATAAATTCATAGTAATCCAACCAAACTCTAAGGAATAAAGATAGTTTTGTATTCAGCCTAAGGAACCTTTCCATTTAAACCCACTACATTGTGCGAATTGTATAATCAATCGTTTGCCACGTATTTTATTGATTGTTATTGTTTAATTTGAATTACAAATCCAAACAACTAACACGAAAAAGGTGAATACAGATTGTTAACATACTAGCGAATAAAAAAAAAGTATGATTTTCATCTATGTACTAAGCAATAAATACAATATACTGGAAATATATCTGCAATAACGGATTTCTGCCTACTCAATGTGGGTCTTTAGAGAACAGTGTCCAAAACACTACCGAGAGACCCCATGAAACAAATCCTATGGATCCTATCCCTTATCCTGTTCGTAATATCACCTCTTTTGGCACAATCTACGACAAAAGAACCCGCAATCCTCTCCCAAACTAAGGCAGAGGCTCAAAATTCCAAACCTGAAGAAGAGGCGACCGAGAAGGAAAGGTGGCGATTTCTCTTCTACGCTGGCGCAGGAAAAGCCGATATCCAAACCAATCCGAACATCCCTTTTGCACATAGGGATCCAAATTCAGGACTACTCATCAATCCAGGAATTGGTAAAAGAACAGGGCTTACAAGTGCTGGCACGACTAATTTCCCTTCCGACGGATCAGGAACCAACCAAGGAACTGTTTTCACATTGGCTAACGACAAATGGTTGTTTGCTTATGGATATACTTCTATCGATTTAAAAATGTCACCTGCAAATCAAGGCACTGTTCCGATTCGTTCTTTTGATTCTTCTTCCGAACACATTGTTCGAAATATCCGAGTGGATTATACACAAAAAATTTCTGATTTAGTATCTGCCGTTTTTTCTGTTAGGCAATTTTTAAGAACAGGGAATTACGAATGGAACAATGTGTTAGAAACAACAAATGTATCAAACTACTATGTAGCCTTTCCTAAATTTCAAGTGAATGATAATATGAAAATCAATATCTATTCACTCGGTTTTAAATTCAATTATTTCAAAAATTTGGAAATTGAACCTTACTTTCAATACCGCGATGCCAGATTTTATGCCAATGTCTTTTCTACAGTAGGAGTGATACAAAGATCAGACAATTTACTTTTGCCATCCGATCCTGCTGCGATTGGCGGAGCTTGGGCTTACCAAGGGCTTGGTAGTGCTTATGCTCTCCCATTATACAATGCCATAGATAAAGAATTTGGAAACGTTGGTTTACGTTTACAATACCATCCCTATAAGTTTTTATTTCTAAGGTCTGATGTGAGACGAAATCCCGTCCTTGCCGCTTGGGAAGTGAGAGGGTCTGCCACAGTTTTTTTTAACAAATATTTTGGCATTACCTTAGGTGGTATCTATGCCGAAGCGGAAATCAATCCACTTAGTTTACGTGGTTGGGAAATTGGCCCTACATTTACTTATTTGTTTTAATTTAGGACCAAACACCCCTCACATAGTTACAAATCGATATCAATCATGGTAAAGGAATTTCAATTCTTTTACCATCGTGAGCAATGATTAATTCTCCATGAAACACTTTCTGAATAGGATCTTTATAAATGGCCTTGGTTTGCACATATCCTTTTACAAAAGGAATCATATGAGTTAAAACTAAAGTTTTTACCTTTGCGGCTTCTGCCAAATTTCCTAGTTCTGTTGCATCAATATGGTATAATTGGATATCCTTCATAATTTTGGCAAGTCTTGGATTTTCAATGGATTCATAAGCCTTTTCAACTTTTGCAATCATTGACTTATTCATGACTTCGGAAATTAAATAATCAGCACCAAACGACTGTTTCTTTAAAAATTCCGAGTTAGCAGTATCACCGGAAATCACAATGGATTTGCCTTTATATTCCACTCGGTAACCCACTGCTGGTTCCACTGGTTCATGATTGACAAAGAAACCATGGACAACAACCCCATCTTTCTCATAGATAATTTTAGAGGATCCATCTGATTTCGGAGAAAATTCATTTGTTTTGGCCCCTTTCCACTGTGATGGCATAACCGCCTCTCCATGGTGTTTGGTGCGGTAATGATATTCCAATTGATAACTCTTTAAAAATCCATTTACAAGATCCGAAATCCCTTTAGGCCCATGAACTGTAAGCGGTTTTTGCCTTCCCAGTAACCAACTGCGATCAATCACCTCCCCTAAATCTGCAAAATGATCCGAATGAAAATGGGTAATGAAAACAGCACCGATTTCAGAGACAGGCAGATGTAATTTTTCCATCGCCATGGCAACTCCATCTCCCGCATCAAATAATAAAAATTGTCCGTTCACAAATATGGCTGTGGAATTTTGAATGCTCTCCGAAGGAAGTGGGGAACCTGTTCCCGTGAGAACAATGGTAATTTTATCTTTGTCCAAAAGTTCTTTTGCCGCTTTGACTTTTACTGTTGTGCTTTCGTTGACACGGCTGAGGACAAAACGATCCCAAGAACAAGAAAGTGTGAGTGAACATACAGACAAAAATAAGATCTTGAAATAGAGTGATTTGGTTTGATTTGACTTCATAAATTTTCCTTTAGTTTTTAATTGAATCAAAATGAGTTCGTTTTATAGTTCGAAACCCAATATGGTTACTCGCCAATTGGTCTTCTTGAGGTTGTTTTGCTGCTGATCTATATCGTTTGCAGTAATTTGGCGAACAAAGATAAGATCCACCTTTGATCGTATGGTATTTTGTTTTGTCTAAAGTTTTGTCCACAGGCCAAGGATCTGCAGTATACTCCCAAACATTTCCGATCATATCATATAAACCGAATTTATTTTTCGCAAAACAACCAACAGGTGAAATTCCAACAAATCCATCTTTCCCTTCATCTAAGTAAGGAAATTCACCTTGCCAAGTATTGGCGTTTTCCTGACTTCCATTCGCTGCGGCCCATTCCCACTCCACTTCTGTCGGTAAAGTACGTCCCTTCCATTTTGCATAAGAATTAGCATCTTGATAACTTACTGCGACTACAGGATATGATCCCTTCCCTTCGATCGAAGAATTTGGCCCATCGGGATGACGCCAATTCGCTCCTGGCACGTAACGCCACCAATCAAAAGCTGAGTTTGGTTTAAAATCCTCTTTCGGTTTTTGAAAAACGACGGCTCCTGGTTCATTCAGTTCCAAATCGTTCGGTTGTATGTTTGATAACAATTTAGTTTCGGCTTCCGTTTGATAACCTGTCTCCCAAACAAATTTAGCAAATTCATCATTGGTAACTTCTGTTTCATCCATCCAAAATCCAGAAACTGTTACGGAATCAATCGGTGATTCTTCCGGATATACATTGGATCCCTTTTCAAATTTTCCAGAAGGAACCCAAACCATTCCGGGGAAATTTGGATTCGCATTGGATTTCTGATAGTGACAAATATGTTTAGTTCCCCATTGACTTCGAACCAACGAACAGTCACAAAACATAATAAATAAAAGTAAAACCGTATATTTCATACTAGGTGATAAAAATTAATTCACCCAATATGTATATTCATCATCTGCTTCTTGTTTTTGATCCAGAGTTTTATCTATGGAAACAGGAAATTCAATAAATGACGGCCAAAGTGGTCCAGGCATTTGTTTGTTATAATGATCTAATAAACTTTCTAACTTTGCCAATCTATCAGGAAATAGAGAAACAACATTTTTCTTTTCCAAGGGATCAACTTCTAATTGAAACAACCATTTCTTTTTCGGACGTTCTGTCCGAATTAATTTCCATCCATCTGCCTGCACTGTTTGGTAATACCCGTCACTCCAAAAGAGTGGTCTTGGTTTCTGAACCACCTGGCCTTTTAAATAAGGCAAAAGATTCTCACCATCAATTTTTCTATCTAATGGTAGTTTTACGCCAGCGGCTCCCGCTACCGTAGGCAAAATATCAATATTCGTAATCGCATTTTGGTATTTTGTTCCTGGTTTGATATGGCCTGGCCACTTTGCAACATAAGGAACACGAATTCCACCTTGGAATAGTGTCAATTTCCAACCACGATAAGGCGAATTCACATCAGGTAACCCGATATAATTCGGGGCTCCGTTATCACTTGTAAAAATCACAATTGTATTTTTATCTAACCCTTCTTCTGACAATGAATCTAAAATTTTTCCAACACTTCGATCTAAAGAACGAATCATACTCAAATACACTCTTTTTCGATGATCTTTGATATGCGAAAGTGCATCATAATCTTCCTTACTTGCTTGTAAGGGAGTGTGAACAGCCCAGTGAGCTAAGAACAAAAAGAAAGGTCTATGTTTATTTGTTTTGATTACCTTCACAGCTTCATCAGTAAAATAATCTGTCAAATACCTACTGGGTTCAAACCACTTACCACCATTATAACTCACGCCAAACCGCATATTCGGCCACAAAAAACGATCAATCGGATCAAAATCCTGTTTTGAATTATAAACATTTGGATCATCGACAGGAAGATACAACCCACTCTCCATAAACAAAGTTTCGTCAAACCCTTGTTTGTTTGGACGCATTTCTTCTGTACTTCCCAAATGCCATTTTCCAATGTGAACCGAGTGGTATCCTCGTTCTTTCAAAACTTCAGCAATGGTAATTTCCGAACCAGGCATCCCTAACTCATTAAAACTTTTGGATTTTTCGGCTTTTTCTTTATCAATCACAACGGGATACAATCGGTTCGGATCTGCATATAAATCAGCACCCACTCTTGCGAGTGCTCCTGGGGTGGGAGTATATTCCACTCCAAATCGAGAAGGATATCTTCCGGTCAGTAACGCTGCACGAGAAACCGTACAAACAGCACTCCCTGAATACCCAGAATCAAAACGCACACCATCCTTCGCTATGGAATCAATATTAGGTGTAGGAACTCCTAAGTCCGCATAACCACCACCATACGTAGTGACATCATTAAATCCTAAATCATCTGCCATAATGACAATGACATTCGGTGGGCGACTCGTGAGTGGTTCTTTGGAATGATCCGGCCCAGTTTGCCAAGGTACAGGATGGTTGGGTTCCCTCGGATGACGGATGTCAGTAATCCAACCCAGAGAATAACGAAGTAAAAGCAATCGATTGTAATAGAGAACACCTAAAAGGATAAAAAGAACAAAAACGGCTGCGATTAGTTTTTTAAAAAGTTTCATTTGAAAATAAAAGTCCCTTGTATGAAACTAAATTTTCTCGAAGGAAAACGCCAAGATCTAAGTGGTAAGTGAGTTTTTATAAAAATGAAAAACTGCCAAATCCATCCAATCCAATGAAAAATCGAACAATGGATTAAACAAAACAAATTCGAAGAGCTCCTCCCTTACTTATCGCAATGCATTGCAAGGGCGAGTCCCGAAAGTAAAACCCATAATCAAAAATAAAAACCGTCTGACGGCCACTTTTTCAATGTTCGTCGGGATCAGGCTACTCTGGGGTGCGCGTTCGCTCCCGTCGTCGGAGGCCAGCGCCTCCTCCGACCAAGCCCGCCGTATCCTTCTCGCGGGTGAAGATTTAATTTAAAAAAACTATTCCAAAGTCAACGTAGTGATATACTCTAATATTTCATTTTTAACGGAAGTCATACTCATTTGTTTATAGGATTAAGGTAATTTCTATCTCAGAATAGACTACTGCATTTTATTTATAACATAGGTCCATTACTCCCGCTTGTTTTGGCATTCGCTAAACACATTAAATATCCAGTCAAAAGTCCTGTCACCGCCTGATTTAACTCCTCTTCTTTTGTTACACCCGATGCTGCTATTACCAATGGCAAATCTTCACTGTATGCTCTTCTGCATTCTTCCCGCATAACAGACACACTACGTGATCCGCAATTAAGTAGCATTACTAACACCAAACCCAACAAGGAATTCTTTTTTGTTTTTTTCAAGGGATATATCCTATTTGCTGAATCATGAAAATTTGAATTAATCTTTCGTTATATTTATCAGGGCTTATACCTCGCATAGAATTAAGAATGTTTAGGGCTATCATGTAATTGCTTTTTTTTGTACCGGCACCATATCCAAAAGTCCCAGCTCGTTTATCCGCATCATTCTCCGATTCTAACTCAGGATAATTCAGTAAATTTCTCAATGGAGAAGATCCCAAATTACCCATATATTTGTGAACACCCCATTCTCTATATTGCTGCAAATGTGCTGTTTCGTGACGCAATGATTCTTCATCTGTTCCACCAGTCACAGCAAATTGTCCTATTGTTATACCAGAATAGGCAAGCGGTCCACCTTGTACCACATATCCACCATTTACTTTCTTGAATTTAGTATCACGCTGCAATACTTTGCCTGCTACATAATTTGTAATCGCATATAATGCACCAACAATATTTATAGGATTTAATGTATTGTATATCTTACCAAAATCACTTCTCATAAACGCACTACCTCGGTGTTTTCTAATTTTATAGAGTGCTTTCTGCCCTGCAACTTCTGCCATAAATTTAAGCACTGGATTATCTGACTTAGAAGCAACTTCCGCTATCACAAACTTTGCCAAATCCTGTAAAAAATTCTTCGAGCTAAAGTTACCAGTATTATCTCTAAAAGAAATCGGATTCCCTTCCACATACATCATTCTATTTAAGCCTTGAATGCTACTAGGCATGGCCATACCATCATTACTTGCAAATCTACCCAAAGCAGCATCATAATACCGCGCCTTGTAGTAATACAATCCACTTTCCTGGTCTTCTTCTTGTCCCGTATATTTGAATTTAGTAATGTCTGGGCCATACGAGTCTGTCCTTAATATTTCTCCATAAGGTTTGTAAGTGATATGGCTCTTACCACCCCTTTCTCCACCTGCTAGAACGTTGCCATTCCCATCGGTAATCATGGTAATACTTCCTAAATGATCGGGATGGAAAAAATACATTCCAGATACTCTCGCATTTCCTGTGGAGGAACCTCCTCCACCACCGCTTCCACCTTGACCTGGTTCGTCTCCAACAGACTGAGTATCACTTGGTATACCAGTCCCTAGGCCTAACATCCAAATTGGGGTCCCCGATTCACCCTCCGCACCACCCAGTAACAAGGGAAAACATCCTGCTGTTGTGGTAAAAGTAAATAGAACGACAAACAAGGCTGTTCCATAACGAGGAATTTGTTTTTGGAAACTATTGGTTAAATCAGGTAAGATAGAGATTCCAAATAAGTCAATGGTTTGGTTTTCTGGGTTAACCTCATCTATTTGGTCTTTTGTTTTGTATACCACCCAGAACAAAAGTCCAAGAATTACCACCCAAGGTAAGACTCTGTGACCTTCTCTAATCTTTCCATCCACATACAAATTCGTATCTTCTAAAAAGCTAACTAATGCAAAACCAACTCGGTTCTTCCAGTAAGTATCACAATCGATGTTTACATCCTTGCAAAAGGGATTTACTAACCAATCGTTCGATGCCATCTGGTTCAGTAAAATCGCATCCCCTCGGCTATACTGAGCCACCATATCTCCTTCCGCTCCTACCACATACAACGTATGTTTCTCTTGTGCTCCTGGTGAGCGATGGATCTCGTAATAGTTACCAAAGCTATAAGTTGTTGTATTCGAATTCTGTAAGGACTTTTTAATCCTCATCCCCGAATGGTCATAAGTGTATTCGAACCTGTCCCCACCATTTGTTTCAATTCGTTGCAGTTTGTTTTGTGCATTATAGACAAGTGTATCCCCATTGCGTGTGGTCATATTCCCCATCGCATCGTAGGTATAACCAACAATCCCTGTATTCGGACTATTCACTCTTGTCACTGCATGGATATGGTTTCCATTGTCATAGGAATAAGTAAATGCTCCCTTATTGAGTAAGTTTCCATTCCTATGATAATTGTAGTTCTCTTCTCCATACTTACCAAGCGCTTTCTTCACTCGGTTCAAGTGGTCATATTCAAAACTTTGGGATCTTGATTCATTCATGAGATCCGTAATTGCAGATATGTTTCCACGTTTGTCATAATCATACTTGATACTTTGTTCGACAGAGCTGTCTTTTAGGTAAGTCACAAGGCTTTGTGGTCGCATGCGAAGTGGGTCGTAGCCAATCTTTGTAACAATCCCATTCCCTGTTTTTCGTTCTATATAATATTTATCATCAGCGATCTTTGGGCCTTCATAACTCACCACTGTATGGTTAAGGCTATTCCCATCATGAGAGTCCATTGTCAAAAAGGCAAGTTGTCCGGTTCCTGTGTAGTGGTTACGAACCAGTGTCCCTTCCGGATAGGTAATGGTTTTCACACGACCAAACGCATCGTAAGATCTTTGGAAAAGCACCTGCAAATCGTCAATGGTGCGTTTTTCACCAATTACATTCCCTTTTCTATCATATGCAAGTTCAGTAACCCCAGAACTATCTGTCACTTTCGTTAACTTTCCTATCACATGGGTGCTTGCGATAGAATTTCCAGAATCATATTCATAGATTGTTGGAATGTCATTTCCCGGCATCACCTTCGTGACCCTTCCCATTCCATCCACTTCCTTACGTACAACAATCCCTCGTGCATCAGTCTGGATTAGCAAATCACCCGCTACATTGTAGGTGTAGGTAATGGTTCCTGAATTGGAATCGCTATACCTAGTTTTTCTCCCACCAATATCATAATTAATTTCTGTAATCCCATTCCCTGGATCAGAGATTTGAACCATACGATCGGCATTGTCATATTGGTATTCTAATGTTTCCCCTTGGCTTGTTTTGGTAACAAGCCTACCCCAACTGTCCTGATTTTGTGTTTCTGTGCGAATCACGTCCGATTGATTTGTAGTTGTGACAGACGTAGTGCGAAGTCCATACACCATTCGAGAAATTTCTCCGGTAGCCGCTATGGTTTCCTTCGGTCGTTCCCCTGTGTCTTCCGCTTGGGTATAATAATAAGTATAAGACCATCGAGGAGACTCGCCAGTAAAATAAGAATTAGATTTCTGGATCTCCCGGCCAAGAGAATCATACTTCGTTTCAACCGTAGAAACAATTCCATCCACAACGAGAGATTCTTTTTTAACAACCTTTCCCTGTAAATCAGTTGTTTCCTTTGTCCAAACCTCGCCCTCATCGGAATGTGTTGTTTGTTTTGTGGTAAAATAAGATCCATCAAAAGAATACTCAATGGATTCTTGTTTTTCCCCGTCCAAGTAACTAGCAGTCTTTCTTCCATACTCATCGTATTCGAAAGTGACCACATTCCCGTTAGGATCTTCCAGGCGGGTTTCCATATCCAGTTTTGCATCGTAAGTTTTTTTGGTAGTTTGCCCCAGTGCATTCCTTGCCACTGTAGGTTTACTGCGGGTGATGTCCCCATATTCATAGGACAAAGTCCTACCGAGAGAATCCGTTGAACTTGCCACATTCCCAATGGCATCATAAGAATAATAAACGGAATACCACTGCCCTGAACTCACTAGTTTACTTTCCGAAGCCATATCAGCACCGTTGTAAGCCCATTTTTTATGTTCCACCAAACTACCGTTCACTGTTTTTTTAGATTCTGTCGGCATAGCGAGTATCTTCATGGCTGAATTATTTTGGTAACTCATTTCCATCCGTGTGGTTCGCCCGTTGTGAACTGCTTCAGAAACACTTGGTGAGTAGGCATAGGCTGGATCGTAAGTCACAGAACTTGTGATTTGGTCTTTGAGCTGTCCGTTATCGTACGTTTCTTTTGTGGTCAAGTTTGAAATTCGTAACCTTGTCCCAATATGTGGATGATAAAGTGAATAACCATATGCTGTCCTCTCGACTAAAGAGTTGTTAGCGGTAAAACTTTCAGTTTTTGCGAGAAGCCCTGCACTAGCACCTGAATGGATATAAGTGGAAACCGTGCTTCCCTTTAGTTCTCCATTCGCATAATTTCTTTCTGTAAATGTTTCAAAACCTAAGTTCAAACTTGTTTCCAAATCACCTGGTTTATATCGCGAGTTTGTATAACCGTATTCTGATTTGTATTCTGCTAAACCAGCACCGGCTCGGGAAGTCACTGATGCCACAAGCAGTTTAGGCGAGCCATTGGGAAGAGATGTAGCGTAACTTCCTGTTCCCTTCTGCACTGCCCCTGGCACGCTATTTTTCCAAACATACTGAACCGATGCCTCAGCACCATTGACGTTGTTCGTAACCTTACTAAGCATTCCTCCAGTAGCATTTGGAGTAACTGCCGATATTTGTTTTGTAACTAAGCTCTTGCCATATTGGTAATAAAAATCAGGGATTCCGTCTTCATTGCGGTCTTCAAACCGGCTGTCGGCAATTTCAGCGGATTCAATGGAAAATTCACTCGTTCGTAAAAAACTTCCTTTGCCGTTTCCTGAATAAATATGATAGTATAAATTATTAAACTCCTTAACAACAAAATCATATTGTCCATCCTCATCTACATCTACAAAATCAAAACTAGCGGCCGCATTTAGATTTGGATCATCCCTTTCTGCAAATCTGTCTGGTTTGATAGTTGTAGGCATGCCGGAAGATACAATTTCACTTGTATCAAAATACCCCCCTTTATTGAAAACAACACTGATCGTAGAAGATAAGGCGGCTGGATTCTCCACCCCATAGTCATAAGGATTAAAGTGACTATTTAGATTGGTTAGTGTCACTAAATCGGGCATTCCATCTCGATTGATATCAACAAGCCAATTTTTCCCCATATAACCAACAATGGACTTGGGTAAATCGATCGCAGTTTGCGAAAGACTATTGTTTGCTAAATTAATTTTTGTGGTGATTAACTGATAATGAGAGGCGGCTAAGTTGACATTTCTCATCCTACTAATCTCAATATCAATTTCGTTTGCTTGCCTTTGGACAAGATCCTTGTACTTCACTTCAAAAAACTGTCTATCAATTGCTTCAATGAGTTGCGATTTTTCAGTCTCTGTGGCTGTTCCCGGTCGACTAAGAAGTTCCCAATACAGCCATCGCCAATCCGCAATGATAGAACTTTCAATATAACGCACATGAAAAAAATCTCCCCATCCTCCATTGATAAGAAACAACATTTGTTCCTTAAAATAGCCAACCTCTGCTTCAGCGGCAGCTTGTTCTTGTTTATGACGCTCTTTGACTGCAAGTAAAATACTTTGTTCAGGAGGAGGGTTTACATTGACTATTTGCAAATGTTCAGGAATTCCATCTCCATCGACATCAACAAATTGATTCATTCTATGTGCGACAAAGGGGTTTGTATCCAAGGTTTCTTGAACCAAACTCCTATTCCCACCATACCAAATGACTTTCTCTGGTAAAAAACTCTTACCTTGCGAGATATAAATTGACATCTTGTCACTGGATAAATGGATAAAATCAGTACGTCCATCTCGGTTGATATCGACAGTATAATCTACACGGTGGTAATTTTGTGTTAAACGGTAATTCTGAGAAGAAGGGTTTAGGTTGATATTCGAATAACCAATTGGATTTCCAAGTCCGCTACCATTGGAAAAGGCAATATATAACTTACTATTGTATTCATATAGGAAATCAGTAGTTCCATCACCGTCCATATCAGCTAACGAAAAGTATGTATTATATTTGATTGGAAAACGAGGAGACTCAAAGTTTTTCCCATTTTTTAAGTCATCCGTTCGCAGATATACTTGGTTATTATCCATCCGGCCCAATAAACGAGAAGATTCCGCGATCCCATCGCCGTCAATGTCAGTCGGTATTAAAATTTTACCCGGAGACACAACCCCATCGTTACATCCTTCAGCATTAAAGACAAAATATTGACCACAAGCCGCAAAGGCAAAGTCAGGACAGCCAGGGAAAGCAGTACATATACAGGCTATCACCCCTATATCACAAGCTTGTCTATATTTATTACCAATAGGATACCTGCCAAGGAGTTCAACCTCAGAATAATATTGATTGGCTTGAACCAGTTCTGCATTAGCATTGAAACCTTCAACAGTCCCATTCCCACTAACGATTCCGAAACTTTTTATAGGCCTAAATTGGGCAGCATAATTGTTTAGTTCCTGCTTCGCGTCTGCTCGTATACTTGGTTTACCTAGAAAAGCTGCAAGTACGTTATAAAGTAAATTTCTATCCATAAGAAAAGCACGATCAATGATATCACCTTGCGCATCGTAACCACCGGACAACAAACTACTTCCTGCATTCAGTTTAGATATCACCCCCTCATGGCTAGGGGTATAGGAAAACTCTAATGGCAAGTGCGTAGCCAATGAGAAAAAGTTATCTTTTTCGAACTCCAGCTTTGTTAGCAAGCTAACCTTAGTTTTTATATCATTCGCATAAAAAAATTCATAACTATGAACATGTGAATTTTCTGAATAAAACCGAATGCGCTTCAAAAGCCAATCCCTTGTGGTCTGAGCCTTTTCGGAATAATCGGTTTCTACATCGATTCGATCCGTATACTCAAAGTTGATATTTCGAACGCCACCTGCGTAGATAATTTTAGAAAGATAAAGTTCGCCTTTCCTAATCTCCCATTCGTATCTTATCGTTTCCCCGTGAGGTTCACGAGTTTCACGTAAAGCCCAAGTCCGAACAGCACCATTGGGGTGCAATAACTGAGCACCACTCCCACCATAAGTGAATTGATTTCCTTCTTTATCATAAGCAATAAATTCTGTAGGGCCTTTACCAGAGTCTCCTTGAGGGAAAAAACTAACGAAACTCTCTTCTTTTGTATAATATACTGATTTATTCCCATTGGAATCAACCAACTGTCCATAATCGGAAGAATAATAGCTATCGTTTGAATTATAATTAATACCGTAAGATAGATCCCTTTTGATAAAACTTTGCCCGGAAAGGCCAAACCCTCTTCCGAGTAGTCCATTGCCGCCACCAGATGAATAGGACAAACTTAATGAAGGCGTCAATCCTCCCGTTCCATCAGGAACTTCCAAAGGAATCGAAAAATTTGCATTTCCATTTTGGTCAACTGAGACTTCCGGCATCGCCAAAGGAAGCCTTTGTCCACCCATAAAAGAGACAGTTGTGATCGTAAGAATAATTAAAAGAAAAACTAAAAAGAAATACTTCCTCATATTGAAGCCAACTAACAGATAGATTTATTTGTCTTGCCAGTATCATAAAAACCAAAACTGATGTCAATGGAATCCGAATCAAACTACCATGTTTTTAAATAATAATTTTTGAATATTATATTTTCTACTGTTATACGCCACAATTCAACCGTTACTTGTAGTAGAACTCCAGTTCAAAAACGGTGATGTCTTACAAGCCGAACTCGTCTACGATGATGAGCGACTACTCATCATAAAATATAGAGGTTATGACTATAAAATCCCCAAAAAAAATTTAGAATCATTTGATTTAAGCAAAAAACAATCGCCAAATACCTCTTATAAGATAGGATTTTTCATTTAAAAAATGGAAGTATGATCAAAGGCCTCATCGCTGAAGAAAAAAGAAGAGTTTGTAGTATGCCTAGAAGTAGATTTGGACACAAAGCAGTAATCCTAAGCAGGTAAATATGAAAAAGGTAAGTTTGATGTTCTTATTTCTCATCAGCTCAATGAGCATTGCTGATTCCGTTTCGGAAGAAGGTATATTTCTTTATAGATACAACTTAAAGGAAAAAAATTCCTTGAAGCCCAAGACCTATTCAGTAAATTTCAAAATTCGAAAATTGACCAAACAAAACTGGAGTTACTTGAAACAGAATTATGGATAGCAAAAGGAGAAGGCTTATATTCAAAAAAACAATTCAAATCTGCTTTTCCATATTATAACGATGCTTATGTTAGATGGAGGACAAATCCATTGATTAAGGAAAGGTATTCAGAGCTTTCAGGAAAAATACTCCATGATGAAGAACTTCCGCAACAATCAGTAACTCAGAAAACATTTAAACTGCCGATTGAAAAAGAAAAAGAGTATATATATTTACCTTCCAATGCAGAAGCCTATTTTATTATTAATAGTTTCCGTATTCAAGAATTAGAGAATCAAACAAAATTTATTTACAGAATCGCCGGTTCCATTTCCACTCTTTTTCTCATGCAGGTAGTCATTAGTTTAATTTTACTCATCAAGAAATAGCCCCTTTTATTTAAAGGGGCAGAACTTCCCAGTAGCCCGTGCAATCCACTAATGGTTTGACTGGCATATAAACTTTATATGTCGAATCGTTGGTGTAGAGATTCAAATTTATGATTGCGACCAAATCTACTCAAACAAAACACCATTCATAAACGAACACAGAATCAGATTTCTCCCAAACCCTGCCCTCACTTATTTTTAATCCTTAGAGAACGATTCGAGATTGCAAAAACGGAAGCAAACCTACCAATTTTTAAAAATTCCATTCGTTATTTTAAATTAAATTACATTGACTGACTAGTCAGTATCTTCGTTCATGGAGAAAAGGGGGTGAAATGTTTTTTGTTATTTTTTTCATCTTTTCAGCAATTTTCGCCTTCACACTCGGTGTTCCCGACCTGCCATTCCCTCAGGGTGATGAAATCATGCACATACGTTCCATTCGGGAAAGTTTGGACTTGGGAAGTTATACTTTGCCTGTCCTTTCGGGTTTACCCAATCCCTACAAACCCCCACTTCTCTTTTGGTTAGGAATGTTTTTTGATCGAATTTTTGGTGTGAGTTATTTGGCAGAAAGGTTGGTTTCTTTTTCCTTTGGATTGGGGACATTGGCCCTTTTTTATAAACTTTATTTATCTATAAGCAAATCATTGGAAGAAACCAAACTTGCGACACTTACCTTTGCCTTTTCGTTTCTCTCATTAAAATTTTTTGGTCTCCTGATGATGGAAGGAGCCATGGTATTTTTTACCCTTCTTTATATATTTTTGTTTTTTAAGTCGAAAGAGAAAAAGAATTTAACATACGTTGCTTGGGGAAGTTTTTTTGTAGGGTTTGGGTATTTACTCAAAGGTCCAATCCTTCATATCTACATTGTTTTGTTTTTAATGAGTTATCTTTATATCAGGATGATTCATGTTCGAAAAGGGAAGTTTCAAATTTCTTTTTACCCCCTAAAGGATGAGAAAAAAACACTATTGTTATTTAGTTTATCGCTAATCATTCCTATCCTTTGGATTTCCTATTTGTATTTATTTACCAGTTCCGGAAAAGAATTACTCCGATTCTTTTTTATCACGGAAAATATGGGAAAATTTTATGCAACCAACCAATCGGGACTTAGGATTTGGGGAGGATGGCTTCTTTATACCATTCCCTTTACAATTCCTATCTTACATATCTTTTGGCTTAGTTTAAAAAAACCTTCCAATCAGAAAAATCAGATTTTTGTGATGATGGTCATAGTTTTCCTAATACTTGTTACTACCTTCCATTTATTGCCTAATCGTAAAGATCCGTATTACGTAACCCCTTTCATCACTTTACTTTTTTTACTTCCTGCAATGAAAAAAATAAGTTGGAAAACTTTGATTCTTTCAAAGATCAACCAATACTCCATACCGGTTGTCTATTTTTTATTTGTCGCCATTGCCGTTGTGTTAAGGTTACCAGGATTATTTTCCATAGCACTTCTTGGAATCATCCTAACACTTAGTTTTATTTTGTTATCAAAGAATGAAAAATTAAAATTTTACGGAATTTTAATTCCACAACTATTACTTGTCCCCATCACTATGCTTTTTCTGTTGCGACCTATGTCAGATCCAGACATTACTAAACAAAACATCAACGCAGATAAAAAGGAAGTTTGTGTCATTGCAGAAAATCCTTGGACAGCCATGGATGTACAAAACAAACTAAAGACTTCAAAGGTTAGTTTTGCGTTACCGTTAACATATAAAGATACATGTCCTAATGCTGAAATTTTAATTAATTTCAGTGATTCCACATCGTTCACCAGTAACTTTGAAAAGAAAATTTCTTGGTATCAATGGAAACAACATCTAGTTCTGGATTCTTATCAAATCGCCAATGCCCTTCTAAAAGTAGATAAACGTTCCTTCCAATCCGAAGTCAGTGTATGGGAGAAAAAAGAATTACCATGAAAAAATATGGAATCCTAATTTTACTGTTATTCGCTATTTCTCTTTGGGACTTCTCCAAAGAAAATGCACCTAAATTTGGAATCAAAGCCAAATCGGGAGAATCACAGGAATGTAAATTACTTTGTGAAAAAGCAAGTCTCTGTTTAACAGATGAACAAAAGAAATCACAAGATCCTAAAATGTATCAATTCGCTTGTGAAATTCTTTGTACCAAACAATACCAATTGTTTTCCGAATGTTCCAAGGCCATTGCAGATTCCTGTACGAATGGTGAGTTATGTATCAAAAATCAAACAAAGGGGCTTTTTTAAAAACAAAAAAAGTTAAATGACTGGTCATGCAAAATAAAACAAGTATCATCCTCCCAACCTATAACGAAGCCGGTAATATCAAAAACTGCGCTGAAACCATTTCCAAAATTTTAGAAAAAGAATCCATAGATTTCGAGATTGTGATTGTGGATGATAATTCTCCTGATGGAACCTTTGAAGTAGCCAAAGTCCTCGCACAATATGACAAAAGAATCAAACCCTTTGTTCGTACCACAGAAAGAGGACTGAGTTCTGCCGTGACTTACGGTTATGGAAAAGCAGAAGGTGATAATTTAGTCGTTGTGGATGCCGATTTCCAACACGATTATACAAAAATTCCCGATGTCATTCGCCTACTTGGTGAAAATGACATCGTTGTTGCTACACGTCGAAGTGAAAATGGTGGTTATGGAAACTTCCCCATATTACGAAAGTTAGCCAGTCAGTTTGCTACCAAAATTTCTGAGTGGTTATTTCCTGTTCCTATTTCCGATCCTATGAGCGGATTTTTTGGAATCAGAAAATCAATTTATCTAGAAACCAAAGGAAAACTCCACCCACGCGGTTATAAAATTCTTTTTGAAATATTGGGATCGGTTCGGACGGAAAAAATTGCAGAAGTGGGATATACATTTGGCCTACGCACTTGGGGACAATCCAAACTAGATTCGGGAGTCATTTTTTATTTTATTTGGGATCTAATTTCGATTAAATGGTATCAGTGGAGATCATCTCACTCCTTCCAATTCCGTTCCAAACGAAGAAATTCACATATCCATCCGTAGGGAAACTTTAGGGCGAATTGAAAAAAATGTTTGATATAAAAAATATTTCGAACCGTTTTTCTTTTCCAAACCCTCAGGTATTTTTCTCTTTTACCGTCCATTGATTTGTGAGGGACAATATGGTCACAAAAAAAGTAGAGGAAAATTGTTATCGCATCGAATCCAATCAACTGGATGTTTATTCTGCAGCAAGCCTAGAAGAAGACATGACAAACATCTTCCAAAAGGGAGTCACTTCCCTCTCCTTAGATTTTTCTAATGTGGAAGAAGTTTCTTCTTCTGTGCTTGGCCTACTTCTTTACAAAAAAATGATCTACAGAAAACAAGGTGTCAGTTTGTATCTAATCAACGTGAATCCGCAAATCCTTAAAATCTTAAAAATCTTAAACTTAAACGGACATTTACTTCCGTAAGCGAAATTCAGTAACCATTCCTGAGTGACCAGGTAGTTCCAATTTACCTTCCCTAAGATCAGCACCACCAAACGAAAACAACAAGTTAAAATTTACAGGAAGCAATTCCTTCCAACTCTTATCTCCAAAGTTTAAATAAACGGTGACCACTTTATCACCCAACTTCCTTTCAAAACACAAAACATCCGAACCACTAATTTGTTTGGTATGTAAACTTCCCTCTCTTAAAACATTCGAATTTTTCCTTAGATGGAATAAAGAACGGTAATGGTTCCAAAGAGAATTTTTTTCTTTTTTCTGTCCACTGACTGTATCAGAAGCCAAAAATTTTCCAACAGGTAACCATGATTTTCCGGTCGTAAATCCGGCTCCTTCACCATCATCCCATAACATAGGCAGACGACAATTGTCCCTATTGATATAAATTCCAAGTAAATTCGATAAAAATAAAGGCACAAATCGATTCATTTTAGCAATGGGGTCTTTTCCTAAAAAATTGGAAATCCTACCTTCTTTCCTTCCAATTTCATCTCCATAATACACAACCGGAATCCCTCGGGCCAAAAACTGAAACGCGGAAAGGACTTTTGCTTTTCGTATATCACCACCTAACCTATCAATGTAACGCCTTTGGTCATGATTTCCTAAAACATAAGTAGGAGTGAAAGGAGTCGGAAATTCTTTTTCGTTTTTATCCAATAGTTCTTTAAAAAACTGAGCATGGTAGTCGAAGTGAATTAACTCAAATTGAAATACCAAATTGAGCCCATCAGCTTTTTCCCCTAAAAAGGATTTAAGAACTTTGCCAGACCCACTCACCTCTCCGATGAGAAATGGTTTTTGTTTGTATTTGGAAATATGTTTACGAACTTCCTTAGCAAACAAAAAGGATTCTGGTAAATTTAAGTTGTAGGTTTTTTTCTGAAAGAACGCCTCATCATGGTTATCCGGTGTTGGAAAAAACCTGAGACTAAAAGGATTGTCCTTAAAACTTTCGTCTTTATAAATCGAATTGAAGATATCAAGACGAAACCCATCCACACCTTTTTTTAACCAAAAATCCAAAACACCAAACATCGCTTTTTTGACTTTAGGATTACGATAGTTCAAATCCGGTTGGAAAGATAAAAAATTACTATAATAAAATTCGTCAGTGGATTTGTCATAATTCCAACCAGATGTCCCTACCATAGAAATCCAATTGTTTGGTTTTTTATTTTTTCCCTTTTTCCAAATATAAAAATCTCTTTTTGGATTATCTTTCGAAGACTTGGATTCGATAAACCATGGGTGTTTGTCCGAGGTATGGTTCATCACCATATCCAAAACCACTTTCATCTTTCGTTTGTGGATTTCTCGAATCAGTTTGTCACAGTCTTCCATCGTTCCAAACCTAGGATCAATGGCTGTGTAGTCTGAAATATCATAACCAAAATCCTCCCCTGGACTCCTGTAAAAAGGTGAGAACCAAATGGTTTCCACACCTAAATCCTGGATTTGGTCCAAACGCCTTATTATGCCTGGTAAATCACCGATCCCATCCCCGTTTGAGTCCTGAAAGGACCAAGGGTAAATTTGGTAAATTGAAGTTTGTTTCCACCATTCCATTTTGTTTTCCATGACTTTTCTAAAACTTCCTCGTTATTTCAGTTGCTTCTCACCCAAATGCCGAATTTCTGTTCTTTATACATGCAGGTGACAATGGATAAAGAAAAAATCAAACTTTCCGGTTTCAATAATCTCACAAAAGTTTTGAGTTTTAACCTCTACGATTTTTGTATCACTCTCGATGATGAACAGAAAGGTAGATACGTAAGTTATATCCATGACAAATACAATGCTAGCAAAATTACAGAAATCTCTAAAGAGATTGTCAAACGTATTGATGCCAATATCCTTTCTGTCTCTGCACAAGATTACGATCCTGTAGGTGCTTCTGCTATGGTTCTGATGAGTGACGTCAAAGGTGGTGGCAATCCAATCCCTTCGACACAAGTCAGTATGCACTTAGACAAATCACATATCACAGTTCATACCTACCCGGACGCAGCAGATCCAGATGGAATTTGTTCCTTTCGTGTGGACATTGATATTTCTACTTGTGGAGAGATTATCCCACTAGATTCCATTAACTTTTTATTCGAAGCCTTTGAATGTGATGTGGTTTATATTGACTATGTAGTTCGCGGATACACAAGGTTAGCGGACGGTAGAAAAATTTATAACGACCACCACTTTAATTCTATTTTGGATTTTGTAAAACCAGAACTCAAAAGAAATTATACATTTTTGTCGGACATCAATATGCCTCAAGACAATACTTGGCAAACTAAAATGATGATCAAAGAACTAGGCCCAGAAAATTACCTTTTAAATCCAGAAGACATTTCCAATCCAGATGTGCCGAACAAAATGAAACTACTCAGAGAGGAAATGAAAGAAGTTTACCACATGATCCATTAATACAGATCAGTTGGTCTCTCAGAATCTATTTCATTTCGAATTTCGATCCATTCCTTTTCCCCCAATTTCGGTATTAAATACAAAACATCGCGATTGGGTGGAATTAAAAAAAACTGAGTTCCATGTTCATCTCTTTTTTTTAGTGTTGGATGGACTGGCAAATAAGCACCTAACTTTCGATAGAACCTAATTTCTTCATCCGTTTCTGGGCGAAGGGCTTGGATGTTTAGACTTTTTCTGTAATATGACAGATAGGATTCTATATCCTCTTTAGATTCATTGGGATCGGTTACTAAAAAATAAAAGGAAGTTTTTACCTCAGGAAATCTCTCTCCAAACCGGCGAAGGGCCTCTAAAGCCAAAGGACATTTTTTACCACAACCCACAAGTCCAGGATAAATCCAAATCCAGGTATCCTTTGGTTCTTTTGAAAACTTTTCCGAACAAAAGGGACAATCCACAAATCGAGTTTTTCCACTAAAAAAAGCAATGGTAAAACTAAGTAAAATCAATAGGCAGAGGCCAATACCAAATAACCCAAACCGAATCAGAAATCCATTACGATTTATCATCGTCAATGATGGCCGCTAAAGTTTCTACGGAATCCTTTAAACCATGAAATATCACATTCCCTTTATCGATGAGACCAATCATGTTACCACAAGTGCCTAAATTGGTTTGTGTTTTTACATTTAAATCAATGATGGAATGTGAAATATCATCCATACTTGTATATTGTTCTCTACTTGATACTTGCATCTCTTGGGCAATTTGGTCCAAAGTAAGCAATGCTTCTTCTTGTTTTTCAAAGGCAGAAAGCGTTCCTGTAATTTTGACTGTGAGTTCTCGCATCCCTTCTTCTGAAGATAAAATTGATTTCACAAAACTTTGAACGGTTTGGTTGATTTGATTGGATTGTTTAAAACTTACTTGGATGGCCGATTTGATTTTCCCCGAAATGGAAGAAATGTTCTTTGTAGCTTCTGCTGTTGAATCTGCAAGTTTTGAAATCTCCGATGCAACAACAGCAAATCCACGTCCGGCATCTCCTGCACGAGCGGCTTCAATGGAAGCATTTAACGAGAGTAAGTTGACCTTTTCGGCAATATCGGAAATTAAATCTAAAATTTCTTCCATTTTTTCTGAATCGTCAACAGCGACTTCCATGGATTGGTAAAGACCTGTAAATTCCGTTTCCGTTTTTTTAACACTATCAGCTGACTCTTGGATTTTGGAACGCATCACTTCCAATGAAGTCACAAACCCTTCACTGAGTCTAAATAAATTTCGATTTAGTTCCTCAACTGTTTTAACTTCACCAATTTGGCGATTGGCACCTTCTAAAATCAATTGGCTGGAAGCTGCCGTTTCTTCTGTTGCGGCGGAAATAGCTTCAATGGAAGAAGATTGGGTTTGAAAAGAAGTTTGAAATTCTTTTACTTTTTGCGAGATCAAATTGGAATTTTCAATAAATGTTTTTGTACCAGAAGATACTTCCTCTACAGCCGCAGTGACACCGGCCATCACAGTTTCCAAATGGGTCTGTGCTTCAATTTGTTTTTTCAATTCCAAAACAGAACGAATGGAAAAATAAATTAGAATTCCAGTTTCAAACACCACAAATAATGCATGGGTAAGAACAATCTCAAGACCTGTTCCATAACTGTATACAATCACCTTGGTTCCAAATATAACGGTCCCAAACTCTTGGATGTAATTTCCTACTAAGTGGTGTACGGCAATTGTCAGAGCCGCAACGAGTAATACTCTCCAGTCTTCATAAACAAATAAAATAGCAAGGGCACTAAATACATGGAAGTGCATTTCGATGCGTCCAAACTGAGCTTGGATCATAAGAGCACTAAACATCATAAGAGTTGCCCCATTCCATGCCCTAAGGAAAAAAGATCCACGTGCTATCTTATAAAAAAGAAACGAAACTAATGAAATCACCACTGCCGAAAGAGTAACAACTGTAGTAGCGCCATAACCGAGCGAGAGAAAAAAAATAAGAGGAGTGTGAGCCAAAATTGCCCAAAGAAAAAATGTATCTACTTTTTTTTGGCGTTCTGATAGAACTGCTGCCAATCTAATGTCCATATACGAGTAGACGAATAGAAACTAAGATTTGTCACTCTTATTCATAACTTATAGACAAATTTCCAGATATTTTAATCTATACATTCCATTTTGATTCATAACGATAAGAATTTGTGGTTTATCAATCACCCCCCAAGTTTTTATTGATATAAGAAACTAAGGAGTCATTACATAAAATCAGGGATTCCACCATGTGTACTTTTTTCTTTTTGTATTCCCTGATTAAAGAAACCAAGCCCAAATTTCCCTTTCCGATTCTTTCGGGAAACCCATAGAAACTAACTTTCTCTCTTGATTTACGGAAAATAGGTTTTGATACTGTTCGCAGAAGGTATATTTTGGAACCATTCTCAGATCCCATTCATTCAGAAACACCACTCACTGGTGAAACTACCGAACCTTCCTTTTTCATCCCTTTGCCAAAAAACATAGCAAGTTACTCTATGACTTCGCAGGCAATCTTAGAAGAATTACGAGTGCGTCATAGACGATTGGAAATGCATGGCAGTGCCGAAATTACTCCATCGCTGTTACTCACAGTTGATTCCATTCCAGAATTACTCTCAAAACAAGTCCAACTCACAGATTCACATAAATCACAAGCAGCCATTGTCGAAGCCTTCAAAGAACTTGCGGGACTAACAGAACATAACAGAGAAGCGGTGGTTTATTTTTATCCCTTCTTTTTACTTGTGGACCAAAAACTAAACATGCGTGTGAGTATGATTGCCCCACAAAACAAAGAAAAAACTGACATTGTTCCTTTTCGGAGAGCTTGTTTCAAATACAGTATCGATTTGATTGACCAACTTTTGAAATCAAGAGCCGGTCGGGAATTTATACTGGAAGAAGAAAACCCTGGTGCGGGTCTTGTTCGTTCTGACCAAAAAGGGAATCCATACTTTTTTCCCACCAAACTGAGTTATGAAAGCGAACTAGAATCCATGATTCGTAAAACCATGGAAACATATGGATACATTCCGATGAAAGACTTTGTCATGGATGTAATTTCTAGAGGGAAAGAAACGGCAAGGCTTGTGGAAATCATCCCAGGATACCATCTCATTTTACCAAACGGATCCCATAATCCTGAATATGCGCGTCACCTCGCAGTGCAACTTGACGGATTAAAAATATTTTCTTTTCCTTATCTGAAAAAATATTCCACTGAAAACAAATACTCTAGTTTTTTAGACAAACTCCTGGACTTAGAATCAAAAATTCCGAGAACAACAGAAGCACTTCTCAAAACAGGTGTTAATTTCGTTCCTGAAATCACTTCCCTATTAGAAGAATTTCCTTTTGAAAAAATCACAACCGATGAAGGCAAAAGGGTAAATCATTCCATTAGAGAAAGTCTTATCATTTTAGATAAACTTTCCAAACGTTTGAAAGAACAGAAAAAAGAGGATGCTGAAGAAGCCGTCACAACACTCATCAAATTTCTAGGAACAAAAATTGAAGACAATACGGCAAACACTCTCACCCTTACAAAATTAGATTTAAAGTCGGAGATAAAATCTCTTGGCCTTAAAAATGAATCAGAGGCCACAAAGACAATCTCAAAAATTGTAACTGCACTTTCCGAAACCTATGGTTGTTTAGAAATGAAAGAAGATACCTTTCATATTCTTTTTGCCTTAGACCAAAAAAAACTTTCTAAGGTAGAGGCAAATACACTAACACTCGCAAAAACCGATTCCAATTATCGAAATGAACTTCCGATCCTAGACCAAATCCGTGTGATTTTAAAAAACAGGTCAGATGAAAATATAGACAAAGACGAAGTTCCAGAAAAAGAATTAGAAGAAGAAACCGATTCCGTATCATCGGAAAAATCCGAACCAAGAATTTCTTTTTCTGCCCTCCAAGAAAAGTTTCATGTTCCCATCGGTGTATTTACTTTTTTAGCACTGGCCTCACTGACTACAGTTGTTTCATTACTCCTGGGAACTTTAGAATACATAGTGAGTGGTTTTTTTATGAGTTTCCTTGTGGGTTTATCTCTTGGATATCTCTATCGGAATGATGGAAAAAAGAAACAAGTTTCAGAAAAACAGATACTAACATCCACATCTCCTAAAGAAAATCGAACGCTAGGAATCGCTAAAGTAGCAGAAGGATTCATTTATCCCAAAAAATTCAATAGCATCGCAGAGAAGGTTTATGATTTCAAAAGGTTACGAAACCATATCGAAGATTGTGTAGAGGATATCAAAGTCCAACTGCCACCTGCCGATGGGAAAAAAGAGGTAAACAAAATTGTGGCAGAGATAGAACACGCCATCATTCAAATCTCTGTAGTGATGAAAATTCCAGAAGCCATCCAATTAAAAAACAGACCCAAGGAACTCATTTTATCCAAAGCGGACTTTCGCACCATTTTATTTAGAACGCAACTGGCAGAGTATTATAGAAAGGAAGCAAGTATTTATAAATCAGATCGTGACCAAATGGATTACATTCAGTTTATCATTCGAGAATTAGAATTTGGCTATAATAAATATCTGAAATGATAAAATTGGTTTTATGAAGTCTTTTATATACAGAACACTGGCTGCCCTATTTCTTACTGCTCTAGTTTTACAATGTAACAAAAAAGTGGTGAATGCAGAAGAATGGATTTTAGAACATAAAGAAGACCGTGTCTTTAATCTTTCCAACAAAGAATTTGGAGTATTACCCGCGTCCATTGGTAATTTAACAAAGGTAGAAGAACTCACCCTCCAATACGACTCTTTACAAGTTCTCCCTAAAGAAATTGGAAATCTCAAACAATTAAAGATTTTAAATCTTTTTGGAAACCCTATCCAAACCTTGCCAGAAGAAATCGGGAACTTAGAAAACTTGGAAGTTTTATTACTGGGAAGAACAGAACTAAAGGAAATTCCCGCTGTCATCAGTCGTTTGAAAAATCTAAAAACTTTGGCCCTAGACGAAACCAAAGTGCAACTAACAGAGGCTGATGTGGAAGTGATCGCAACCCTTCCCAACTTAGAAATTTTAGACCTCACTCTCATGCGTGAATACAAAACCCTTCCCAAAAACCTGGCAAAACTAAACCACCTAAAACATCTGGTTTTACAAAAGACCTTACTCGAAAAATCGGATGTGGTGAGACTTCGGGACGAACTCCCCAAGGTTCGAGTCAAACTCTAGGATCGTAGTTTTTTTCCGTTTTCTCTTTGGCCTAGACCCCAAACATTGGTCTTAATATGGCCAAACCAGAAACGGAAAATCCCTATTCTAAAACGGTTCTCCTACCGCAGACCAACTTTCCCATGAAAGCCGACCTGGCAAATCGTGAGCCAGGTCAAATTAAGATTTGGAAAGACAAAAAAGTTTTCCAAACCATGAAGGAGATTCGTAAATCCAAACCTTCGTTTGTATTACACGATGGACCCCCTTATGCCAATGGAAATTTCCATGTGGGCCACTCTCTCAATAAAATTCTCAAAGATATCATTGTTAAATCCAAAACCCTTTCTGGTTTCCAAACCGATATGATTCCTGGTTGGGACTGCCATGGTCTCCCGATCGAAGTACAGGTGTTAAAGAATCTTGGAAAAGAAGCAAGGAACACGAGCCCAAGTGAACTTCGAAAAAAATGCCGTGAGTATGCGGCAGAATTTGTTGGGAAACAAGGCGAAGATCTCAGCCGATTTTTATGTTTCTGGGAAGAAGATCATAAATACCTCACCATGGCTCCAGAATTTGAAGCAAGGATTGTAGAGGTATTTGGATCTCTCTTTGAAAAAGGATATATCTACAAAGGAAAAAAACCTGTGTATTGGTGTATTGATCTAGCAACTGCCCATGCAGAAGCAGAAATCGAATACCAAAACCATGTTTCCCCTTCCATTTATGTGAAGTTTGCCGTAAAGGGCGAAAAAGATACTTATTGCCTAATCTGGACAACCACTCCTTGGACACTCCCGGCAAACCTTGCGATTTGTTTTAATGAAGATTTGGACTATTCTCTTTTCCAATCCGATACACACGGAAGGCTCATCCTTGCCGATGGACTCAAAGAAGCAGTGGAACAAAAAACAGGGATCACTCTCACTAAGATCAAATCTTTAACGAGTGCAGAACTTGGAAAAATGACCTTCTTACACCCGTTTATCGATCGTGAATCTATTCCTCTTTTTGGAAACCATGTGACACTGGATGCGGGAACGGGTTGTGTTCACACGGCCCCAGGCCACGGAACAGACGACTACCGTGTGGGAACAGCGGCAGGCCTCCCTCCACTTTCACCAGTAGACGATTACGGCCGTTACACGGACGAATTCGAAATGATGAAGGGGATCAAAATTTGGGATGCCAATCCAAAAATTGTGGAACTCCTCCGTGAAAAAAACGCCCTCGTCCACTATTCTGAATTCACTCACTCCTATCCCCATAGTTGGAGGAGTAAAAAACCACTCATCTTTCGTGCGACCCCACAATGGTTTTTTTCAATCGATCATGCAGGCCTCAGAGAAGATTCTCTTAAAGCTATCGACAAAGTACAATGGATTCCAGATTGGGGGATCACGCGGATCCGTTCTATGGTCGAATCTAGACCTGACTGGTGTTTGTCGAGACAAAGGAACTGGGGAGTTCCCATCCCATCCTTTACTTGTAAATCTTGTGGATTCACTCACCTTGATGACAAAACAATACAGCACTTCATCCAAATTGTAAAAAAAGAAGGAATCGAAGTTTGGTATGAAAGAGAGGCAAAAGACCTTTTACCAGAAGGAACCAAATGTTCCAAATGCGGATCGGATGATCTCAAACAAGACAAAGATATTTTGGATGTTTGGTTTGATTCGGGAGTTTCCAGTTTTGCCGTGTTTGGCGATTCACTCGACCGCGAACCTGCAGATTTGTATTTGGAAGGATCTGACCAACATAGAGGTTGGTTTCAATCTTCTCTTTGGCCATCCATGGCCATCAGAAAAAAACCACCTTATAAATCTGTCCTTACCCATGGTTATGTGTTAGATGAAAAAGGACATGCTATGTCCAAATCTCTTGGGAACGTAATCAATCCCACAACCGACATCATCAACCAATACGGGGCCGATATCCTAAGACTTTGGGTTTCCACCCAAGATTTCCGTGACGATGTCAAAATCGGAAAAGATTCTATCAAAACAGTAGCCGAAGCGTATCGTAAGATTAGAAACACTTTCCGTTATCTTTTAGGAAATACAAAGGCAGAAACACTTCAGTGGAATCTCAAAAAAGAAGATTTAGAACCGATTGATAGGTATTATCTTCATAAGTTAGCAAAACTAAATGAAGACGTGAAAAAACTATATGAGAACTACCACTTCCACCAAGTCTATCATCGAGTTTTGGTTTTTTGTACAGTAGACTTATCCCAAGATTACTTTGAAATCATTCGGGACAGAATGTACTGTGATGCCAAAGATTCGAAAACTAGAAAGTCTTCTGAATATGCCCTAGCTCTCATTTTAGAAACTTTATCCAAACTACTTGCTCCCATCCTTTCTTTCACAACGGAAGAAGTATGGTCTGAATTTGGATTGAAAGATTCTGTATTTTATTCTGATTTTTCTGAACTCTCTTCCTTTTTGGATTCTGAACTCGAAACAAAATTGGCTCCAGTTTTTGAAACTAAAGAAGTGGTGCAAAAAGCCTTAGAAGAAGCAAGAAAACTTGGCAAACTTGGTAAGTCATTAGAAGCAGAAGTATTTGTTTCTGGTGATTCACTAAAGTCCACGGGATTAAAAAATGAAGATCTTAGTTTATTCTTTGTGGTTTCCGAAGTGAGTTTTGATACTTCTGAAATTCGAGAAGTTTTCTCGGAATGGAAAGGGGAAAAAGATTCCATCCAAATCCGAAAACCTCGCCATCATGAATGCCCAAGATGTTGGCGTCATGTATCGGAAGCGGAAGGAAAACTTTGTGGTCGCTGTGAGAGTGTTGTTTCCAAACTTTCGCCGAACTAAAACGAAAGCCCTACCGACCTTCGTTCGAGCATAAGATAAAGATCCATCGCTGTTTGTGTAAACCTAGAGCGAAGGATTTTTTTGATTCAATCAATCCTTCTTATTTCGCGCAAGTACCACACACCCACTGAGATAAGAGCAAACCTTAAATTTCTGAGAAGTTTGGTTACTATTACGATTTCTTTCGAAACCGTCTCAGAAACCTTCCAAGGATGATTTCTGATTCAGGAATTTTTGTCACACTTGCTGTGACAAAATAAATCATAACCGCTGGAAGGATTGATACCACAAGGCAAATCCTACTCCCATTGGCAAATCCAAGTCCCCAATCATTTGTTAAATAATTCAGAAGGAATGGTTTTCCGAACCATTCTGAAATGAGAAGCCAAACAAGAAGGCCAAAAAGTGCCGGTACCATTTGAATCACACGCCGCCAAACGGTTAGAAATGGAATTTTCACTTGGTGTGATTTTAAATAAAACAACAAAAACAATGAAGTAACAAAAGCAGATAAAGCCGAGGCCAAAGCAATCGCCGAATGTTTTAAAAAATACATCAGACTGATACTGACAACAACACTTAAGAAAAATGAAACTAGTTGGATTCGTAACGGAGTTTTTGTATCGGAAAAAGCATAATAAGAAGAAACCAAAACTTTATTGATACTATAAAAAGGAATCGCAAAAGAATAAAACACCAAAGGATAAAATGCAGTGATCGTTGCCAAATGATCCCAACGACCTCCAAAATAAATCGAATCCAAAACGGTTTCCCCTAATACCGCCAAACCAATGCTTGCTGGGAGTGTCAAAAAAAATGCAAACGACAAAACATCAGCAATTTCTTTGGGAACATTCTCTTCACGCCCTTCCCTTAGGTCTTTTAAAAGTGATGGTAAGATGGTAGTCGCAAGTGCCACCCCAATGATTCCCGTTGGAAGTTGGACAAGCCTTTGTGCGTAATCCAAACTCACCACGGCACCAAGTCCTGGGTTTTGGTTTTGGATGTAATTGGCTAGGAAAATATCCACAAGAAGTCCAATCTGATAGAAACTTCCCCCAAGAGCCGCTGGTAACATGAGTTTAAAAATTTTACGAATGGCCGGATGTTTTAAATTCAATCGAAAGATAGGACCAAATCCATTTTGATAAACATACCAACCTTGCACCAGAAGTTGCACCACTCCTCCGGTTACAATTCCATATGCCAAAAGAAAAACCTTATCTCTGATTTCATGATAGAACGGGAAAACAAAAATAAAAACGATCAAATAACTAAAGTTAAGGATGATGGGAGAAAGTGAAGGCACAAAATAATTATGATGGGAATTGGAAATCGACATAAAAATCGAAGACAAACTCGCTGTCATAATTAGAAAAAACAATACTAACGAAAGTTCTACGACAAGATTCCCGTATTCAGGAGATCCACCCACAAGGGCAGGTAAAAACCCAGCCGCAAAAAACCAAAAGAGAGCTACAAAAAGAGACAAACAGAGGAAAAGAAAACTTAAAACCGTTCCTGCCATCACTCGAGCTTCCATTACACCCATCTTTTCATATTCAGAAAAAATAGGCATAAAGGATTGGCTGAGTGTCCCTTCCGCAAGAAGGTTACGAAACATATTGGGAAGGCGGTAAGCTACACTAAACGCAGAGGCAACCATTCCTGTTCCAAAACTAACAGCCATAAAATGGTCACGAACAAGGCCTAAAATGCGAGATAAGAAGGTATAAAAAGAAAGAGCCAGTGACCGTCTCGCACTTGATACACTCCCTCCAGATTGTTTCGTCATAAAACCAGAATTTAGAGGGGATTCAATTTTTCAAGAAAACGGATAGAACCACCAGGGCTCATCTGGAACTGAGTCGAACAACCTGGACATTCGTGTTTTCCAAATTTATGGATTCGTAACCTTGTCCCACAAACTTCACATTGGATGATTCGTTCCACAGCTTCCAATTGTTTGGTTTTGGATTGGATGTAACTTGGGATAGTGATTCGTTTTTCCTCCGATTCCGGTGAAGATTTATAAACGGCAAACCTTCTTTCCAATTCATGATTTAGGGTTTCTTTGATTTCTAACCGCAGGCTATTTAGTTTTTCTTCCAGAACCGATTCCATAGGCGAGGAGCTGGATTTCTGTGCTACAGAACTTTCTTCCGAGCCTGGAATTGATTCTAATTTAGAAACAAATTCATTCGAACTAGAAACCGAATCTTTATCTTTAGACTTTCCTGTGAAATAAAAACGGATCCGGTTTGGATCTGGCGACTGTAAAGAAGAAGGTTCTCCTTTAGCCGCAGGTTTGGATTCTTTTGGACTCGAGCCATTCGGGTCCATTTGCAAAAGAAAAGATTCCGCTTGGGAATGGCCGCGAAAGATCGGAAGTTTATCAAATAATCCGACCAAACTCAAAACATCTTCAATTTCTTGTTTCACTCCGTAGATCGCGTATACAGCGCCTACTTTTCTAATTTGTTTGTGAATTTTCACAAGGATACTAATTCCATTCGATGTGATAAAATCCAAAGCACCAAATTGAAATAAAAACTTACGATACCCTTTGTTTAGTTGTGACTCGAAATATCGATAAAAATCCTCAGCACTGGATCCGTCCAAACCACCTTTCAACTGGATTGAAAATACTTTATCTTGGGCTTCCATAATTTATCCTAAAAAGATCGCATCGCGAATCGGTGTTTGGTGGGAATCTGGAGAAATTGTTGAAACAAGTGGGCCTTCGGAAAGGATTTCTACTTCGTTTCCCTCTTCCTTAAGTTCTACTTCCATTGGACTCATCAGATCCTGATTTGAATTTTCCGTTAGATCCAAGACTGGCTCCAAATTACTTTCTTTTGGTTCGACTGTTTTTTTCTCAAACAAAGGAAGGTTAGAAGATTCTTTTGGAGTAACCGCCGAGTCTTTTGCTACTAACATTGTATATGCGACAAACGAACCAGTCAAAATCAAACTCACAACAAAAGCAAATAATATATAATTAAAAACCATCCACTCTACAAGTTTCCATTGGTTTTCAAAAAGTAATCCTAAGTTCCCTCTTTCATAAACCAAAATCACAAGACCCGATACATCTAGGGTTCCCGGTTTGTAAAGAGGGGAAGTGAGCCTAACGGTATTGGATTTAGCTAAAGGCAAATAAGAAAGAACCCATTCAAACCCGGAACGAATTTTGGGATCACGTTTGGAATTTAAGATTGGATTTTCACCGTTTTCTGCTTCCGACCATTCCCATTTTTTCATCCGAATTCCTTTTTTAAAAAAAGGAGAATGGAGTAGTTCCTCATCCGGTTTTCTTTTTTTCAATTCATCCGGTGTATAAATGGTATCTGTAGAAACAAGAAGTATGGCATCCGCTGCGAACAAACTAATTTTTTGAATGTGAAACTCTTCTGGATCGTTTTTGGATTGTTCCACATAACGATGGAACATTTTTTCAAGTTCCAAATAACCTTCGTGATTCAACCTTTGTTCGGAACTTTTTGCAAGTGCAAGGGTTAGATCACGAGCTCTGTGATCAGAAACAAATTGTTCTTGGGTGAGAGCATTTTGTAAAGATTCATAAAAAGTCCAAACCACGGCACTGAGGGCCAAAGTTTCACAGAGGAAAAAGAAAAGGATAAAAGATAGAAAAAAACGTGAATATTTCATAGATCCCCCTTATACCTTTCGGCCAAATCCAAAGAATTACAGAGGAAAATACAAAGGAAATTATCTGAGTGAGTCTATAAATCTAGAGGCAAATTCTTCTACAAATTCCCGTCGTTTCTTCGGGAAATCCATATCTTTTCCCAACGCCAGGAGGGATGTCATATCTTCCGACTTGGCACCACAAGGATTGATGAGAGAAAAGGTAGATAGATTGTTCGCACCATTCAAAGCAAATCCAAAACTAGTGAAATAAGACTTCGCATAAATCCCTTCGGAGACTAGTTTTAATTTGGGTGCCTCCACTGTATAAAGACCCGGTGCTTTTGGATTTTCTTCCACAGAAAGATCCCAAGTTTTTTGAATGGATACCACCAAACTTTCGTTTAGTGCTCGTAAAAAATCTCCCAGACTTATATTTCTTTTTTTCAAATCAACGTGCAGGTATCCTACAATTTGACCCGGTTCATGGGCTGTAAAATCCCCACCTCTTGGCAAAGTCACAAGTTCTACCCCAAGAGCCGAAAGGTGAGTCGGAGAAACCAAAAGATTTTCCGCTTTCGCACCTATGCCCCCTGTTAAACATGGACTGTGTTCTAAAAAGAGCATGGATTCCCTTCGATTTTTCCTGGAATTTTCCTGGAAATTCACGTATCTTTTGTAAGGAACGATTGAAGGAAATAGGTAGGAAGGAAGTCCTTTTCGATGGAGAAACTTTATCATGCGGTCCTTTGGATCCTCGAAAAATCACCCAATGGTAGAGCCCGCCTGGATTTGGCGAAACTGCTTTACTATTCGGATGGTGTTCATTTCCAAAAACATGCGGAGATGATCACAAGAGGAGACTATATCCACTTAGAAGACTCCCCTTACCCCGTCAAACTGAACGAAGCACTTTTATTTTTGAAAGAAAAAGGCCATATCGACGCCATTCCCAAAATTGAAGGCAACGGTATCCAAGGTTTTACCTTACGATTCCTAAAACCAATGGAAGGTCTTGTCCTCTCCCGGGAAGACAAACGGGTGATGATGAAGGTCATAGAAACTTTTCGTGGCCGGGTGGTGGATGAAAATCGGCATTATCCGAATCTCTACGAAAACTACGTAGTCACCCCACTATTTGATTCCATCCCTTTTTCTGTGGATCGGATCAATACGAAAATCCATGTTCTCGTCCAAAAAAGCCTTTTGAATCTATCGGGCAAAATGTTTAGAGTTTTATTTGAGAGGTCAGAATGATCATCACTGTTTGCAAAGGCAAAATCCACAGAGCCATCGTCACTGAGGCCGAACTCCACTACGAAGGTAGCCTCACCGTTGACCAAGACCTGATGGATTTGGCCGGAATGAGACCTTATGAACAAGTCAGTGTAGTGAACGTAAATAACGGGGCTCGGTTTGAGACTTACCTGATTGTGGGAGAACGCGGTTCGGGAACCATTTGTTTGAACGGGGCAGCGGCAAGGCTTGGAATGAAAGGGGACAAAGTCATCATCATTACTTATGGCCAAGTGGTGGAAAAAGAGCTACCGGCAGATTACAAACCGAAGGTAGTCTTCGTGGATGAGAACAATCGCCCGAAAAAAGCCTAATTTCCCTAATTTTTCCAGGGCTTTTCTTCGATACTATCTGTATAAACCAAATTGGTAGTCGGAACATGAACAAAACAATATTCGCCATTTCATTCACCCTACTCACTTGTGCACTTTTTGCTCAAGAATCAGGGAATACACAAGGGACAACGGGAGCAGTTGCTTCCAAAGACGGTCGTGATCTGTATCCTCTTTCCATGTATGATACAAGGATTCGCCTAAAAAGTGTAAACTTTGTTAGACGACATGCTGATACAGGAAAAGGTGAATTTTTGGATGTACAAGTGGAACTAGAATCTCGGGTTCCAGACAATCAAGAATATGCAATCTATGTTCTTGCTGGATACGAGGGAGACAGAACCAATGCCGAGGAAAGAAAACTCATACCTTATCCTGCTTGGAGAAAGGCTGATCCTGAAAAAGAAGATAGAACTTTATACTTTTCCAATGTAATGCCAACTCCAGTCACTGCTAAAGAAATTTGGGGTGAAGAAACTTATGCAAAGAAAAAAGCAGAAGTAGAAAAACGCCACTACGCTGGATTTGAAGCAGAAATGCCAGAACCTACATTTACAGAAGTAGTAGATTACCTTTGTAAAAACAATGCAAAAGCGCTCCCCTTCACTCTGTTTGGTGAAACAGGACCGACAAAAGACAAACAAGTAATGTATAACTATGTGGCTCAAACAGAAGATGAGAAAAAACGCCAAGTGCATGAAACTCTTCCTAAACACACTTATACAATTTACAATAACAAGTATCGTACAAACATTACGAGCCATCACTACACACAGTACAGACCAAACTTTTTAACTTTTAACAAAGTGGCAGTTCTTGTGTTTGATACAAAAAAACCAACCAATAGCCTTCTTTTTAGAAAGTTTATTGATATCTCTGACTTAAGAATTACTTACTAATTGGTAAATCCAAGACCAGGTTTGGTCTTGGAATCAAAAATACTGACCTGAAAATCCGAAAGGATTAGTGGTCGGTACCTTCCGGGCGGATGGGGGGAAATTGTTCCGATGCCCTCACCCTCCACTCGTCTTCCGGATGGTTTAAATGCAGCCAACCATTCGCAAAATCCCAACGACCATCCAAATCCAAAAAATCCCAGAATATGGCCTGGTTCATGTATTTGTAGGTGTCGAGTAAATCGAGTAGATCCCTTTGTTTCCGTGGAGAATTGTCCATTCTATTCCAGTTTCGGTAGGATCTCCCCCTGGTCGATGTTTTTTATGGACAAAACCAGTCCCATCTGCCGAAAATGAAACCAGACTATGGCGATCACAAAGGAAAAAAAGGCAGACTTCAATGACAAACTGGTAGATTTCAAAAACTACCTAGAGGAACTGAAAAAAGAGGCCAATATCTTCAAAGTCCAAGCCAAAAAAAGTAAGGACATGGAACCTTATTTTAATATCTCCCTTGCCATTAACTCCATAAAAACCATTAACACCTGTATTGTGATCAATGAACTTTCTACTGCCATTTTAGAAATCAACAATAACAACTATCTCGAAACTGCTAGAAAAGAAATTTATAACGCTATCTCTTTTATCGAAAAAACAGTGGGGAACAACGTCGACGGTTCCCTTTCTGAAAACAAAGAGTTACTCGCTAAAATCGAAAGGTTCACACCCACACAAAGACTGAATCTTGTGAAAGGCCTACTCCAAGCCATGAAAAAAACCACGGCTGCTTTTGGAACCAACTCCAAATGGAAATGGTCTTGGCCAGACATCAATTTCAGAGTTGCGGCTTGTACGAAAAACCTTTTTGATTTTATTGCTTACGAAAGAGAACAAGATCTTGAGAATCCTTATTACTACATCCGCAAAGAACACTTCAACCTTGTCATAGAACTTGCTAACCAAGCTGCCCAGGATTATAGGACAAAATTTGAAATGTCTACACAAGATTCCACAGATTTGAAACATTCTGTAGAAATGTTGGAGATGAACCGTAAAATTTTCCAAATTACTGGCGAAAATGATGACTTGGAAAAAACAAAAACTCTGATCGAATCCTTCCAACAGAAAATTGCGGACCTCGAATCCGACGATAAAAAGAAAAAAAAGAAACAATAATCGACGTTTTTCCCTAGAATCCCCAGTCTAGTTTATAGAAAGGAGAATACCTTTCAAAAGGAGATTTCGAAATATGGCACTAACGGAAGTCACAGACGCCAATTTCAAAGCAGAAACTGCTAAGGGCGTAGTACTCGTGGATTGTTGGGCGGAATGGTGCGGACCTTGTCGAATGGTGGCTCCTGTTCTTGATGAATTATCACAGGAAATGGCTGATATCAAAATTACAAAACTAAACGTTGATTTCAATCAGAAGACTGCGCAGGAATTGGGCATCCAATCGATCCCTACTCTTCTTCTTTACAAAGATGGAGTTTTAGTGGATAAAGCAATTGGCGCTTTACCAAAACCGCAAATTAAAAAATTTATAGAAAATCACAAGTAGGAAATAAATTATCCCCTAATGGTCAGTTCTGAACCGAATGGTTTTACCGCTCTCCCTAGAGGGGGATATTTAGTCGATACATCCGAAGGGTACATCCAAATTGGATCCCCTCCGGAAACAATTAAAGACACCATGGGGCTCGAAAAGAAGACCCCTCTGGTGTTTGTCCTCCCTAATAAATTCTTCCATGTCGAAAAAGGGATCTCCATAGCGGAGTTAGAATTCCCAATTTACTTCAACTTCTTCTTTAGAGGTGGAAAAAAAACATTTATCGTTTGTTCTCCCGAACAAAAAGAACAGCTAACCATTGTTCTCGGGGAATCTTTAATGGGGCCTCAAGAATTAAACCTTGCCTCCGAGTTTATCGATGGAACTGCAAGTTTTGGTTTCCCTGATATCAAAGCGGAGATGGCACATTTCCGTAGTTATAAAACTATGGAAGAAGTGGTTGAGTTTGTTCTCTTCGACGAAAACCACAAAGCCCAGTTTGGAAAAATCACCATCGAACAACTCCCCTCCAATGAATTTCTCATTGTGGATGGAGATAAAAAAATCAAAACTCCGGGTGAAGTCGACTTTCATGTAAAGTATGACATTGGAAAGAGACTCGAAGAACCTTTCCAACCTCCCATCATTGGGATCACTTGCCTTGGGCCTTCCCATGGATTTGATCCTACAGACAACACTTCAGGATTTATCATTTGGCTAAATGGCCAAGGGATCATGGTGGACCCACCGGTGAATTCGACCGAGTGGTTACGAGAATCCAATGTCAATCCAAAGTTTATCAACTCCATCATCCTCACCCATTGCCATGCCGACCATGATGCCGGAACCTTCCAAAAGATTTTAGAAGAATCCAAAATCACGATTTATGCCACTGCCACAGTGATGGAATCTTTCCTAAAAAAATACTGTAGTTTAACAAAAATTCCGCGCCGTGAAATCACAGACCTATTTGATTTTATACCTGTTGTGATCGGAAGGCCTACCATCATCAACGGTGGAGAATTTTATTTTCATTATGCTCTCCATTCCATTCCGTCAGTTGGTTTCGAATTTTTTTTCCAAGACCAATCTTTCTATTACACTTCTGACCATTTAAATGATCCAGATGCCTTTGAAGAAATGTACAAAAAAGGTGTATTTCCGGAATCAAGATACCAGTTCTTAAAAGATTTCCCTTGGGATCGTAAAATCATTTACCACGAGGCTGGTGTTCCTCCTCTGCATACAAAGATCAGTTACCTTGCCTCTTTGCCGGAAGAAATACAAAAACGAATCACAGTCTACCATATTGCTGCTAAAGATATGCCAGAGGGGAACCACCTGACACTTGCTAAGTTTGGAATTGAAAATACTTTGTATCCGGAAATCACTCCTCCCAAACACCAAGAGGCTTTCCAACTTTTAGAAATCCTTTCTCAGATTGATATTTTTTCTGGATTCCCTATCGAAAAAGCCAAAGAGTTTTTACAAATCGTAAAGGAAGAACGTTTCCGACGCGGGGAACAAATCATCAAAAAAGGAACTCACGGGGATAGGTTTTTTATCATTGCCTCAGGGAACGTTCGGTTTGAAGGACTTTCGGGAGACCCAACGGCCGTCAAACGGTATGGAACTTACGAATACTTTGGCGAAGCATCTTTAATTTTGGATACAGCCCGCCAAGCCGATGTGTTTGCAGAAACCGATGTGTTGGCCCTTACGATTGAAAAAACCAGATTCTTTCAGTTCATCCGTGGATCTAAACTCCATGAAAACCTAACCAAACTGAATAGCATCCGAGAGACCAATACTTGGAAAACTCTCACAGAATCCCAAACCTTTCGTGGGCTTACCAGTTACCAAGTCACCCAACTGGAACTCATCCTCAAACTAGAAACTGTGAAAAAGGAAGCATCTCTCATTGAAGAGGGTCATACCTTTCACAATGCCTTTATCGTTAGGTCAGGAACCGTTGTGGTCATGCAAAACCACAAAACCATTCGGGAACTGGGCGCTGGGGACTTTGTAGGAGAAATCTATTCCCTTACAAAAAACCTTCCGTCCAATTTCAGTTTCATTGCCTGGCCAGGAACGGAACTCTATGTCCTTTCGGAAGAAGACGCCATCCAGTACATTAAGAAAAATCCTGGTGTTTACATGAAGCTGAACACTGTTTATAATTGACCTCAATTCGCCATTTTTGTAGCATTTCCATATCAAGGAGTCACAAATCATATGGAGCGTATCCTCCCCTTTACTGAAGAACACCATCAATTCCGCGAGATGGCTCGGAAATTTTTTGAAACAGAAGTAAAACCACACCACGAAGAATGGGAAAAAAACCATATCGTGCCAAAAGAAGTCTGGAGAAAGGCGGGTGAAAATGGTCTTCTCTGTCCCGATGTCCCCACTGAATACGGCGGTTCTGGTGCCGACTTCCTCTATAATATCATCATCATTGAAGAATCCTCTCGTGTGGGAAATAGTGGATTTTTTATATCCCTTCATAATGACGTGATTGCCCCTTATATCTCTACTTATGCAAGTGATGAACAAAAGAAACGTTGGTTGCCAAAATGCGCTTCTGGGGAATCCATCTTAGCTGTTGCGATGACTGAGCCTGGTGCCGGATCTGATTTAAAATCGCTACGCACGAGTGCCATCGACAAAGGTGACCACTTTGTAGTGAATGGACAAAAAACATTTATCTCCAATGGACAACTTGCGGATCTCATCATCACTGCGGTGAAACATGACAACGGAACCATATCTCTTGTGATGATTGAAGAAGGGATGAAAGGTTTTGAAAGAGGACGTAATTTAGATAAGATCGGACTCAAAGCCCAAGACACTTCTGAATTGTATTTTAACGATGTGATTGTTCCAAAATCAAACCTGATCGGCAAACAAGGACAAGGTTTCCGTTACCTCATGCAAAAGTTAGCACAAGAGAGACTTGTACTTTCCGTTGCTGCTGTGGAAGCAACTCGCCTGGTTCAAAAAATCACTCTCCAATACATCAAAGAAAGAAAAGCTTTCGGCCAAAAGATCGGGTCTTTCCAAAATACAAAGTTCAAAATGGCGGAAATGGCAACCGAACTCGAAATGGCGCAAGTGTTCTGCGATAAAGTTGTGATGGAACATATGAAAGGCGAAAACACAACGGCAGAAGCCTCTATGTGTAAATGGTATACAACAGAGATGCAAAAACGCCATACCGATGAATGTTTACAATTCTTTGGTGGATACGGTTATATGATGGAATACCCAATTGCAAGAGCTTACCTCGATGCAAGGATCCAAACCATCTATGCAGGAACCACAGAGATTATGAAAGAAATCATTGGACGTAGTTTGGGTCTGTAGTTCCCGCGTCTCAAAAATTTTCCATTTTCAAATTAAAATCAGGCGAAAGCCTTTTAGAGAACCCGGTGCATAAAGCCCGGGTTTTTTATTTACTGTTTTGGCATTTTTTGCAAAACAACAAACACAAATTAACAAAAGATATACAACATAGACAAAAAATATGATATCACCAGAAATAAGAAAGAAAATAGAAACGAAATTAACATTGATAGAAGCTGAATTTAATGTTAAAATCCTCTTTGCAATTGAATCCGGTTCAAGAGCTTGGGGATTTGAATCATTAGACAGTGACTATGATGTAAGATTTATATATAAACATCAGACGAACTGGTATTTAAGTGTTCTTCCTGAAAGAGATGTAATTGAAATACCCATTCAGGAATTGATGGATTATAGTGGCTGGGACTTGAAAAAAGCCTTCTTTCTAATGAATAAATCAAACCCCGTATTGTTCGAATGGCTACGCTCACCAATCATCTACAAAAAGAATGAGGATTTTTTTAAGATATTCTTTGAAATATCAAAAGAATATTTTTCTCCAATAGGAACTGTTTATCACTATTTAAAAATGGCGAGTAGGAATTACAGAGAATACTTAGTTCACCACCCATGGAGTTTGAAGTTTTATTAAATGAAGTTTTGACTGATAATATAGTTAAAAAGGAAATAATTGAACTACTTTTCAAAAAAAGAAATGGAATAGAATTAGGTGAAGAAAAAAGAATCGATACACTTAACCTATATATCGAAAACAACATTAATCATTTTGAAAATCTAGTTTCGAACTTTGATCCAGCACATAAACCAGAAGCAGAAAACATCAATTTAGCATTCCAGAAGATCCTCGGACTTTGATTTAATTGCCTAGTGTGGGCTTTCAGTAGGATCAAATAACAAAAAACTTCGTCTACATTCACATCAAAATAGAAAAGAAATTCTCACGTGATGAAATGAATGAAAGATAAGATTTTTTTAGATACAAATATTATTCTTTATCAGTTTAGCAGCGATACTCAAAAGAAAAACAAGGCAAAAGAATTAAGAACATATATTGAAGTCATATTAATACCTTTGTGCAAATTTTTTCCCGATCCCAGTTTTTATATCGATTCTCTTAATATTAAAGAAAAATATAAGATTAGTTATTATGATTCGCTAATTATAAACGCAGCGCTCAAACTAAAATGTTCAAAATTATATTCTGAATATCTTCAAGCGAATCAGAAAATCGAAAACTTGGAAATTATAAATCCTTTCAGATAAACTATCATACAAAAACCCGGAAGTCCCATTAAGACTCCGGGTCAATCTATATCAGTTAACTTAGTTCCGCCAAATCAAAAAATTTCAACCTAACCTGTAGAATCGTCGGCCCCTACTTCCGCCGTTTCCTTTCGTAAATCCGTTGTCAGTCGCATCGAACAAAAATGCGGGCCACACATAGAACAGAAATGTGCCTTTTTCATTCCATCTTGTGGAAGGGATTCATCATGGTAGGAACGTGCGAGTTCTGGATCAAGAGATAGTGCAAATTGGTCTTCCCATCGAAATTCAAATCGAGCTTTGCTTAGGAGATCATCTCTTTCTTTGGCACCGGGATGTCCTTTGGCAAGATCGGCCGCATGGGCTGCAATTTTATAGGCAATCACCCCGTCCTTAACATCTTGTTTGTTTGGAAGCCCCAAATGTTCCTTGGGTGTCACATAACAAAGCATAGCAGTTCCATACCATGCAATCATCGCAGCACCAATGGCCGAAGTGATATGATCATACCCAGGCGCAATGTCTGTCACGAGTGGCCCCAGCGTATAAAAGGGAGCTTCCATACAAATTTCTTCTTGGAGACGCACATTTTCTTGGATGAGATGCATGGGAACATGTCCCGGCCCTTCCACCATGACCTGGACATCATCGGCCCAGGCGCGTTTTGTCAGTTCTCCCAAAGTTTTGAGTTCCGCAAACTGTGCTTCGTCATTGGCATCATTGATACAACCAGGTCTAAGGCCATCTCCAAGAGAATAAGAAACTCCGTATTTTTGCATGACTTTAGAGATTGCATCAAAATGTTCATAGAGGAAATTTTCTTTTTTATGGTGATTACACCACTTAGCAAGGATGGATCCTCCCCGAGAAACAATCCCTGTGATTCTTTTATTTGTTAGGTGGATGTAGTCCCGTAGAACTCCCGCATGGATGGTAAAATAATCCACTCCTTGTTCGGCCTGTTCTTCCAAAGTTTCTAAAAATACACCAATGTTTAGATCTTCTACTTTCCCTTTTACCTTTTCCAAAGTTTGGTAAAGAGGCACCGTTCCAATGGGAACAGGAGAATTCCGAATGATCCATTCTCTTGTTTCATGGATATTTTTTCCAGTTGAGAGATCCATCACAGTGTCAGCACCCCAGTGGAGTGACCAACGTAGTTTTTCTACTTCGTCATCTATGGAAGAAAGGATTGCTGAGTTTCCAATATTGGCATTGATTTTTACTAAAAACTTTTTCCCAATGATCATTGGTTCAAGTTCCGTATGACGTTTGTTTGATGGAATAATGGCTCTACCGATTTTTACCTCATTCAAAACAAATTCCGGTGCCATCCCTTCTCTTTTAGCCACATACATCATTTCTTCAGTGATGATATCTCTTTTGGCATAATACAGTTGGGAAAAATTTTTATCCCCCCTTGTTTCCCGTGATTGGATCCAAGGTTCTCTGAGTTTGGGAATTCCTTTTTTATAATCGTATTCATTTTCATGGATACAAAACATACCTTCGGTTCGGTAGGATTGGAACTTGGTATTGTCAGAAAGCGTAATGGTAGTTTCTGGGATTTGAATGGGATGGTTGGAACTTGTTTCCATGATCGGTTTTCCTTGGCCGGAACAGAAACTAGTTGTGTTTGGAAAACAAAAGAGAGGAATTCTAGAAATTAAGGAAATATGATTTCCTTAAACAAGACTTAAGCACTTTTCTCGTTTCCCTTCGCAAGCATTACCAGGATCAGGTTCAAAAAGGGTATTTCTCAGCCTATTCTTTGTTACCTTAAGTTCCAAAAAAACAAGCACCCCTAACGGTTACCTATCATTTCTCATGGTTGTATTTTTTTGACAACCATTATCAAAGGATCTTATTTTAATTCGCGGCCTTGGCGCACCATGCGGTTGACGTAAACTTGTAGGTCTTGTTTGCCTTTGGGGCCAATTTCCGTAAATTGTACCCCGTAAACTCCAGATTCCTTGGATTTTTTTCCAATCTGTTTGATGATTCCTCGGGCCAGGAAATCTGCTAAATCTCCCGGAAGGGCTACGAGGATTTCGACAGTTTCATTCATATCCCATTCATCAAAGTGATTAGGAGCAATGATTCCTACACCGCCAACGCTTATGTCACTCGCTTTTAAGATATCGAGAAGGGCTGTTCCCATCAAATGGATTTCGACAGGATCGTTTTCCAGTGGTTGTACGCGGACATATTTACGTTTTTCTTGGATGGGTGCCATTGCCCTCATTTTCTACTGAAAATCTAGCTTGTAAACTAGGAAATAGAACCACCTCCATTTGTTAAGAAAGCATAGACCAATCTCCGATATTTGGTATAATAGGGGTGATATGAAATTCCGAATAGGTGTTCTTTTACTTACAATCAGTTCGAGTCTCCTTGTGAATTCCCTTCAGGCAAAAGTAACTTGTACGGGGGATGCTTGTACCATTCTCCCGACAACCATCCAATCACAAATCAACAGCGTAGACACCGCGCTCCAACTCCAATATACAGACAAAGTCCTTGCGACAATGTCTGAGGCAGCAGTCATCTCCAACATCAACTCATCCCTAATGGGCCCGGGGATTGTGAACCGGTTCCAAGTCGGTGTGGGTATGACAGTTGCTGGCCAACAAAAAGAAGATATCAACGTGGCTTACCAAAGTTTAAGTTTTCAAAAACTTCCCAATGTAGGAGCATCCCTTGCACCTAACTTTATTGTTGCGGTAAACCTTGGTTGGCTTATGGGTGGAGGGCCATCCGATACAGAACCGGAACTCAAAACTTTCCTACACAGATTTAATTTATACCTTCATGGATTCAAATTCAACTTTGCACAAGGTGATGTTCAGAAAGCAGTCGAAGCGCAAAACAAAAACGTAGAACTTGGTGGAGACATTACAAACGGTGGATTTACTTTAAGATTTCATATTATAGAAAATTACTCTGATGGAATTGGTCTTTTTGAATTTTCAGGAATCTCCATGGGACTTGGTCTCCACTACCAAAGACAAGTCATTGATGTCACTTATAACGATAACAAATCCCAAACCTTAACTTTAGGTCCTGCCATCGGAACCTGGGGTGGATCCACAACGTTTAACTATTCGAGTACGGTCACAAGTGTACCCCTAGACATTCGGACCGGTTTTCGTATGTTTTATTTTTTTACAATCTTTGCTGGTGCGGGAACCGCTATGAACTTTGGTAGTTCCACTCTCAATTTAACTCGTTCGGGCCCCTTAACTTTGGCTTTGGATTCATCTGCCATTTCAGCCTCTCTCTCTCCTGAAATTGCAGCCCTTATCCCCTCTTCTGCCCTTGGCCAAACAAAAACAGGAACCCTCACCATGGACCTCAGTGGGAAGGCACAAGCACCTAATACCACAAACTTTCTCATCGCAGGGATCGAAATCAATGCTCTCATCACCAAACTCACAGTGGAAGCTGTAGTGGCCCAAAATGTGCAATCTGTGATGCTCGGAGCAAAATTTTCCTTCTAACGAACACTTGGCATCTTTTTTGCAAATTCGTTAGGGAACGGCTATTTTAGAACCGGTTAGGGTCTTTCCTGCCACCGTTTGTTTAAGTTCTAAGCAAAATGCCGATTTTAAGGGAGAGTTCTATGGCAGAAACTATGCAAGAAATCAAAAAACCCATCCTACATGTTTCTTGTGTCCCAAGAAAAGATACAACCCTACTCAAAATCTCTCTTTCCCAAGATGATTTGGGAATCCTCTACCGCGTGACCTCAGTACTTTACAACCACGGTTGGGATATTTTAGAAGCGGTGGCAGAAACTGCGAGTGATGGTCATGTCCAAGATCTATTTGTGATTAGGAGTTGGGACGGAGGAGAAATGACAGAAGAACTTTTGTCTCAAATCCGAACCGACCTCTATTCTCTTTTTTATGAAGGGAAAACCGTGGCGATGTACTTACGTGAAAATGCAAAAGAGGAAGTTCTTGTTCGTAAAGTGGGAGATACAGAGGCAACACTCAAACTCTATAACCCCATTTCATCCGACTTTACCGTGATGGATTTACGAATGAAAGACACGCCGGGAATTTTGTTTCAAATTACAGAATCCCTATTTCATTTAGGAATCGATATCATTAGTTTTACCGCCAATAGTTTTGATGGAAAAATTAGAGATAGTTTTCTCCTCCGAACTTCGCTTACAGGTGAGAAGTTGGATGAAAAATTGATGTTTCCTATGCTTCGCGCGAAGTTAGAATATTTTCTTTAAGTTGTTTTTTCTTTTTGGGTAACGAGTAAAAATCCAAATCCAATCAGTAAAACAAAAGATACAAAAAACGCCAAACTAGGCCCTTTTTGAAAGTATAACAACGAAAATACGACTGGGGACACTGCTCTTCCGAGGGATCCAAAACTTCGGAAGAGACCAAGTGACCTTCCTAAATCCCCTTTCCCACTTTCAAGTGATGCAAAAGAAGAAAGTCCAGGGTTCACCAGAGCACTTCCAAAAGCTAAAAAGAAAAGAGAAGTAAATAGTCCCAGGTAACTGGTTCCAAAACTTACAAGTAAACCCATTCCCACCACAACAAGGATTGCCCCATAAAGCGAAATTCGTTTTTCCGAAATTTTTCCGGAAAGCCTACGAACCACACCACCTTGCACAAGTATGATGATGATTCCTATGTATAAAAAAGTAAATCCAATCTCTTTTGGGGAAAACTGGAAATGATCTGATAGAAAAAAATTCACAACAAATTCAAATCCAGAAAAACTAAGTACAAATAACAAATTGAGTAAAGAAATACGGACTAAATTTCTGGATTCTATTTTTTTCAAAGAAAGAAAGGGATGGATTTCTTTTTCTGGAACCACTTCTGGTTTGTTATGTGGTAAAAAAACAAAAACAAGAATGACTGTAAGGACAGATACCAAAATGGCAAATAAAGCCGAAGCCGGAAAAACAACGACAGACCCATCCTTGTAAAAGGAATCTAAAAAAGTCCACTGGGAACTGATTCCTCCAAGAAGTGGACCCATTACGAAACCAAGACCAATCCCTGCTCCGAGAAACCCCATCCCAGCGGCTCTGGATTTTTCATCGGTTTGGTCAGCCATTGCGGCCGATGCCACAGACAAATTCCCACCCATCATTCCTGTGATCACGCGACTGAGTACAAACATCCAAAACTGCGAAGAAAACAACCATAGAAGGTATCCAATTGTGTTTCCGAATGTGGTGAATAATAAAATGGCTCGTCTACCGGAATGGTCAGAAAATCTTCCCCAAATGGGAGCTGCAATGAACTGTAAAAAACTGTAGATACTTCCAAGTATCCCACCAAACAATACAAAGGTATATTTTGTATCCCCGCCAAAAGATAAATAGTTTGCCGCAGAATAGAACATTCTGAACAGAACATCATCCCCTTTGGATAAGAAAAATTCTAATGTTTTAGGGAAAAGAGGGAACAAAAGAGAAAAACCCATCATGTCGGTAAAAACAATGAGGAAAAGTATGAATTTGATTCGTTTGGGGGACGGACTCATCTAGACAAATCTCTAAGCACAAATAAAAAAAGCCACAGAAATCTCTATGGCTTTTTCCTAAATTCTCTGGAATTTTCTAAGATTTACTTAGTTTTTGCTTTTTCAATCAAAGCTTTCAATTCATCTAACGTTTGTTTTAGCTTTTCCTTTACTTGTGGAGGAATTGCTGTATCAATTTGTTGGTAAATGGATTGATAGTTTGTTTGAAGTTTAGCGAGAACTTCATCGTAACTTGCGTTAGTTTTACCAATAGCATCTTGTGCATCCGCAATTGTTTTGTTCAACAGGTCACGAATCTTTTGAGATTCAGCCGATTTGTCCAATTCACCTTTTGACTTCAGATCATTATAAACTTTTTCTAAATCAACAACAGCGGTTTTTAACTTTTCTTCACCGGAACGAAAGAGAGCGATTCCAGCATTGACAACATCCATAACCAATTTTTCCATACAACTTTCCTACAAAGGGCAAACGCACCTATTTTTGGATTCTAAGTGTAAGAAGAAAAAGTGGGGATTACAATTAAAAAATTCGCAAGTACGAATTTTCTATGTGACATAGTTAAGACAGGGTTCTGCCTTAACTGTTTTCGATTAACTTTTTGATTTGGTCTCTGATTTTGGCAGCTGTTTCGTAATCTTCTGTTTTCAGAGCATTTTCTAAGGTTTCTTCTAAAATTTGCAGATTGGATTTTGGGAGGGCTTGGATTTTTTTCTCTGAAGAAATACTTTCCCCTTGCATATCCTCTTCCTTCATAATGATCCCCGTCTCATCTAACACAGATTTTGCGATAAAAATGGGAGCATTTGCACGTAAAGCAAGAGCAATGGAATCAGATGGCCTTGCATCCAATGTAATGACCTCGTCCTCTTTTTGGAGTTGGATCTTTGCATAAAACGTACTATCGATGATTTCTTCTATGGTGATTTTGAGAACTGTGGCACCAAGGGAAGTCAACATGTACAACATAAGGTCATGTGTCATTGGTCTTGGGGGTTTGGTTCCATCGATCACAGTGGTAATGGAATGTGTTTCTAAAGGTCCAATAAAGATAGGAACCACACGTTTGTCTTCCGAATCTTTCGGACGTAGGAAAACAGCAAAGCCGACATTGGTCAAGCTGATATCAGAGATTTTTACTTCATAAAACTCCATAGAATATCGCTACCTTTCCTGTTTTGTGGGCCCAGAAGGGCTCGAACCTTCGACCCGCAGATTATGAGTCTGCTGCTCTAACCAACTGAGCTATAGGCCCCACTGACTTCCAATCTTTCGGGGAAATAAGTAGAGACAAGCACAAAACAAAAGATTGGAGCCTAAAGCGGAAGAAACAGGTTGGATTCGAAGAATTCAGTCAGATCTTTTCGGTCACTCTTCCATTGGATCCAGATCCATAAACCGGGACTTGAGTCCAAACCAATCCATACTTGATTACGAAGTGCGTTTTGGTTTCTCACCTGGTCTGCCTGAAAAATTTGAAAGTTTCGATCGCCGACTTTTTTTTGAAATTGTTTGGGTTCAATTCCTTTGTTAAATACGGAATCCATCCAAACGGATTGATTTTCTTTGGGTTCTTTCCATGGCAAAGTTCGAATTACCATAAAAAACCCATCTCGTTTGGCAGGATAAACTGTGAGTTTTTTACTCATAGTGGATTCAGATTTGACCACCACTGGCTCTGGAAAAACAAAAGAAAAATTTTCCCAAACAAAGTTTTGATTTGGTTCTACAAGTGTCTGTGAAAGGATAGATGAGGTAACGATTCCTAAAACAAAAAGAGTCCATAGAAATCCTTTCATACCATGGAATTATTAAACAAAGAGTCAATCTGGCAAGTCCGAAATTCGTATTTAGGTGTCTATGTCCACTTCCCCTATTGTTTTAAAAAATGCGATTATTGTGATTTTTATTCTGAAGGAATTGGAGCGGCCTCAGCTAACGATGAAAAGTCGCTTTTCCAGTCCTACAAAAAAGAAATTTTAGATAGAGTAAATCATTTTCCAGAAATTAAAAACCGCAGCATTGATACTGTGTTTTTTGGTGGGGGGACTCCTTCCAAGGCCTCCGCAAAACATTGGAAAGAACTATTAGATTTTTTACGTTCCGAGTTTTCTTTTTCAGACAACCCAGAAATATCCATCGAAGTGAATCCTGAAGATTTGAGTTCAGATCTCCTTTTCGAATACGATTCTATTGGCATCAACCGAGTGAATGTGGGAGTCCAAACCTTAGAAAAAAAAGGACTCGAATTCCTCGGGCGTCATTATGATGCAGACCGTTATCATGCACTTGTAGAGGTACTTACCAAATCTCCCATCGAACGTGTGGGAATTGATTTGATGTATGGAATTCCCGGTGTTTCGAAAGATTCATTTTTATCTGACTTATCACTTTTTCTAAAGGCAGGCCTTCCTCATTTGAGTTTGTATTCTTTAACATTGGAAAAGGGAACCAAATACTCTCGCGATGTAATCGATCACAAAAAAACAGAACCGGAAGAAAACCTACAATCCGAAATCCTAATCCAATTGCCTGAGATACTAAAGAAATATGGTTACAATTGGTACGAAGTTTCCAATTATGCAAAACCTGGTTTTGAATCTTTACACAATTTGAAGTATTGGACTTATGAACCTTATTTAGGAATTGGTCCTGGAGCTCATGGAATGATTGCAGGACACCGGTACGGGAATCCGAGGAATTCCGGTCTCTATCAGAAAAAAGAAACATCTACCAAGTATGAAACAATTGATCCATCTACGGAACTAAGTCTCACGTTATTTCGTTTGTTTTCACCCTTTCGGTATTTGGATTTTATAGAAACCTATTTGGATACAAAATCAAAATCCAAATATTTAAAAACCATTGAAGGTTGGGAAAAAAAAGGACTCTGCCGACTCGAGGATGGAGTTTTCCAATGGAATCCATCGGCATTACTCTTGTTAGATGACTTAATCTTAGAAATTTCACTCTAATTTTTTCTAGAATACTTTCTTAAAATAATCTTAAAAAAAGATTGCCCATAGACCCCTCTCGAAAAATACTGTTCGTATCCCGGGCCTGTAGCTCAGTTGGTTAGAGCACTCGCTTGATAAGCGAGGGGTCACAAGTTCAAATCTTGTCAGGCCCATTATGATACGGGGCGTTAGCTCAGCTGGGAGAGCATCTGATTTGCATTCAGAAGGTCATCGGTTCGATCCCGATACGCTCCAAAAACCCGTTTCACAATCGTCTCTGTTTAAAAAATTCTTGCTATCTCACTTCCATTCCTATAAATCTTGAGACATGTCCGTAAAAGATATTCTAAAAGACAAAGCGTCCTCTGTTCTTTCCATCGAAGAAGATAGAAATGTATTGGAAGCCACCCAGATGATGGTAGGTGCAAAAGTAGGATCTCTCATTGTGACCTTTCAGGGAAAACTGGTGGGAATTTTTACGGAACGAGATCTCATGCGAGTGGTCGCCAAAGACCATGCCAACCTAGACAAAATCAAACTAAAAGATGTGATGACCACTCAACTCACTGTGGCAGGTCCCGATGAAGACGTAGATGATATCTTAAACAATATGATCACCAAAAGGTTCCGCCATATGCCAGTCCTTGATGGTGATAAAATCATTGGTCTTATTTCCATTGGAGATGCAGTCAAAACAAAACTAACAAGAACCCAAGCGGAGATGAGTATACTCAGAGAGTATATGTACGGGCCACACTAAAACAAACGGTTTTCTGTTAGGCGATCTATTGTTTTTTCTAAAACAATTTCTAAATTTTTAGTATCTTCTCTGTTATAAGCGATTAGTTTTTCCAAGGCTTCTTTGTTATTAGTCCTTTGGTATTCAAACCAAAGGAGTGGTGCTTGTCTTCCATCCATTCCTGCTATTTCATCGGGCCGAACCAGACCAAGGATCACTTCCGATTTTTTAAGCCCTCCTTTGATTCCAATGGAATGCAAAAGATTCATTAAATCCAGTTGCGGATTTTTGACTCGGTAACGAAATTCCCTTTCTAAAAAGGGGACATCAAACCTTTTCCCATTGTAAGTCACAAGGATATCTTCAGGAGAAATAGAATCAAAAAGAAATTCTAAATCTTTCCCCCTTTCAAAAGTTAACATTCGTTTGTCTTGGTAGAGACTCACAACTGTAGTGACTGAGGATTCCGAAATGCCTGTGGTTTCAATGTCTAAAAAACAAAATCGTTCGGGAAAATTTTGCCATAACCTCCAGTATTCAAGACTCGGAAGTTCAGTCGTAAAAAAGGAAAAATTGGCTTCGGACAATTCATCTTCTAACTCTTCGAGGCGTTCCTCTAAAATGGAAACAGAAGGAAGGATCGGATCATTTTTTTGTTTTTGGTATTGGATGAGAGATTCCCAATCATAAACACCAACACCAAACAGTTGTTTCTCTTTTTTTTCACCAATCCCAGGAAACAGTTGGAGGCTAGACTTTAAATGAGATCCGTACATTCTCTCCACCGAAGAAGGCCTTCCGCCATCCTCTCTTCTCTTTCCCCAAATCCAATGCGAAGGAAACCTTCTTCTTCAAAATTAGATCCAGGAAGAACAAACACACCTGTTCTTTCAAAAAGCCGATCGGCATAAACTTCGGAAGAAATTCCTGGTTCTAATTTCAGCCAACCCACAAGCCCCCCTTGTGGTGCCGTGAAGGACTTGGTGTGTGGAAGTTCCTTCCAAAGAGAAGTAAAGCTAGTAATATTATTTCGCACCCTAGATTGGATGGCCGGTAAAAACGATTCTTTATTTTCCAAAAGTCCCAGTGCAATTCGTTCGGAAATGGGAGAAACAGTATGAGTTAAGTAATCTTTAAAGGAACGTGCCCTTGCTATAAAAGATTCTTCTGCAATAAGCCATCCTACCCTAAGCCCTGTAACTCCAAAACATTTAGTAAAGGAACCAGTTCCATAAAAAGAATGGTTTGTATCCACACCTGTCTTTCCCATAAATCCCGCACCTGGTAAAAACCGGTAGTGTTCATCAAAGAGAACTTGTTTCTTTTTTTCGCGAAACCAACCGAGAAGAGCCTCCCATTCGGAATCTGGAAACGTTTTTCCAGTAGGATTGTGAGGATGGTTTAAGATATAAAGATCAGCATCAATTTCTTTCCAAGTAGAAGTTAGGAATGCGGCCTCATGAGAAACTTTGATGATCTCTGCTCCGAGCATTTTTGGAATTTCATAGAGAGCCTGGAAGGCCGGCCAAACGAGAGCTACCTTAGTGGCTGGTTTTACTGCGAGATGAAAGGTTAGGTATAAGGCCTCCCCTGTTCCCGTAGTGACAAGGACTTGGTTTGGTGAAACACCGGGATACAAATTTCCAATTGCCTTTCGTAATTCCAGGGAACCTTGGTTCGGTGCATCATTCATCGGAATGTCCAAAAGTTCCGAGACAGAAACATTTGCCATCCCTAGCACTTCTTCTAAACGAAAAAAACCAAGCCCACTCTCCCCTAAATTGCAAAATGCCTTTAGGCGGAATCGTTCCAATCGGTCTTCTATGAAAAATTCTCTAGGTTCCAAAATTGATTTCCAGACTACTTAGCTTCAAAAGATTAGTATGTAAGCTATGTTGAAACCAGAAGACAATATCCTATCTTGGACGAAATCACCTTTTTCATCGGAAATCCAGAATGAAGCCAAAAAGGCTCTCGAAGATTGGAAGGCGGGGATCCGTTCGGAGCTCGTCGATGCCTACTCAAGTCCACTCACTTTCGGAACGGGGGGAATTCGGGGAAAAATTGGAAATGGAATCGGCAAGATGAACCTCTACACAGTAGGTCGCGCCGCTCTTGGTTTTATCAGCTATTTAAGAGATACTAAAAAAGATGCCTCCATCGTCATCGCTTATGATTCAAGAAGGCTCTCTAAAGAATTTGCAGAACTCTCTGCCGGTATCGCCGCTAAACTTGGTGTGAAAGTTTATATTTTTCCCAAGGTAACTCCTACTCCACTTTTATCATATGCCATTCGCCATTACAAAGCCAGTGGTGGGATTGTTATTACTGCATCTCACAATCCACCAGAATACAATGGATTCAAAGCCTACCTTGCAGACGGTGGACAACTCGTTCCTCCAGATGACTCACTTATCATAGGAAGGATTAGCGGGATAAGTGACTGGTCGACAATTCCTCTTGTCAAAAAAACAGATAAAGAATATAAAAAATTCGTAAAACCTGTGGGATCTGTGGTTTTTAAAACTTACTTAAAGGATTTAAAACAAGCAGGAATCCTTTCATCAGTAAAACAAAAAACAAGAAATGATCTTGGAATCGTATACTCTCCGTTACATGGAACTGGTGGAGATTATATGAAAGAAATGTTAAATTTCTTTGGATACAAATCGGTTTTCCTTGTTCCTGAACAAAAAAAACCGGACGGGGAATTTCCAACTGTAAAATACCCAAATCCAGAAGAAAAAGAAGCTCTCGCCTTATGTGAGTTTTACGCCAAAAAGAAAAAAGCAGCCACCTTCATTGCCACAGATCCAGATGCAGATAGACTGGGTGTAGGAGTTCGTCGCCCTGATGGGGAATACGAATATCTGAATGGAAACCAAATTGGTTCGATTATGGCAGCTTACCTTTCCGAAAGGAAAAAATCTAAAACCAAAATCTATCATTTGGTAAAAACCATTGTGACAACTGACTTACAAGAAGCGATTGCGAAAAAAAACGGAATCAAAATCAAAAACGTACTCACTGGATTCAAATACATCGCAGAAGAGATGAAACAAATTGAATCAAAGAAAAATAATATCTTCTTGTTTGGTGGTGAGGAATCTTATGGATACCTACCCGTACCCTTTGTTCGGGACAAAGATTCTTTATCTAGTGCTTTACTCTTTGTAGAAATCCTTGCAGAAAAGGGAGACCTCCTTTCCTACCTCGATGCGATTTATTTAAAATACGGATTGTATCGCGAAAGTTTGTATTCTTTGACCTTGGAAGGAAGTTCGGGCCAAGACAAAATTAAAAAATCCATCGAAACACTTCGGTCGGAAAACTTAATTGGGAAATCCATTGGCGGACGGAAGGTTGTGGGAGTCCTCGATTACGAAACACAAAAAGCGGATGGAAAAGCCAAGGCCTCTGTGTTCAAAGGAATGCCAAAATCCAATGTCATCCAAGTGGAACTGGAAGGAAATGCCAAACTCACCATTCGTCCTTCCGGAACAGAACCAAAGGTAAAAGTATACTCTTCCTTTGCTTCTTTAAAAAAACCAAAAAAACAATCAGAAATTTCCAGTTTATGGGAATCTCTTGGAAAAGAAATTTCCCTAGCAGAAACAGAATTTTTACAACTGGCAGGTCTAAAATGAGTAACGATACCAAAACCAAATTCGGAGAAATCAAAAAACTTTCGGACAAATTCCTCTTAAACACATACAACCGCTATCCGGTTGCTTTTGAGTATGGTGTCGGAGAGATGATTTTCGACCAAGATAACAAAGGTTATATTGACTTTCTCGCAGGGATCGCTGTTTCCAATTTAGGCCACGGGGAAGCAGACTTAATCGAAGCCATGCGAAACCAAATGGACAAAATCCTCCATTCATCTAATCTCTATTATTCGGAAGAACAAGCAAAACTTGCCGAAGTCATTATCGAAAATAGCATTCCAGGAAAAGTGTTTTTGTGTAACTCAGGAACTGAAGCAAACGAAGCGGCTTTTAAACTGATGCGTAGACATGGAGTGAAAAAAAACATCGATAAACCGGTGATCCTTGCCCTCCACTCTAGTTTTCATGGCAGAACTCTATCTGCAATGACGATGACTGGAAACGAAGCTGTTCGTTCTGGATTTGGGGATTTGGCATCTGATGTTTACTTTGTCGAAGCCAATAACGAAGACTCACTCATCCAAGCCTTTGACCAATACGGCGAGTCCATTGCCGGAATCATTATGGAACTCATCATCGGAGAAGGTGGAGTCATTCCACTCAGCCAATCATTTGTGAACTTAGCTCGTAAACTCACAGAAGAAACGAATTCTCTACTTGTTTTTGATGAAATCCAAACTGGGATGGGAAGAACAGGAAAGATGTTTTGTTTTGAACATTACGGAATGTATCCTGATGCTTTTACTCTTGCCAAAGCACTTGGTTCAGGATTTCCCATTGGCGCTCTTGTCGTAGCGAAAGAATACGAAGGAGTTTTAGAACGAGGGATGCATGGTTCTACCTTTGGTGGAAACCATTTGGCATGTGTTGCCGCATATGAAACATTCAAAATCATCTTATCGCGAAACTTACTCGACCATGTTTCTACAATCTCAGAACAAATGTTTGCACGTTTGAAAACCATGATGGAATCAACAGGAAAAATCAAACAAGTCAGGGGACGTGGTTTACACATCGGTGTAGAATTGTATTCCGAATCAAGACCCGTAGTGGAAGAATGTTTGAAACGTGGCCTTGTTGTGAATAGCACAGCAGGAAATGTCATTAGAATTATACCTCCTCTCATCTTAAGCATCGAAAAAGCGACAGAAGGATTGGATATTTTAGAATCAGTATTAAAGGATATGAAATGAAAAAAGTAGCAGTACTTGCCGGTGACGGAATTGGACCAGAAGTAATGGATGTGGCCCTATCAGTGGTCAAAAAAGCATTAGGAAACAAATCTTCTGAATTTACCTTCGAACATGCATTAGTTGGTGGTGCCGCCATTGATGCCACAGGATTTCCCCTTCCTGAGGAAACTCTAAAACTATGTGAATCATCCAGCGCCATCTTTTTTGGATCTGTGGGTGGACCAAAATGGGAAACCCTTCCTCCAGAAAGGCAACCGGAACGTGGTGCCCTACTTCCTTTACGGAAACACTTTGATTTATTTGCAAACCTTCGTCCTGCGATCATTTATCCTGAATTAAAAAAAGCGAGTCCCATCCGCGGTGACATCATCGGTGATGGACTCGATATCTTAATCCTTAGGGAACTTACTTCCGGAATCTATTTTGGAAAACCAAAAGGTAGAGAAGGAAGTGGGCCTGAAGAATTTGCTTTCGACACCATGAGATATTCTCGTCGTGAGATCGAACGCATCGCACGGACTGCCTTTGACGCAGCCAGAAAACGAAATAAAAAAGTCACAAGCATTGATAAAGCAAATGTTCTCACCACATCTGTGTTGTGGAGAGAAGTGGTAGTGGCACTTCATAAAGCGGAATACTCCGATTGCACTTTAGAACATCTCTATGTGGACAATGCCGCTATGCAGCTCATCGTAAAACCAAAACAATTTGATGTGATGCTCTGTGAAAATATGTTCGGAGACATTCTCTCTGACGAAGCGTCCATCATCACAGGATCCATTGGGATGTTGCCTTCGGCTTCCCTTTCCGAATCAGGATTTGGGCTCTACGAACCTTCAGGTGGATCCGCTCCTGACATTGCAGGGAAAGGCATCGCAAACCCTATTGCACAAATCCTTTCCGGAGCCCTAATGTTACGATACTCGTTTGGATTGGAAACAGAAGCGGTGGCAATTGAAAATGCCATTCGAACGGTTCTAAAGAAGGGTTTTCGCACGAGAGATATCGCCGAAGAAGGCACATCTGTCCTCGGTACGAAAGAAATTGGTGTTGAAATCGAAAAGGCACTTGGATAAACTACGGAAGAACTATATGCAAGCAGGCATCGGACCGACAGGCAGACCTTACCAGATTCTCATCGCTGAGAATTCCAAATTCCAATCCAAACAGCTCCAACAAATTTTGGAATCAGAAGGTTTCAAAATCATCGGAGTTGCCGAAACAGGAAAAGAACTTTTGCAAATGTACAAGGACAATCGCCAACAGATTGATCTTGTGACGATTGAAATTTTTCTACCTGAGGTCGATGGTTATGCAGCTTTCTGGGATATGAAAGAAATGGGTGTACTTCCAAGAATTCTTTTTATTTCCGAGGAAAATACTCCTTCGGTCATCAAGGCACTTCTTGAAAATGGGGCGATGGATTATATTGTCAAACCGATCAAACGAGAAAAAATCCTAGAGAAAATCAAAGAAACCCTACTTAAGATTCCCAAAGTATAAAATTCAAATTCCGGCCTTCTTCTTTGGCTCTGTGGCTAAAGTAAAGAGGGCTCTGGAAAACATTCGTTCGCAAATTCTGTATCCCTCCAATTTTTTCAAATCGTTCTTTCACTCTGGATTCAATGGCAAGGCCCACATCGAGTAAAAACTTTTCCTTTCCTGTTACGTGACAAACCCCCGTTCCTAATGGGATAAATAAATTGGCAACATCTTCTTCTACTTCATAATCAGAACCTTGAATATAAGGTCCAATTTCTAAATAAAGTTCCTCTTCCGAAAAACCGAATTCGATAGCTCTCTCAATCATTCGTTCTGTGATCCCTAAACTAGTTCCCTTCCAACCAGAATGAACTATAGCAACAAACGGTCGTTTGTTTGAATATAAATACACAGGAACACAATCTGCGGTGCGAACAATAAGAATGGAATTTGGCAATTCCGTATACAACCCGTCCCCCTCATGGACCAGACCCGAATTTTCGTCAACTGAACCCGGTAAAATTTGGTGGAGAGAATCTCCGTGCACTTGGTTCAGCGTAAAAACGGTGGGCGTTGGTGATTTATATTTCTCTTTCACCCAAACTTCAGTATAATCCTTCCAGGTTTTTGCATCTTTAGGATAAGATGGGTATTTTTTTTTCAAACCGTCTAAACTTTGTTTGCCGGCAGTTCCCAACTTTATTTTTCCATAAGGAAGGGAAATTTCTCTATTAAATTCCATTGGTCTCCAGAAACGTTTTTGGTTTTGTTTTATCCCAGTGGTTGGTTTGAAATGATTGGTATAAATCTTTACAATTCCAATCACTTCGGCTACAAAGAGAATTTATTTTTACGGGATCATAGGATACAAGATAAAACTTTAAAGGAATGTTTCGCCAAGTGTATTGGATATGCGGTAGATATGTATCATGTAGTCGGTTATCCAGTAAAATATCTACTTTTCGGTCGAGTAAATCTTTTAACTCTAAATTGCTTTCGTGACCGATCCTTCCCCTTACTTCAATTTTCTTTTTAGCAAATTCTCTATCGGTCAAGCCCGATTCCGCTTCAAAGGCAAAGGCTGGTCTTAGGTAATAAATAAAATGAGCCTGCGCACCAAAAAAAGCCACTCGAAACAGAGAAAGCGCTTCATTGTCGTATCTGGAAGTGTCAACCAAGTGATCTTCATAAAACATCCGTTCTTCGACAATCCCATGCCAATCGGCAACTCTAGATCCATTTATTTTTAATGGATCGATATAAACGGCAGCAGACAAAATAAAGAAAAAAGAAACTATGATTTGGTTCTTTGTATAAAATGAAAAAAATAAGGATGATCTTTTAGATTCAATTCTAGAATCCAAATCCCAATCATGAATTTGACGAAATGCCAAATAAGATAGATACGGCAAAACAGGAATCCAGAACCGAATTCCCATAAAATCCCCACCAACATACAATACGTAAAGAATGTATAAAAGAATTGAAGGAAGTAAAAGTCGGAACTTTTTCTGATTCAAAAACGACTTATAAATTTGAATCCCAGCAATTACCAATACAAAAAGGTAAAGCGGATATGACTTTAGAAAATATAAGAGATAATAGAGCCCTTGCGAAAAGTAAGCTCCCTTATTTCCCTTCGCATAAAAGGTATTTGGTAAAATATCATCATAATAAAAATACCGAAAACCTAAAAATCCAAGGAACAAAATTCCTGAAACGATTGGAATCCAACTTCGTTTCCGAACCATTAAATCCAGGGATGCAATAGATAAAAAAAGAGCACCTTCTGGTCGAACCAATGCGGAAAGTAAAAATACAAACAAAAGTAAGCTCTTATCTTTTTCCCATAAGAGGAGTCCAAAAGATACTAAAAAAGTAAAAAGAGAAGTTTCTAAACCCGAGGTAGCAAAGATATGAAGGTGAAAGAATAAAGCCAAATGAACAACAAGAAGAGGATAAATTTTGCCAAAGGAGATACGATTTTCTTCGTTAAAAAATAAAAAAAGAGTCATCAAATAAAAGAAAATGCCAAGGATCAAAGATAAAATTTGGGGTTCTATTTTCAGTAAATAACCTATGGAAAGTAAGATGGTCCAAAGGAAATTTGTATATCCCTCGACCCTTTCTCCTAAATTAAAAACAAGTCCTGAACCTTCGTATAAATTGCGTGCATAAACAAAACTGATATACGCATCATCACAGATCCACTTCCATCTAAAACTTTGGTAACACGCGAATGCAAAAAAAAGAAAAGAAAGTATATAAAAAGAAAATAAATTTCGTTTGAAAAATAACATAAATCAGTCCAATTCAAACGATTTGATAAATTCTTCTATGATTAGAATATGATCCATCTCAGGTGTTGGGTTTTCTTCGGAAGGTTCATACAAATAGTCATCAAAAACGTGGAAATCAAAAATTTTTAACTCAAAATCGGGCAAAGTGATGATGATATTTTCAGCATGGATATCAAAGATTAACTTTTCTTCTTCTGCTAGAAACTTTGTGACTTCAATCACACGATTAAAATCCACTGCAATTTTTTTAAGTTTCGATTTAGAAATCACACCAAACCGATGAGAGTCAAAATTCAATTTCCATTTGGGAAAAAGTTTGTCCATTATGGGATTTTGGTCCAACTTCTCGTTTCGTATGGTGAATTCTTTTAGATGTTTCCCAGCAAGTAACGGTTGTTGGTCGCAAGGTGTAAGAGTGACATTGGGAACTCCAAATGGATTGTTTCTCACTCGCATCCCCATAAAAAATCGCGTGGGAACCACGAGATCAGGAATGAGAGACTTTAGTTTCCAATAATGGAGTCGCTCCAATCCCAAACGTTTGAATTTAAAATCAATTTCGTCTTTTTTAGAATCCCTAGAGGTTTGGTTTCTTAAAAAATCACGTAATTCCAACTCTTCTGGTTTTAAAAACCGAGAAAGGTCTTTGCCAACTTCTTTAAATAAAGTTCCAAATATGGCATCAGAAGGTAACTTTGATTTTCCAATTTTTACCACTTGGTTCCAGGGAAGTTTATAAACAAACTTATAAGAACCCCTACCGATGTAGCCGTCCTTAGAGAGTGGCATAAAGTTATCCAAAAATTCACGATCATATCTATATGTGATTCGGAAAACATGGGAAACAGGAAAAAGTTTTTCATACAAATTACGAAAGAATCCTGACTTTCGTAATACTTCATCAACAGGAAGGTCTTCGATGGGAATGGGGATTTCTTTTTTATCAGGATCGACAAACAGCTCTTTGTCGAGACCTTTCTCAAGTAACTCCAGAAACTGGGGTATTTTTCCCCAGTTTGGATATTGGTTCCAGAGTTGGCTGATCCGATCGCGAATCCCCTTGATCGGGCCCTTTTTTTCAGACACGATTAGATTCTACTTCCAACGTACAATTGCTTCGTAATCTGTAAATTTTTCCTTCTTGGAAACGGCTTTTGATAGATTTTTATCTTTCTCTTCATCATACCACCAGTAGTCAGAAGAAAAACTTTCATCTCCATACTTACCTAAAGGTAAATTCGGAACGCCATATTTTTGCCAATACAGAAGTCTCGTACTTGGTAAATGCCATAACAAAACATAAGGATATTCTTTATAAACAATGCGATCGATTTGTTTCAAAATTTCATTACGATTGGATACAGAAAATTCTGTTTTTTGTTTTCCAATGAGTTTGTCAACTTCTGGAATTTTTAGTCCGGGCAAGTTGGGTTGTCCCTCTTCATCTGCATATTTAGAAAGCCATTGTGATTCAGGATCTTTGAACACTCCCGATCCCCAAGCAGCCCAGGTCATATCAAAGTCGTATTTATCCACTCGTTCGCTCCAGGCAGCTAAATCCAAAGTGTCAATAGATGCGCGAATCCCCACTTCTTTTGCTTTTTCTAAAAACAAGGTGAAATACTTTTCTGTTTTTTTATCTCGATCTAAGATAGAAAACTGGAATGGTTTTCCATCTTTTTCCAAGATCCCTTCTTTATTGGGTTTCCAACCTGCTTCTGCTAAAAGTTTTCTAGCCTTTTCAATGTTAAATTCCGTTGGTTCGTTTGGATTTTTTTCACCACCTAAATAAAAATCAGGGTAATAACTGTTCGTTGGGTCGTATTCACCATATGCTAGTTTATCGATCATTAATTTACGATTCACAAGCAGGTTCATTGCCTCTCTCACTCGTTTGTCAGAGAAAATAGGTCGTCTCGAGTTCATCGCCCAACCTTGGAAACCAATCGGTTTTAAATTGAATATCCTTTGTTTGGCAATCCAATTTTTATCAAAGGCATCCCCCTTAGCCTCTTCTACCCAAACAAAAGCGGAATACACTGGATAAATATCAATGTCTCCTTTTTTAAAGGCTTGGAGAGCAACTGCTTCTTCGTTATAAACTTTATAAACAATTTGATCAAAGTTATTTCGTCCTTCGTTAAAAGGATAGGCCCTTTGCCACCAGTCCCCTCTTCGTTCTAATTTGATATAACGATTCTTTTTAACCTCTGTGATTTTATAGGGACCAGACACAACCGGGAACTCCATATTTTCCTTATTAAAATCTTTTCCTTCGAAATGATGTTTCGGCAAAATAAAAATGGAAGAAGCAATATCATTAAAATTATTCCAATGAACTTCCTTTGCTTCAAAAACAACCGTTAGATCACCCAACTTCACCGGTTTTAAAAATCTAGATAAGGATACACGGAACACGGCAGTTCCATTTTTGGGATTCATGATGGTATCATAGGTAAAGATCACGTCATCTGCTGTTACTGGTTTTCCATCAGACCAACGAGCGTTCGGATCTAAGTAGAAAGTAAATTTCTTTTTATCAGGAGAGATTTTCCAATCCCTTGCTAAATGAGGAATGGTTTCCAAAGTCAGTGGGTGGTACCCCGTGAGCGGTTCATACAAACTGGTAAAGATCCGTGCTGTGGTTGTAAACTGATCCAAATAATAATTCAAAGATTTTGGGAACTGGTGGGAATAAATGCGAATCCTACCTCCTTTTTTGGCCTTAGGATCTGCCACTGGATTTTTGATTCGAAGGGCATTGGGTATGGAATTCACATCACCTTCCCAAGGAAGATCATTTACCTTCGACAAGGATTCTTTTGTATCTTCTTCCGAACAATGGAGGAAAAAGCCCATTGACAAAAGTCCTGTCAAACCAACCAAAACTATCTTGCGTAAGAAGGAACTATACTTGAATATTTGAACTTTGTTATGAAACATCCCTTCCATCAAATCCATTTGTACGAGATAGGCTCAAGGCTTTTTTGTACAAAAATGAAGGAACCTCTGGAACGGGCTCTCTCTTCCAATCAAAATTCCCTTCCCATACTTTGGGCCGATGAAATTTGGCTGATGGGTGTCTGGAAAAATAGCCCCAAATCCCAAACCATTGCACGCAGAATGCCTGAACTTCAGCCAGGATTCCAAGCGACCAAACACCCACTGCTACCAGAAGATGTTTATGGATCCCCATATTCCATTTTTTCTTACACTCCCGACCCTTTGGTTTCCGAGTATGACAACCTAACAAACGTATATAAACTCATTCAAAAATGGAATAAAAAGCTAATTTTAGACTTTGTGCCAAACCATATGGCCATTGATTCCCCAATTGTGGATTCTAATCCAGATTTTTTTTTGAAAGCAGATACATCTGCTAAGTCGAAAAACTCATTCCAACATCCTAATGGAAATGTATATGCTCATGGAAGAGATCCTTACTTTGATGGTTGGACAGATACCATCCAATGGGATTTTTCAAATCCAAATGTGGAAAACAAACACATTCAAATTTTATTTGAAATCGCAAAACAATGTGATGGTGTTCGTTGTGATATGGCCATGTTACCTCTTCCCGAAGTATTTGAAAAAACTCATGGGAAAAAATCTGTTTATGATTGGGAACGTGTGATTCGTGCTGTGCGGAAAAACTTTCCGCATTTTAAATTTTACGCAGAAGTTTATTGGGGTATGGAAAATCGATTACTCGAATTAGGATTTGATGCCACTTATGATAAATCCTTTTATGATGTTCTGAAAGAAAACCAACTCTCTTCTGTTTCTCAAAGTCTCAATGATAATTCTAATTTAAGAAAAATTCGATTTTTAGAAAACCATGACGAAGATAGAGCAAAACATATATTTGGTGAAAATTCAGAATCCTATTTTAGTCTACTTGCGACCTCAGAGTGTATTTTGTTATTTCATGAAGGACAAGAAAAGGGACTCACTCGAAAAATTCCTGTCCAAATGATTTGCACCGATTTAGAAATACCAAATCCTCATTCAGAAGAATTTTACAAACTAGCACTGGGAACAATCGCCAAAAGAAATGCGGATAGTAAGTTTTATTTGCCGAATTACAATGAGTTTCGTGGTGTTTCTATATTTATGAAAGCCATTCAAACAGGAAATCATACAGAACTGGTTTTATGGAATCATACAAATTCGGAAGTATCGGGAAGAATTCCCTTCCAAGAAGGAATCCAATTCCAAACGAGTTTAACCGACCTTGTCTCAGGAATTGAATACCCACAAACAAAATCCGAAGAAGGGATTTATTTCAAACTGAGACCGAACCAAGTGCAGTGGTTTATTTTTTAACCCTTTCTGCAAATACCACACCTTGGATCATTCTTAAGTTTTCCAAAATTTCTTTGAGTTGGTCCAAATGATCAACTTCTAACATAAATTTGGCGGTGAGTGTTCCATTCGGATGTGATGAAGCTCCGGCTTCCAAAATATTTGTTTCTGTGCTAGAAATGGATTCCACCATAGATAAGTAGATCCCTTGAACGTCTTTGGCACGCACTTCAATTTGAATTGGAATGGGTTCCCCTGGGCCTTCCCAACGAACAGGAATGGTTTTCATCCATTCGAGTTGTTTGGTTGCCGTCGTACAATCTTTTTTATGAACACTCACCCCACGTCCTCTGGTAATAAAACCAATGATCTCATCACCGGGAATGGGAGTACAACAAGAAGCAACACGAACCGGTACATCGTTCCAACCCGCAACAGAGATACCAAATTCTTTGGATTCTTCTTGGTGTGGATTTGTTTTATGTGGTTTTTTGATTTTTACTTTTTTGATTTCTTTGATCGTGTTTTCATCAATCGCAGGTGATTGCGTTTCTAAAACAGAACCAATGGTTTCTCGTTGTGAGTCTTCTTGTAATTTTCGAAAATAAGCCCGTAACTTCTGACGTGCGCCAGAAGTTTTAACAATTCGTAACCAAATCGGAGATGGTTTGGAACTTTTTTCCGTAATGATCTCAACCTGGTCTCCAGACTTTAATTCCGTACGAAGTGTAACCATCCTTCCGTTGACTTTACCACCACGAGCATGAAGGCCTACATCCGTATGAATTCGAAATGCATAGTCAAGAACTGTCGCTCCTTTTGGCATCTCGATGATCTCACCCTTTGGAGTAAAAACAAATACCTCATCTTCATGGAGGTCATATTGAAGTTCCTCCATAAACTCTTTGGAATCAAGACTTGGGTCTTGCCAAGATTTCAAAATTTCCAACCACTTCATACGGAAGGCATTTTCCACACCATTCTGCAGTATAACCGAAGTTTTAGAAAGGTTAGTGGATTCTTTATATGCCCAGTGGGCTGCCACTCCATTTTCCGCAATGGCATTCATATCTTTGGTTCGAATTTGCACTTCCATTGGTCGACCATCTGGCCCAAAAACCGTTGTATGTAATGACTGGTATAGGTTCGTTTTAGGTGTGGCGATGTAGTCTTTAAACCTTCCTGGAATCGGTGTCCAGAGAGTGTGTACAATTCCAAGAACCCCATAACAATCTTTAATTTCATTTGTAATGATTCGGACAGCACGAAGGTCAAAAATTTCAGAAAATGATTTTTCTTTTGTGACCATCTTTCTGTAAATCGAATAGAAATGTTTTGCTCTTCCATCAATCCGAGCATCAATACTTATCTCAGCTAACCTTTGTTTAAGGATAATTTTAATTTTTTCTATGTATTCATCACGTTCGGATTTTTTAGCTGAAACTCGTTTTTTAATTTCTTGGTATTCTTCTGGATGTAATGATTGAAAAGCCAAATCTTCTAATTCAAATTTAACTTTATAAACACCCAAACGACCGGCAATGGGTGCGTAAAGAGACAAAACTTCTTTTGCAATTCGTTTCTGTTTTTCCTCAGGTTGGAACTTTAAGGTGCGAACATTATGAGTTTTATCAGCAAGTTTGATGAGCATCACTCGCACATCTTTGATGGTTGCAAGTAACATCTTTCGAATATTTTCAGCCGCTTCTGTTTCTTTGGATTGGGATTTGATTTCAGAAATTTTGGTCACACCTTCTACAAGGGCGGCAATGTCTTCACCAAACTCACGGGCCATTTCCTCTTTGCTGTAACTTGTATCTTCTACAACATCGTGCAAAAGTCCTGCCGCGATGGCCCTTTCATCCAAACCAAGTTCATCCAATACAGAAGCCACATTCATGGGATGGATGATATAAGGTTCCCCGGAAAGGCGTTTTTGGCCTTCGTGCATTTTATCGGCGATATGATATGCCTTCTCAATTAATGTGGCTTTTTCTGGTCCAAGCCTTTTCCCTACTGCGTCAAATAACTCCTGTTTGTCTTTGATGTCCTGGTATAATCCCATTATTTTATATCCAAACTTATATCTAAAAATTTAACAGTATGAGTTAAATAACCCATACTCACACCAATGTCCTGAAATTTAGATAAAAATTTTAGTTTGTCTGGAGTGATTCCACCAGAACATTCAATGCGAATTCTTGGTGCTTTCTCTTTGATGAGTTCAATGGCTTTAGTTGTATCTGAATCAGAAAAATTATCTAACAAAATTATATCAGGATTTGAAGTGATAGCTTCATTCAATTGAGAGAGGCCGTCGATTTCTAGTTCTATTTTTTTTCCTGGATTAGCATTTCGAACAATTTGTACAGCGGATTGGATGGATCCAGCTTTTGCTACATGATTGTCTTTTAACATGGCCATCTCAGACAAATTTAACCGATGGTTTGCACCACCTCCCATATACACTGCGTACTTGGCCAGTTTTCTATAACCAGGAAGGGTTTTTCTTGTATCTAAAATTAATAGATTTGGAAATTCTTTTGTCACCTTACTTGCATTTGTTGCAATCCCCGAAAGGTATTGGATAAAATTTAACAAAATTCTTTCCATTTTCAAAACACTTACCAGTGATCCTTCCAAGGATCCGATGATGGTTCCTTTGGAAAGGATCGCTCCATCAGAAAGCGTAGGAGTCCATTTCACATTGGACTTTGTTTTTTGAAGTAGGCATGGAATTACCGCAAGTCCACATAAAACCCCCTCTTCTTTAGCAAGGAGGACAGCTTTACAATTTTCATTCGAATCAAATAAAGAATCGGTTGTGACATCTCCGGCAGGTAAATCTTCTTCGAGGGCAAGTGTGACCAGTGCCTCAAAGTCTTTTTCTGAAATTTCAGTGACAGGTGTGGTGTATCCTCTGGTCATATTTTCCTACTATTTAGACAAAAAAAAAGCTGTCCTTACGACAGCTTTTTTTTCCTTTCACCTAAGTCTTGTTTATTCCTTAGGAGCAGTTCCGATTTTCCCTGTTTGTGGAGGGATGTTCAGTTTTTGTTTTGGGTAAATTAAGTTTTTGTTACGAATCGATTTACGGTTGGCTTCGAAAATTCTTGGCCAGAGTTTTGCATCGCTGTAAATGTCTTCTCTGTCAGCAATTCTCCAAAGGCAATCAGCAGGATTCGATTTTTCAACAGTATATCTCTTCCAACCACCTGAAAGTTCTTCCACTTGAGAAGAAGAAACTTTGTCATCTTTCGTTTCGTCAGTTTTGGTTGTAGTGGTTGTGTCGGTTTCTACAGTTTTGCGATCTTTTTTCGCTACAGTGTTTTTACCTTTTAAAGTTTCGATTTGATCAATCGAAATCTCTGCCAAACGAATGGCTTCTTCTGACTGGGCAATCGAATCATCAAATTTTTCTTGTTCTAATAGGTTTCCAGATGCTTGTAAAGATTCATTGGAAGCTCCTAAGTTTTCTTGGGTGCTTGCATAAGATTCTTTGGCATTGGATTTAAGGTAAGTTTCTGCACTGAGTTCGCCGAAACGTGCATTCGCATCTTCTACCACTTCACGAGCTTGGGCATTGCGATTTTTTGCATGATCTTTGACTGCAGTCGCAAGGATTGAGGCAGATGCCAATCGTGCCGCTTTGATTTTTTCGTCAGCCGTTTTCAAACGACCTGCTTCAATGTCTTCCCGTGCAGACGCCACACGCGCTTTTTCTTCATCAATGGCAGGATTGCCGCCCTTGGAATATGTATAAGCTTTTTCTAATAGAGCATCCACTTCATCAGCAGACTGACGAATCGAACCAGATCTATCCAGAGCTACTTTTTTTGCATCTTGGCTGATTTTCGCAGCTTCCAGAAAACTATTGTGTGCATCTTCATATTCTTGTAAGGCTACAGTTCGTTTTAGTTCTTTTGCAGTTTCATCTTTGTCTTCGCGAAGGTAAGAAGCAAGGCTTGCATCTGCTTGAGCTAATTTAGTTTCACCAGCATCACGTGCTGCTACTGCTTTTTTAAATTCTTCAGGAGTGTATTCAGAAGCGTAGGCTTCGTCAGCTGCATCAATAGCAGATACAGCTTCTTCACGAGACTTTGCTGCAAGTTTTGGTAGGGTTTTTTCTAATGCATCATAAGCTTTAGAAATTGCATAATCAGCACTTTTTTTAGAATCAGAGGCTTTCTCTTCTGCGGCAAATTCATTGGCAGAAGCTAAGCTCTTCTTTGCCTCCGAATATTCTTCTGGTGCAAATTCTTCGGCAGAAAGTCTTTCTGCTCTTTCTACCTGTGACTTTGCGAGAGCCAATTCTTTGAGCGGTAGTTCTTGGGCACAGTTAACAAATCCAATGGAAAACAATACCAAACCAGAGAGAAAGACGGCTGTCTTTTTCTTTCTTAACATAACAAACTCCTTAACTTTTCTTCGGGGGGTTTTGTAAGAGAGAAGCGCAAAATACGCTTCCCGTTTACTTGAAAGCAGTGACTGCTTCGTCTTCGCTATCGAAAATCTCAAAAAATGAAGTCAACTTAGTCAGTTCAAAAACTTTACGAACGGAACCGGCTACGTTGATGATTTTAAGCCCACCTTGGTATTTCTTCAAGTTGGACAAACTTGAAATTAAAGCTCCAATTCCGGAAGAGTCGATGTAGGATACCTTCTCGAGATTGATGACAATGCAATATTTTTGTTCTTCGATCAATTTGGCAATTACATCCTTGATCTCAGGCGCGTTATAAAGGTCGATTTCCCCGTTAATATCGAGGACTACGATTTTATCTTTTTCCCTTCTGGTGATTTCCATGTGTGTCTAGAGACTCCTCAATGAAGCTACAATCAATGTAGAAATGACGGTACAATTGCATTCAAAAAAATTAGGTACGTCAACCTAATAATTTTAGCTACCAAACAAATTTTTCCAATGTTCATAAAAGCCCTGAAAATTGCCTATTTCTATAGACTTTCGCATCTTTTCCATGAAGCTCTGCATAAAATATAAGTTGTGATACGTTGAGAGCGAGAAAGCAGTCAGTTCCTTCACCTTATGAAGATGGCGTATATAGCCAAGACTATATGTTGTACAAACCTTACACCCACATTCAGGGTCAATAGGACCTTCTGCCAGTCTATGGCTTTCATTCCTTAAATTGATTTTCCCAAGTGAGGTGAATACCTGCCCGTTTCTCGCATTTCTTGTTGGCAAAACACAATCAAACATATCGATTCCATTCTTAACGCCTTCCAATATGTCTACAACGGTTCCCACACCCATTAAGTATCTTGGACGTGCCTGGTCAAAAAAGGGAGCCATACATTCTAAAATACGAATGTAATCAGGCCTCGGTTCCCCAACACTCAGACCCCCGATGGCAATTCCTGGAAAATCAATATTTTGTAATGTATCAAGACTACGTTTCCTGAGGGATTCGTTGACACCTCCCTGAACAATAGGGAATACATTTTGTCCACCTGGGTTCTCCATCCAATAATCATAGGATTCTTTGGCCCAGCGGTGGGTTCTGTCCAATGCCAACTCCAATCGTTTCAAATCACTTCCAAAAGGAGCACAATCATCCAGAACCATCATGATGTCTGAACCTATGGAACGTTGCATTTCGATGACAGAGGCCGGAGTGAACTTATGATGGCTCCCATCAATGTGAGATTGAAACCGAACCCCGTCTTCCTCGAACTTAAAGAGACTGGCGAGACTAAAAACTTGAAACCCACCGGAATCAGTAAGTAAGGCTCTCTTGTAAGACATGAAATTTTTTAGACCGTGAAAGTGATCTAAAACTTCTTTTCCAGGTTTTAAATATAAATGATAGGTATTGGCAAGAATTAGATTGTACCCTAATTCATCAATGTCTGAGGAAGAAAGGGATTTGATACTCCCTCTGGTTCCCACTGGCATAAAGATGGGAGTTTCAATTTGGATTCCGTTTAAATGAAGGGTGCCGGTTCTTGCGTAAGAACCGGAGTCTTTTGTTTTTTCTTTAAAAATAGAAGACACTATTTTTTGATTTTATGTTCACAATTTGCAAAATTCAAACAATTACCAAATATATTCAAACTATGTCCTGTGATGGTAAACCCATTTTCTGATGCGGCTTTGTTTTGTAATTCCTCAATCCTTTCGTCAATGAACTCAACAATCCGACCGCACTGCATACAAATGATGTGATCATGGTGTTCATGACCAATGATATGTTCATAATATTTATAATCTTTACCAAAATCATGTTCTTCGAGTAAACCCGCCTCCACCATAATGGCGAGGATTCTATAAATGGTTGCTTTGGAAATACGATCCTTATTGTCTTTCAGTTCATCCAAAAGACCTTCTGCGGTAAAATGATTGTGAGAAGAAAAAATCTTTTGCGCAACTAACAAACGTTGGTTGGTAATTTTAAGTCCTTTTTCTTTGAGATACTCTTCAAAGGCGAGCATCTCTTTTTTTGTGTCTTCAGCGGAAATGGGATCGTTTTGCAAGGTTTATCTCCTTATGATTCAACTTAGTTCAGTACACCAGAAAGAGAATAATACCAACCTCTTTCTGCTTCTTCTGCAATTCGAAGCGCCATCACCCGAAGGAGACGATTCTGAGCTTCCAATTCTGATTCCCGAAATCCAATTTGAGTAGAAAAATGAACTCGTCCAGGAATTTCGCTCCGTTCCATAGGAATTTTATTTCCCGTCTCTGCTTCAATGATTTCTACACGAGTGACTACAAATAGTTCGGAAGTAATTTGTCTATCGGCAAGATCCATAAGATCTCCGACTTGTTGGTAGTGGACAATCTCTGCATACAACCGGTATTTCGCGAGAGTTTTTTCTCGGGTTGTAATAAACCTTCCCCGTCTGTCAATTTCTTCCATAATCATTTGGGTGAGACGAGTGTGCATTCCAGGGGAATACGTGTTGTTTCTTACATTTTGGATATAAATCAAACGTTTGGAATCAGGGACAGGAACCCCATCAATTTTAGGAGGTCTTCCCGGTTCCTTTGATAAAAAGGCACAACCAGAAACTGCTAATAATAGGAAGGATACAAGGCCTAGTTTCATAGAGAAATGTTCCCTGTCATCTTGGACCCTAAGTCTAGTTTGTCAAGGGAATCGAATCGAAGGGAATTTCATTCGATTTCGGGAAAGGCATGACAAAGGAAGTGGCCAGATTCTGATTCTCCCATGGAGATCTCTCTTCTTCGCAAATTTAGTTTCCTCCTTTGTTTTTCATCCGGTGTTTTATGGGGCCAGAGTAAAATCCCTGAGATTCCCGCAAACGAGGTGGGATTTCCCCTCCCCTATTATTCTCCTGTTTCCGGTACTTTTGCAGAAATCCGTAACCACAATTTACATTTAGGTTCTGATTTCAAATCTTATGGTTTGAACGGTCACAGCATCTTAGCTACGTTCGATGGATATATTGAAGAAATCAGTTATTCTAAAACGGGGTATGGACTTTCCCTCAATCTTTACAGTCCTAAATACAAACTCAAATCCAAATACGCCCACTTACATTCCTTTGGTGGTAGTTTGTATGATTTAGAACTTTTACGTAAGGCTGTTCTTCTGATGGGTGATCCCGCTGGGTTCCAATTGAAACTCCCACCTGGAATGTTTTCTGCCAAAAAAGGAACAGCCCTTGGGAAAACTGGCGAATCGGGATCTGGAATTTCTCACCTCCACCTCGAATTTCGATCTGAAAAAGGAATCATCAATCCCCTCTATTTTCCAGAAATCCACCAAAAGGATACCACTCCCCCGACTATCCTTTCTTTGTATTTAGAGGGAGACAATTTAGAAAATCCCATCCTACTCACAGCCAAAGAAAAATCGAAAGGCCACTATGAACTTTTTACGGATACGGGAGATCTTTTTGAATCCATTTCTTTAACAGGAAAGGTTCGTATCCGGATGAGTGGGTATGATTTCATTCGTTCACGAAACAAAAACAATGTATATGGAATGGACTTATTTGTGAACGGAAAATCGATTTTTAGTCGTAACTTCGATTTTTTGGCCTATGAAGATGGTTCCAAAAAACACCAGTTCTACGATATCAATCGGTCATCACTCGCCCCACCCGTTTACTTTTATCATATATATGAACAGCCTAAAAACTTTAAAGAAGAAGGTTATTCTTTAGATTTAAACGGATACAAACCAAAAGAAAAATTACCTCTAGAAGTTTCCCTTCGAGATGCCACGGGGAATAAATCATCCGTATTTTTTACCATCATTCATGATAAAAACGAAAGTGATAGTTCGCGGTTTTCCAAAAAACAAAAAAATGGAAACAAATTTAGCTCGAATGACGGTAAGGTGAGTGTCGATTTATCCAAAGCAGAAGTTTCAGGTGAAGGGATTTTACTCATTACCGAGGTGAATGAAAAAGACATTCCCTTCAAAATACCCGCAGGCCTTCCCCTCAAAGGAAAAATCTACCAACTGGATACAAAAAAGATGAGTTGGAAAGGAGAAGGAAATGGGGAATGGAATTTAAATCATACAACATCCATAAAAGAATCATTATATTTTTATGATATTTCCATTGGAAAATTCCAATCCATCTCTCAGAAAAGAAAATCAAATGGGTTTAGTTTCAAACTTACCAAATTAGGGTATCTGATGGTTTTGTCTGATGAAACTCCCCCTACTATTTTTCCTATGACTGCTCTGGCTCGTTACATTGAACTTCCAGAAGTAAGAAACCATTGTTTTGAAGAAAGATATTATGTTTTAGGAGATACAGGGAGTGGATTTCGAACGAGCGTTGAACTCTTGATAGATGGACAATCCTTTCCCTATGAATATGATCCAGACAGACGTGCCATTCGAGTTCTCATTCCGAAAAGCCTACAAAAAGAAAGGCCTTATCTTCTTTTGGAAGTTAAGGCCTTCGATTTCGCTGGAAATGTTTCCGAACCGTTCGTGGATTTAATTTCTACTCACGGTTGGAGTGAAGAAGTTCAGGCCTCTTGTCCTGTCATGGAATAACGAGTTATATCCAATACTTCGTAAACAGTTTCTGTAGATCCAAACACAAGGGTTGCTTCGTTTCCAGTGTGTTTTCCAAGAAGTGATTTTGCGAGCGGCGATTGGTAAGAAATGATATTCTTTTCCGTATCCGCATCCCAAGCACCAAGGATTGAGTAAGTCACGATTTCACTAGTTTGTTTGTTTTTCAAACGCACTGTGGTTCCGATTCCCACTTTATCCGATTTAACGTCACTTAGGTCAAGGATCCTTGCACTTTTCAGTTCTGCTTCCAATCGTTTGATTGCCGCTTGTAACTGCGCTTGTTTCTCCATAGCCGCTTTGTATTCTGCGTTTTCTCTTAAGTCCCCTTTTTCTTGGGCCTCTCCGATATCGCGAGAGTTCTCAGCCATCTCTACGTTCACAAGGTGTTCAAACTCTTGTTTTTTCGCGTTAAACGCACGACGGGTAACAAGAACCACATCACTAGGAAGGTTTGCTAAAGGATCATCATCTGCATCTTCTTCTGAATCATATTCATCCCAAACTATGTTTGGTTTGAGTTCGTTGATCAGAGCATAAAGTTGGTCTTTTTCCAAATCAGTTACATACGGCACTTCTTTGAATAGAGCAAAGAGTTTACGAACATATTCATCATCTGCATTGGTTAAGATGTCCCGAAGAAGGCTATTGTCCTTTCCGAACAAAATGTCCATTGCTTGGTTTTTGAGTTTGGTTCCTTTGTCTTCAATCTTCGCGAGAGGTTTTAAGATACGGAACACACGAAGGACTAAATCTTCTTCGCTGACTTTTAACCAATCGAACTTCCAAGTATGTGATAAAATTGATTTGGCAACCCAAAGGAAAACTTCTGGGTTCTCTTTAGATTTGTTACAAACTGTTTCCACAAACAAATTGAGTTCTGCAAATTTTTCATCCGAAACCAAGTTTTGGAAAACCGAACGGTTTACTTTTACTGGAACTTCAAACAACAACCCAATCAGGATATTGATTGCTTCCGGATGGTGGCTACGGATCAAATCTTTAAAACCTTTTTTGATATCCGTGTTTTCCAGACCTTTGGAAATTTTTAAAGCATCCTCTTTGGTAAGAGATTGGATGATGGCCTTTAGTTCAGGCTCACGAATTTTGTGAGAGAACTCTTCCATTGGCCAAGCCTTTGCTGCTTCTTCCAAATACAAATAAGCAGAAAGTTTTCGAATGGAGTCTCTTGCGGTTTCTTCTTCACTGTAATGAGAGATAAAAAAATCGCCTGCTTCCGCTGCTTCATCAGCATCACGAACCGCTTCCATAGCAATTTCCAGTTTCTTATTAACGTCAGTAATCGCTTGGAATTTCTGTGTGAGAGTTTCCGAGTGCGTGATTGGTTTTTCGTGGTAAACCACTTCATCCTTTTTCTTAGGATTCATTCCAATATTCGCTTCTTTTTTAAGAACCGATTTTACCTTCGCCCACCATTTTGACCACTCGTCTGCCTTTAAGAAGGTTCCGATGAGTTCGTTCTTCATATCAGCAATGACCATACGGTTGTCGTAAGATTTCAGAAGTTGTTTTAAGAACTCAGCTAAGTTCTCAGCAAACATTGTACTTATGGCTTGTTTGTCTTCGTAGTGTTGCACCCAAATATGGTCTTTCTTCAAAGGTTTGAGTGAAGTGATGGCCATTTGGATGGAAAGTTTATGATCTTTCTTTTCTTCAAAATCAACAAAGATAGAATCTCCGGTTTGGGAGATGGATGTGATTTTACCTACACCCCAGTTTCTATGCATAACATAGTTACCGGTATCAAATACGATATTTCTTTCAAAGTTAGTGATACAAAGTTTTACCGGCTTACGGTTGTTACCGAGTTCACTCATTTTTAGGAAATCTTCCAAAAGTGAGTGAGCTACGTATTTTTGTTTGTATGCACGAATGAGTTCGTTTCTTGCTTTTTGAGAGGCTGGTTCGTGTTCTAAAATCTTCTTTAAGAAATAGATGACATGATCCCAATCTTCCATTGCCTTAAAAGGCTCAACGATTGGATAAAGAAGTCCAACTAGACGAGTTTTTTCTCTTTGGCCAAGAAGGATCCGTTCAATTTTATCAAAGAAAGATACGTCTTCGTAATTGTTTTGTACGATGGTAGGCCAGATTTCTTCCATCTGAACGTATTCTTTATTCTTTGCATACATCTCAACGGCAAGTTTGAGATAGGAAATTGCTTTTGGTTTGTCCTCTTCCATAATGGAAAAACCGTATTTTTTAGCAATCTCTGGGTTTTTACGATCTTGTTTGGCAAGTTTTTCTAGAACGGTTTTGAGTTCTTTGTTTTTCTTGAGTTTATCAAGAGCCTCCGCTTTCACACGGAGAGCAAGTCTGTGGTCACCAAATCGTAAAATAGAATCAGTAATGTATTCAATGATCGTCCATTTTGCATGAGCTTTGAAAGCATCCAAAATGTTCTTCACCAAATTTGCATCTCCCATGGAATCTTCCATGAAAGAAATAATCATTAACATGTATTTGGCGGAGATAGACTCAGGATGTTCTTTGAAATGGTCTTCAATTTTTTGTTTAGCTTCCGCTAAACGATTTTCTGCCTTGTATGCATCAATGACATCGTCAAAGATTTTGAATTTAGAAACGGGAACCGTTCCTGCATCAGCACGTACATAAATTTCCTCATTAAAGAGAGGTGTTAGTTTGTCGTTGTCGGCGATTTTGTTTGATTTGTCTTCGGTAATAGTATCAGGCATGAAAAGAATCTCCCTCTTCGTATTTCCAATAAAGGGTGTTCATTGTTCCTATAAAGTTGTTACGGTAAATTTAGCGATGAATCCGCGAAAAGAACAGTCCTAGAGTTCATTTTCCAGGTCCGTTCGATTCTGTAAAGCCAAAAAACCCAGCCGATTGGCTGGGTTTTCCTGGTTCCCCGAGGAACCTTCCTTTAGTGAGTGAGGATTCTATTTGTTTTGCGAAGAACCGTTACTTCCACCACAATCGCGGATTTTCGCACCTGTGGAGATCGCTCCGGACTTCTGAAGCATTTGCTCCATCTTAACTTTGTTTTTACAATCTTCTTCATCAAAGTCTAAGTTTGCCCCATCAAAGTGAACTTCGAAAGTATCAGCAAGCACACGGAGTTCATCAAAGAAAAGGTAAACGGCCTCAGGTCCAGTGTTGAGTCTGGAACGGATTTTGAACTGTTTGAAGATTAGGTTCCTTGTCGCAGGGAAGGCATTTGCTTCTTGCGGGATTCCTGGAGGGATTGTGATATGAAGCGGTCTCCAACCCACAAAGTCCAAGGATCCAAAAGGGAAAATATGGCTATTGCCATTGTAGTCTTCCAACCAACCTTCTAAATCGTATTCGTTACCACGACCTAGAACCCAAACAGAAATGGCTTTTACGTTTCCAGGAGTTTCAATCCCATAAACTTTTTCCAACTTCTTTTTGTTGTCAGCATCGATATATGGTCTTGCACGTGTGAGTTCATATTCTGGAGCACGTGGTGGACGAACTGTAACTACGTTGTTTCCTGGAAAAGTAAATTGGAATTTTACAGCCAATACTTTTGCATTCCCAGCATCCACGTTTTTTACGTCGCCTGGTTTGCCAGGAACTAGTTTTACTTCTCTCAGCACAAGAGGAGACTTCACAGGGTCATTGAGAACTGGAGAATATTTATTGTTCTCATCGTATTTCATATCACCTGTGCCGTCTTTGTTCACACCATCTTTGTCAGTGAATACTTCCCATCCATAAGGCGCGGAAGCAACGGGAGAGTCCCAAGATTCGATCGTAATGGCTTTGAGTTCCATAGCACCAATATCATTTCCAATTGGCGTTGCTACACCATTGGATACTTTGTATTGTGCCTGTGCAAAACCAATCAGTGCGATGGACGTTAGGGCCACTAAAGTTAGGATTTTTGTTTTATTGTTTTCCATTGTTCCTTTCTCCCGCTTACCAGTTGTCCTTAATTTCAGATCCAGGGTATTTCGCTTCGGATCTGTCGGTTCTCACTTGAAGGTCATCTACATAAAAGTAAAAGTCCCCTGCTACTTCGTGAACATCAGATGTCACAAAAAGAGAAACGAAATGAAGGTTTTTATCTAAAAGTGCAAATCTTGTACTTTGTGGAATAAATCCTGGAATGGTTGCCGTAAGTTTTCTCCATCCGAAGAAATCCAAACGACCCAAACGGATATTATGTGTTACGTCTTTATAATCTCTAAATTTTGCAAAAAGAGTATGTCTAAACTTTCTACCAAGAACCCAAACAGAGATTTGTCTTACTTTCCCTTTGATGATGTATTCATGTGGAGGATAAAGTTCCACACGATCCAAACCTTTAGCAGCAAAATGTGTTTTGACTCCTAAAATATGGTTCTTTTCGAGTTTATCACCGCCATCTTCTGGAACAGTTTTTTCATCGAATACATCTTTGATTAACCCGCGTTGAACGAGTTTCAAAGTTCTTGTTTCTCCGAGTGGAGTGGTAGCTTTGACTCTCCAATCCTCAGCCTCTTCAAAATCATCTAAAACGATTTTTCTAAGAGGGCTATCCTCATCATTTGCAGTGTTGGCTGTATTTTGTCCGCCAGTATCTGCCTGTGCGTACAACATTCCTATTGAAAGGAAGAGGCCTAACAACAGTTTGGTCAATCCTAATTTCCCCATGAAACTCACTCCTAAAAGGCTCCTAACTCCGGGTCTTTCGTATTCTCATTATCGGATATCCGGCTTTTAAATTGATTCAAGATTTCGATCATTCGATCGATCCCTTCTGCCGGAAGAAAGATCGAGGATTTTTTGCTATTCGACCATTCCGATACTTTCAGGTAGAATCCCGCCTGGTTCTTCTTCAAATCCACCAAGAAAGTCTTATTTTGCGTTACGATCTTCTCGGTTAGGATTTCGGGGTCCACCATGCATTCCTTCTCCCTGCCTACGTAAATAGTATCGGATTCCGAAACCCATTCCTTAGCTGTAATAAGAAGAAACTGAGGAATGGAAAAGGTTTTTTCGAAAGGGGTCGATAAAAAATCCTAAATTGTTTGAATTTTGTCTTTTTTCGTCTTTTACGCGAATCGTTTCCGAAGTTCCCGGGCATACGCCAAATCGTGGGTCAACTTTCGGAGTCTGCGGATGTAATAATGGGTCACTTCCTTATAAAATTTGAGCTCCATTTCTTTGTTTTTGGAAAACATATCATGCAAATCAGAATAGCGAAGTTCGTATAATTCAGAATTTTCTTTGGCTTCTACTTTCGCAGAGCGTTTTTCATCATCAAAAAAAGGCAATTCCCCAAAGTGATCCCCTTCTCCGAGAGTGATGAGGTTCACATCGTCTCCGTGACTAGTGGCAGTGGAAATTTGTAACGTTCCATACTTAACGATGAACATGGACTCGGCTTCCTCGCCAATATCATACAAAACATTCCGAGGAGGAAGGTGGACTTCCCGGATCTTTTCAGCAATGTGTAACAGTTCGTCTTGGTTTAACTTTTGGAAGAGATATATTTTTTTGAGACTCTCTACTTTAGTATTCATTCATACTCCTAGGATTTCTCTGAAAATGGGGGAAATTCGCGAATTTGCAAGAGAAAATTAAGTGGATCGAACCACGAATTTTTATGGACAAATGGAACGGAATAGTACTAATATTTTCAATTCTCCTCGTCTACTAGGGGGAAACGCTAGGGACAAAATGTTCCTGGTTCCAGAAAAAGGGAAATTTATGACACCTAAAAAGAAGGTATTACTTGTGGAAGACCATGCCGTGACTCGAGTCGGGGTCAAACACGTCGTGAACTCTTCAGCCGATTTTGAAGTTGTGGGAGAAGCAGAACATTCCTCTCAAATTGTAGCCCTCTTAAGTGAAACAAGGCCTGACTTTGTCCTTCTTGATTTGCGAATTCCGGGCGAAAACGTGCTCAATATGGTGAAGGATTGGAAAAAAGAACATCCAAACCTCAAAGTGGTCACTCTTACCATGCTCGATGAACAGCCGATTGTTCATTCTGCGATTGAAGCCGGTGTGGACGGATACTTATTAAAAAGTGATGATCTAAGCAGCCTCACCAAAAATTTAAATGAGATTGCTTCGGGTAAAACGGTTTATTCCAAAAATTTAAAACTCAGTTTCAACCGCAAACCCCAAGATGGGAAAGTCGCCAATAAAAAGGAAAAACAAATTTTGACCCTTCTTGGCCACGGGAAAACCTACCAAGAAATTGGAACCGAGATTGGTCTCTCCAAAAGAACTGTGGAATACCACGTGGGTCGTTTGAAAGATCGTTTTAATGCAAAAACCGTAGCAGAACTCATCGGCCGAGCCAAAGAACAAATGTTAATCTAGGTTTCTAGATCTAACAGTCGTTTCACTAGTTCCACCAACTTTATATCAGGGGATGTTTTTGTTAAAAAAGCATCTCCACCGATTTCAATCACTGTGGCTTCCAATTTGTAACCCGTATTGGGATCGGTATGAGAACTAGAAACCAAAATGGAACGAATTTCCTCCATTTCGGAATTGGAATACAAATCACGTAGGAAATCCACACCTGTTCTTTCTGGCATGGAAAAATCCACAATGATCAGATCCGGTTTCAAACGGCCGACAGAAAGAAGGGCATGATCGGGATACTCTTCTTCCCAAAGGATACACGGTAGGTCTTTTAGGACTTTACGAATTTGTTTTCTATAACCTGGATTGTCATCCAATACCAAGACAATTTTCTCAAAGTTAGGCAATAAAAACTCAACCGAACTTCCTTTCTCTTCTTCGGAACGGACTTTGAGTTCAGCACCGTGTCTTTCGGCCACCTCTTTACAAAAAGCAAGGCCAACCCCTGCTCCCATCTCATCAGCTGTTCCCTTTCGAACAAAAAGAAAACCCTCTTCCAAAATATGTTCCGCCCAATAAGAAGACATTCCGATTCCGGTATCGACCACTCTCAGACTCCAATGTTTGTCTTTCTCAGAGAGAGAAATTTCGACAGTCCCGGATTCTTTAGTGAATTTGACTGCATTGGTTAGGAGGTTCCAAATCAAATGTTCAATTAGATTCGGATCCCCAATTCCAATAGAAGATTCTTCGATATGGGTGATGATGGATATATTTTTGGGTTTTGCCATTTCCTGAACTCGTTCGATGAGTTGGTCAGTGATTTGGCGGAAATCAAAAAGTTGGTAATCAGGAAATACGGAGGCATTTTGGAACCTTGAGTATTTGATCAGTTCCTCAACCATACTGAGAATGTTTTTGAGTCCTGTGGAGGCTTCACCAAGCACTTGTTTGGCTCTTTCCGGAGAGAGAGAGGGAGGAGATTCTGTTAGTAAATTGAATACAGATGAGATTCCAAAGAGTGGAGAACGAATGTCGTGCGAAACGATGGAGATGAATTTATCTTTCAGTTCCCCTGTTTTTTCCGCTTTTTCTTTTTCTTTCCTGAGTTCGATGGTTTTCCATTCCACTTCTTTTCGTAAATTGAGTGTTAGATACTCTGCTGTTTCCCAAGTATGTGCGTTTTGTTTGGAAATCACGATGGCAAGACACATACAAAAAATAGCAAAAGCAAGTTCTGTTAACATGGGCAAATCCCAACGTTTGAAAAATACAACAGAATCGTAGATGGTTGCGGAAAGAATCACAACGGTTCCAAACAAAATGATACTTCCGATGTATCTGGTTTCTCTCTGAAAACAGGAACGAAAGGCTGCAACCATGGCAATCACAAGTATGAAAGCCATATAAGCTTGGCTAAAAATCAAAAGTTTAGTATACACAGCGTACGGTGTGGTGGCGATGACTAAAAACTCGAGTAAAATCGGAACAAGAAGATACCTTTTATATTTATCTGGAAAAAAGTTTGTTTGGTTTTGAAAGAAAAACAGAAGACTAAAAACTTGAATCCCACAAAAGGCAATGTATTCCAATCGAATCTGAAACATCTCGAGCCAATCGGAAGCAACAAACCAATCCCTTGACACTCGATCAAAAAGTAAAATACGAATGAGCCAAGAAATACAAAGTAAAGAAAACCAAAGAGGTGATTTGTCCTTTCTTCGGTGGATAAACAAAAACAAATGAGAAATGGCAAGGACAAGGAAAGTGGCAAAGAAAAATGCTTTTTTTCTTTCTTTAAACCGTAAATACAAAACAGTTTTCCCCACTTCACCTAACACGGGCGAATAATATGGGCCACCACGGGAATAGAGATAGTTAGAAATTTGTAAGTATATGACTGTGGAAGGTGTTGCACGAAAAGACCTTCCTGTTTCTAAAAAATAACCAACAGAGCCCTCTTTGGTTTTGGAAACTTTTCCTGCTGAGCCAAGGAGTACAAGACCTCTTTCTACATTATGGTAATAAGCCCTGTATGCTGAAGAAGTTTCCCTAAGATAAAACATTAAATTGATGTGGTCTTTGACCTTTAACTTCAAACGGTAAGTGACAAACCCATGGGCTGGAAGGTTTTGGTTCACCCAATAGGCAGGTATGGCGAGCCTTGTAGGTTCTTTTTGATCGAGAGCCTTAAATTCCTCTTCAGTTTCCGGAAGTTCTCCAGGGAAGGCATCCCACTCACCTGCAAGTGGAAAAGGATCCAAAGTTTTTGGATCTTCTTCAGAAAGATCGAGGATTCCTCCGACAATGGTTTTCGCTGGTGCCAAAGAAGGAATGGTGCGATTGCATTGGAAAAAAACGGTAAAGAGAAGGAGGAACAAAATAGATCGAAATAAAGAGGAAATCGAGAAACGTGCCACATCCAAACCTTAGTAGGAATTTCCAAAAACTCAATTCATATTAGTACGTGTACGAAAAAATTATTCTTTTTGTCAAGATTTTATGGATCTAAAAGTCCATCACAAGTCCCACCCTAGAAAACATTGACGAAGGATTCAAAACCAAATGCAGTAGACGATTTAAGAGGGCAGGCATGGCTAAAAAATCAGATGTATTTGTTTCAAAAATTAAGGAAGGATACCCCACCCAAGGATCTTTGTATCTTGGTTCCGGAGTCTTTGATGGAGAAACATTTAAGGAAGCTTCCGTTTCCATCCCCCTTTCCACTCTCAACCGGCATGGACTGATTGCAGGTGCCACAGGAACCGGTAAAACCAAAACCTTACAACTTCTTACCGAAGCGCTATCAGAAGCAGGTGTTCCCGTAGTCCTCATGGACATCAAAGGAGACCTTTCAGGACTGGCAGAGTCTGGCGAAGAAAATGATAAAATCAAAGAAAGAACGAAAGCCCTCGGCATCGATTGGAAACCTTCTTCTTACCCTGTAGAATTTTTGTCTCTCTCCAAAGAACCGGGAGTGCGCCTACGGGCAACGATTGCGGAGTTTGGGCCGGTGCTTATCTCTCGAATTTTAGAATTGAATGATACACAAAGCAGCGTGGTCTCTCTCGTTTTTAAATACTGTGATGATTTAGGTCTTCCCATCCTGGATACAAAAGATTTTAAAAAAGCACTTCAGTACATCAATGATGCGGGCAAAGAAGAACTAGAAAAAGAATACGGAACGGTTTCTTCTCAAAGTATCTCCATCATTTTACGTAAACTCATCGAACTGGAAGGCCAAGGCGGAGAAGATTTTTTTGGAGAACCATCTTTTGATGTGAATGATCTTTTGCAGACAGAATCAAAAAAAGGAAGTGTGTCCATCATTCGTCTGACAGACATCCAAACCAAACCTCGCCTCTTCTCTACTTTTATGTTGTCTCTCCTCACAGAAATTTATGCGACCTTTCCAGAAGAAGGAGATTTAGAAAAACCAAAACTTGTTTTATTCATTGATGAGGCCCATTTGGTTTTTGATGAAGCTTCGAATGATTTACTGAAACAACTGGAAACCATGGTGCGACTCATTCGTTCGAAAGGTGTAGGCATTATCTTTTGTACCCAATCTCCCACAGACCTACCTAAAGAAATTTTGGGTCAACTTGGTCTTAAAATCCAACATGCACTCCGCGCTTTTACAGCAAATGACCGCAAAGCGATCAAAACTGCTTCTGAAAATTATCCCGAAACAGAATTTTATGATACCAAGGAAGTCATTACCACACTGGGAATTGGTGAGGCTTTTATCACCGCTCTTAGTCCCAAAGGAACACCGACTCCCCTCGTTCATACTTTACTGGCACCACCCGCTTCTCGGATGGGGACTTTGAAACCTGACGAGCTGGCTGCAAAAATCAAAAAATCGGATTTAGTCAAAAAATACGAAACCACACTCGATCGGGAAAGTGCTCACGAAATGCTTTCTAAAAAAATGGAAACCATCGCCGACGAAACTGAGACCGCCGAAGAAGAGTCAGGTGAGAAAAAAACCAAAAACAAACGCACCAAAGAAAAAGAAGATCCTAGTTTTGTAGAGACCCTATCCAAAAATCCACTCGCCCGGGAAGTGGGCCGAACGGTTGCCAAAGAGGTCACAAGGGGGATCCTCGGAATGCTCGGGGTCACTCCCAAAAAAGGTTCTAAACGCAAAAAAACCGGCCTTTTCGGGTTCTAATTCGCAATTAGCACTCTTTGGCCTAAAGTGCTTGACAAATCCTAAGCCGAATCATTTGATGGTACCAGAGTTTAGCACTCTTTTCGAATTGTTGCTAAACTCGGAATCATTAGTAGATTGCATACAAGGAGTTACTCATGGCATCAATCAAACCTTTAGGCGACCGAGTGGTCGTAGAGCCAAAGAATGAGTCGGAAGAAAAAATCGGATCCATCATCGTACCGGACACCGCGAAAGAAAAACCACAAGAAGGGAAAGTCATCGCAGTGGGACAAGGCCGTTATGAAGACGGAAAACTCGTTCCTTTAGAAGTAAAGGTTGGAGATACAGTTCTCTACGGAAAGTATTCCGGAACTGAAATCAAACAAGGCGGACGTGATTTACTCATCATCCGTGAAAGCGACATCCTCGGTGTTGTTACAAACTAATCATAGAAGGAAATAATCAATCATGGCTAAAACAATTGAATTTGATGAAACAGCTCGTAGAAAACTTCTTAGTGGAGTGAACAAACTTGCTAACGCAGTAAAAGTAACTCTTGGACCAAAAGGTCGTAACGTAGTCATCGACAAAAAATTCGGAGCACCTACCATCACTAAAGACGGTGTAACTGTTGCGAAAGAAATCGAACTAGAAGACGCAATCGAAAACATGGGCGCGCAAATGGTGAAGGAAGTTTCTACAAAAACTAACGACATCGCCGGTGACGGAACAACAACTGCAACCATCCTTGCACAAGCCATCATCAATGAAGGTTTGAAAAACGTTACTGCGGGTGCAAACCCAATGGCTCTCAAACACGGAATTGATAAAGCGGTTCTTTCTGCTGTAGAAGAAATCAAAAAACACGCTATCAAAATCAATAGCAAAGCAGAATACGCAAACGTTGCCACCATCTCTGCAAACAATGATCCTGAAATCGGTAACCTAATTGCTCAAGCTTTTGACAAAGTAGGTAAAGAAGGTGTGATCACTGTTGATGAAGCTAAATCAATTGAAACCACTCTTGATATCGTAGAGGGTATGCAATTTGATCGTGGATACGTTTCACCTTATATGGTAACTGATCCAGAAGCAATGATCGCAACTTTTAACGATCCATTCATCTTAATTTACGACAAAAAAATTGCGTCTATGAAAGACCTTCTCCCTGTGCTTGAAAAAATTGCACAAGCGGGAAGACCACTCGTCATCATCGCAGAAGAAGTAGAAGGCGAAGCTCTTGCTACTATCGTAGTAAACACTCTTCGTAAAACCATCCAATGTGTGGCTGTAAAAGCTCCTGGTTTTGGTGATAGAAGAAAAGCAATGCTCGAAGACATTGCCATCCTTACTGGTGGACAAGTGATTTCTGAAGACCTCGGAATGAAATTGGAAAACGCTGATGTGAAGATGCTTGGTCGTGCGAAAAAAGTGGTAGTGGACAAAGAAAACACAACCATCATCGAAGGTGCTGGTGCTTCTAAAGACATCCAAGGCCGAGTCAACCAAATCAAAAAACAAATCGAAGATACTACATCTGATTACGATCGTGAAAAACTCCAAGAACGCCTTGCAAAACTTGCTGGTGGTGTTGCGGTAATCCACGTTGGTGCAGCTACTGAAGTAGAAATGAAAGAGAAAAAAGCTCGTGTAGAAGATGCTCTTTCTGCAACTCGTGCGGCTGTGGAAGAAGGAATTGTTCCTGGTGGTGGACTCACACTTCTTCGTGCACAAGATGCGGTAAAAGCTCTTAAACTCAGTGGTGACGAACAAACAGGTGCGAACATCATCTTACGTGCATTAGAAGAACCTATTCGTATGATCACTTCCAATGCTGGTCTTGAAGGATCAGTCATTGTGGAACAAGCTCGTGCCCGTAAAGGAAACGAAGGATTCAACGCACTCACTATGGTTTGGGAAGACCTAATTAAAGCTGGTGTGGTTGACCCTGCAAAAGTGGTTCGTTCTGCTCTTCAAAACGCAGCGTCCATTGGAGCAATGATCCTCACTACAGAAGTAACCATCACTGACAAACCAGAACCTAAAGATGCTGTAGGTGCTGGAATGGGCGGTATGGGAGGAATGGGTGGTATGGGAGGAATGGGCGGCATGATGTAAATCATCCCCTATTCTCTCTTTGGTTTGTTTGGACAAAATACAAACGACCAAAACCACAAAAGCCTTGGACTTACCATCCAAGGCTTTTTTATGCCTTCACATGTAAATGGATGATGGTGATGTCATCGTGTGGTGCTCCCGATAGGCCAGTAAAGTAATGAAAATTTTCCAGAATATTTCCCATAGGATCTAATGATTGTTTGGCGATGGTATCAAGAAAGGATTTTGCTAGTCGTTTTTCGCCATATTCCAACCTGTCTCCATTTTCTTCCTCGGTCAGTCCATCTGTATAAAACAAAAACTGGTCTCCTTTTTTGAAAGGATACTCCTCTTCTCCATAAGTGAGCCCAGGTAAAATCCCAAGTGGTTTTCCTTTGGGTTTGATTTCGACAAGTTCTTTTGATTCGGCTTTCCAATGGAAAAAAGAGGGATGGCCTGCACTCGATACCATAAATTTCTGAGATTCCAAATCGATATGAAAGTAGGTAGCAGTTGTGAAACGCCCAAAAGATTTTTTCACCAAATCCTCGTTCATCGCAGAGAGTAAAAACGAAGGGTTTGACCAATGTTTGTAGTGTTGGAAAAAAGCAAACTTCGAAAGAGAAGCGATGATGGAAGCACCGAGGCCATGCCCTACAACATCAGCAATCAAGATTCCAAATTTCCTTCCACCTAACGCTTGAAAATCATAAAAATCACCCCCTACTTCATGGGATGGTTGGTAATAAACATTGATGTCCATGGGTTCCCAACGAGGTGGTGAAGGAGGAAGGATGGCACTTTGGATTCTAGCCGCTGTTACAATTTCTTTTTGTAAAGTACCAAATTTGATCTCAGAATTTCGAAATAAATTTTCGCCGTAAAGAGTCAGGCAAATCACAAAGATAAAAAATCCCCAATGAGAAGAACGCGGAACCGAATCTAAAATTCCGAGAGAGGAAAGAATGTCATGTGCATTCAGGATAAAAAGGGCCGAGGCACCAATCACAAGTAAGATGGCCTTTGGTTTTTTGGCAACCACTTGACCCCAAGCAACAATGATTTGAATGATAAGTGTTGGCAAACACAACCAAATAAAAGTAACAATCCCCACAGACATGGAAATTGTTTCTGTAAATGCTAAACTCAAAATAACAATGGAAAACAAAATATGGAACTGCCATAACATCCGAATGACATTCCACCTTCCCGCCCCCACCAATTGATCGAAAAAGTATAAACAACTAATCGGAATTAGAAACAGAGTAGATATAAAAATAATAAAACTAGGTAAGATCGAATCATAATAAAACAATCCGAAAAACCCAGACTGTGATAAAAAATGAATCCCCGAAATAGAAGAAAACCAAGTAAAGGCAAGAAGTTGTTTTTTCCTTCTTCTTTCAAAAAGATAAAAAGAAAAAAGCCCTAAAATCAAAAATAAAAATCCAAGTGAGGCGAAAGATTGAGTCCTGTTGGCAATGGCTTTATGGTGATTTGTTGGATCTCCATACAAAGGAGGTTCCGAAAAACCCAAAGGCAAAATCCCATCGGAAAAAAATACGATGTAAATATGATTTCCCAAACATTCCTTAGGTAGATGTATAATGGGTATAAAACTTCGGTTGTAGACGATCACATCTTGAAAAGAGGAAGGTTCCATAGTGGAATTACGAAAGAACTGTGTTTGTAATTTGGTTTCCCCGCAATAAGCATCAAAAAAAGTAACAAGACCACGAAAGAGTAGAGATGGTTCGGAATAACCAATGGGATCTCGAAAACGAATTCGAGCGGAAAGATATTTGTGATTGGGTTTTTCCAAACTCACATAAGGGATATGGTATGGTTGGTAACCTAAGGAAAGGTCTTCGATGGCCGGTTGGAAATAAGATAACTCCTCTTCAGAAAGAAATCGGTATTCCCAACCATGAGACCACTTAACAGACTTATACGGTAATAGAGAATCAAAACATGAGGTAAAACAAAACAAAGGTAGGAGAATCAAAAAAAATGTTTTTACATAGGTTCGTTCCATTCTGTTTTTTCTTTCTCCAATTTCTTCTTTATGGACTTACGATGTTTGTCCTGTTTTTTCTTTCGAAGTTTTTGGACAAATGCATCCGATTCAGCTTGGTTCCACTTTCGTTCCAGCTCTAAACACAACAAGTCTCTCGCCTTATAACGATTGAGACCTTGAGTTCTATAGACGGAACATTTGATTTGTTTCCCTGTGGGGATATGTACCAAATGCACCGCAGTGGAAACTTTATTAACGTTTTGTCCGCCTTTGCCGCCGGACTTAATGAATCGTTCGCTTAGGTCTTTTTCAGAAATTCCTAGTACTTCCATCCGTTTCTGTAGTGATGTGTTTTTTTCAACAGAAACCGGAAAGGATAAGGGCATTTACATTAGGCCTTAGACAAATTTGGTCAAGAAATTTTTTTACTAAAATTTAAGAAGGAGAGGAAGATTCAATTTCTAAAATACGTTTTCGTAAGTCAGAAGCTGTTTCATAATTTTCGATTTGAATGGCGTTAAACTTTTGAATGTACAATCCCACGAGTTCATCTCCCATCTTTCCTGGCACAGACAATGCTTTTTTAAAATTATCAATGTCAAGAGTCGGATGGTTGTTATGGAAATAGTCAACGATACGTTCCATCTTGAGCCTAGTAGCTTCACGAGCAATTCCAGAAGTGTTACGAAATTCGAGAGATAAACTTGCTAATGTTTCTAATGGTTCGCTTACTTGTTCCAAATGTTCTGTTAGGCTAGTGGTTTGTGTTTTCTTTTCTTTGGCCTTACAAAACTCAACATACCGCATAACCATGGAGTTGAATTGTTCCATTCTTTCTTGGATGTATTGGTTTGCTAGTTCCTTGTTGTCCGGCATTTGAAAGTCTGGGAGTTGTACTACATCATAAAGATGGATATTGTCCGCGAGGATTTTCATCAGTTCCTCTTTGGAAGGCAAACCTACAGGAGGAAAGGTAACCACCGGGTAATTGTCCCCAATTTTTAAGAAACTAACAACCACATTGGAAGCTATGATTTTGCCACCGGGCGCAATCGGATTTTCTCCGAATACATGGCAGTATGCGATTAAGTTACCGGTAGGGTTTGGTTTGGAACCGCGTTCAAAATTCATAGTGTATCCTTTAGACTAAAAAAAGCGGAAGAAGAAACAAGTGATTTTTAATCTTCCCACGCAGCGATTTGGTCTTCCAAATTTTTTGCAATGCGGAAATATGCTTCTTTTAAAGGAGATTCTTTTGCGTCAAGCAGGGCAGGTTTTCCCGACTCGCCAGAACTCATCACATCTAGGGTCAAAGGAACCGATCCAAGTTCAGGAACACCCACTTGTTTCGAGAGTTTTTCCCCTCCTCCTTTGGAAAAAACATCTGTTACATGGCCACATTTCGGGCATGCAAACCCAGACATATTTTCTACAACTCCAAGGATTGGTACTTTTACCTGTTTGAACATGGCGGCAGCACGACCTGCATCAAGGACTGCTACTTCTTGCGGAGTTGTCACAATGACTGCCCCATCCAAATCAATGAGTTGGGCAAGAGAGAGTTGGACATCTCCCGTTCCTGGTGGTAAGTCGATGAAAAGATAATCTAACTCTCCCCAGACCACATCATATAAAAACTGTTCAATGGCCTTTCCAAGCATGGGTCCACGCCATACAACGGGTTGGTCTTCTGTTACAAGAAAGGAAAAAGATATGAGTTTGATTCCGTGTTTTTCGATGGGATAAATTTTATCTTCTTCAGACTTGAGTGCCACACGGCCATTGATTCCAAACATCTTTCCAAGTGATGGTCCATAGATATCAGCATCAAGGATTCCCACCTTCTTTCCGTTCAACGCCAGTGTGGAGGCTAAATTTGCAGTAACCGTTGATTTTCCCACCCCACCTTTTCCAGATCCCACAGCAATCACCTTTTTAACACCGATGATGCGATTGCCATCTTCCATCTTTAGGTTTTGGTCTACTTCAAATTTAATTTTGACCTTACCGGCACCATCAATTTTGGAGATGAGCTGTCTTGTTTGTGCTTCCAGTCCAATTTGTAATCGTCTATCATTGTTTGGAGTTTTGATGAGAATCTCTATCCCGTCATCAGTGGGTGTGACTGATGCCACCATTCCCAAACTTACGATGTCTTTTTTTAACTCAGGATGTTTCACCTGCATGAGTTGTCTTTGGATGGTTGTTAAATCTACTTTTGCATTAGCCATAATTTGTCCTTTAAATGACACCTTCCGATTCTTCATAAAAAATCGGATTTGTCTCGATGAATTGATCTTCTGAATAAATGAAACGACGGTATTGGATTGGCTTCCCAACCTCTATGATATGAAATCCACATTCATGACTTCTATCGGATAACCTTGTACTCGATGCCGAATTGACTATCGGAAACGGAGCTCGCACTCCAGGAAGTTTGACCCAATTGGTATGAGTATGCCCATGTAAATAGAGTTGTGGTGGATTGGCTTTTAGTTTGTCGATGACTTCCGCACGGTTTAACATACGGTGCCCTCTGGATTCAATTTCTGATTTTGGATTCCAAAGAGGGTGATGACAAACTAAAATATAAGGTTCTTCTATGGATTGAACCGTTTTTGTGATCACCTCAGGTGCCACATAACCGTTGGCAGTGATTCGTGGGATGGCAAAATTGGAATCCCAACCAATAAAAACTTTTCCTGCAATTTTTTTAGAACGAATGTATAAATTTGGATCTAAGGAAGTTCCCATCCACTCACTAAATGTTTTTTCAAATAAGGGATTTGGGCCGATGGCTCGTTTTTGGTAACGGTCATGGTTTCCGGGAATTAAGAACGTTTTGTCCGTAAGTAAAGGTTTTAAAATTTCCTTAGCATTTTCAAACTCACCTGGGTGAGAAACATTTGTTAAATCACCAGAAATAACGAGAGCATCATATTCTAATTTACTAATGGCTTCAACCATAGCAGAAATTAGTACAAGCGGGTGTTTTGATTTACGTCTCAACCTGTAGCTAAGATAACCGACAATGGCTTTTCCACGAAGAGAAAACAAAGATAGTTTCTTCGGGAAATGTAAGTCGGAAATGTGAAGGATTTTCATTCGTTAATATCCATAATTCCGAGGATATCTCCTTTTTTCACTACAGATCCTTCTTGAATTATGATTTTTTTTAAGGTTCCCGAATGAGGAGACTCTACGGGAAAAGCTGCTTTGTCCGTCACAAGTTCGATCATTTCGTCCCCTTTTGACACGGAATCACCTACCTTTAGGAGCCAACGAACCAATTCGATCTTTTCTGTATCACCCAAATCTGGAGTTTTTAAAAGGAATTCTTTCATGGACACAATCCTTTGTCACGGGAAATGAAAACTGGTTTACAAAACCCTGTTTTCCCGTTTTTTTAACATAAAAGTTTAGCGAACCTCAATGGCAAACGAGAAAATCAAATACAAAGGCACCGAAATCATCGAAAACTTGGATCTGCTGATTCAAAAGGATTATTTCCATTTTGAACTCCGAGGACTCACCAAGTCAACAAGGGACATCGTCAATGAAGTGGTTCAAGGAATCTTAAACCGAGTGGGGGCAAACCCGCTGACTTCATTTCATTTGTTTAGCGGTCTTATGGAAGCCCTCTTAAATGCAGTAAAAGCAAACACGCGTTTTGTGATCTTTCAGGATGAACTTTTGAATAAACTCACAGCGCAGGGACAAACTCCAGAAGAAGAAGCAGAAGAGTTACTCGACATTATTTTAGAAACAGAACCACTTCGTGATGCCATGCAACGATATATCGTTCCTGACAAAATCAAAAAAGTGGTTCAAAAAATTCTAACTTTGTCTGACAAAAAAAAATCGAAAAAACACAATCTCACAATCGATGAAAAAGATTTTTTAACCATCGTTAGAGAAAAAGTTAAAAAGTATAATCTCAAAATTTCTATGAAAATTGAAATTAGACCGGCCTCTGTTTATATCAGGATTAGAAATGATTCCCCGATCATGGGCATGGATTTAAGCCGGATTCGCAAAAGTAGAGAACGACATGCCGAACTTGCCAAACAAGGAAATTCTGCTGAGTTTTTTCGTCCGGACTTTTTGGATGAAAAAGAAAGCGCTGGGTTTGGGATTGCAATGATTGACGAAGGTTTTTATAACTTAGGGCTTGATCCACTCGAATGTTTTGATATCCAAACCAGTAAAAAAACCACAACGGTTTACCTCAACTATCCTCTAGAAGCCCTCCAAAAGATGGAGTTTTGATACAGACAAATCTAGTAACATGGGAATCTTTCGAGGAAGAATACCGAAATACCGGTGGATTTCTCTTCGAAGATTCTCTTTCCATACCAGGTTATACAATTTGTGATTGGTATTTTGAACTACACGAAGAAGTTCAAATCTTCTATTCAAAAAAAGAAAACCTATCAGAATCCATTACAAACAACTTATCCAAGTTAGATGAGTTTAGAAAAGAAGGATACTTCCCTTGCGGAGCCTTGTTTTTTGAATTGGGATATTTTTTTATCGAAGGATTGGATTTGGATTCTTCTGGGCTCGAAGAAGGAACTCCCCTACTCCACTACACTATCTATAAACAAAAAAAAAGAATTCAATACCCAAACCCAAATCATACACAAAGAGATCAATCCGCCAAACAAAACATTGATATCCTTTGGACAAAAGATACTTACAAAGCAAAATGGGAAAAAACAAAAGATGCTTTACTCTTGGGTGAAAGTTATGAATTGAATTTATGTTTTCCCATATCCCTATCAGTTGAAGGTGATTTGTTTTCCTATTACCAATCATTAAAATCAAAACAAAAAACGAAATACTCTGCCTTTTACCCTTTTAAAGACAAAAGGATTTTATCTTTTTCCCCTGAATTATTTTTTGAAGTAAAGGGAGAAAATATCCAAACAGAACCAATGAAGGGAACGATCCTTCGCGGAACCACATCCAAACAAGACGAAGAAAATAAAAACACACTACTATCTTCAGCCAAAGAAAGAGCTGAAAATGTAATGATTACGGATCTTTATCGAAACGATTTGGGAAGGATCGCCAAACAAGGAACAGTCCAGGTCACAGATCTTTTTTTAATCAAAGGTTTGGAAACGGTTTGGCAAATGGTTTCCAAAGTCGAAGCCAAACTAAAAGATCCCTTCCAATGGTTCCCCATCCTCAAAGCCTTATTTCCTTCTGGATCTGTGATTGGAGCTCCCAAACGTAGGTCTTTTGAACTTTTACGTGAATTTGAAGGGTATAATAGAGGACTTTATACGGGTGCTCTATTCGTATCAGAGATGTTAGATGGTCTTCCATGGATAAGATCCAGCGTTACCATTAGAACAATCGATTTTAGAAACGAAAAAAATATTTGGATAGGAAATTACGGAGTCGGAAGTGGAATCACTGTCCTCTCTGATGCGGAAGCAGAATATGAAGAATGCCTGGCCAAATTAAAATTCATCTCCAACCCCAACCTACCTCCATTCGAAATTTTAGAAACAATGCGATTCGGTCATGGGAAGTATTTTTTAAAAGATCTGCATTTGGAACGAATGGAAGAAACGGCAATTCGTATGGGTTTCCCTTTCTCCAAAGAGAAAGCGGAAGCAAGTTTAAATTTGGATCACAACCCTTCTTTAAATGAAGATGTTTTTCGTATCCGTTTTTTACTGAATGAAAGGGGCGAATTCCGATTGGAAAGTTTCCCTTTCACAAAACCAAAAATTCGTCAAAGAATCCGGCTAGGAATTGCTAGTTGGCCCGTGGATTCCAATGACTTGTTTTTATACCACAAAACAACAAACAGATCTTTTTATTTAAAAATGTTAGAAGAATGTAAAGCCAAATCCATTGATGATTGTGTTTTGTTTGATCGAGATGGGCGGATCTTAGAAACCAACATTCGAAATCTATTTTTGAAAAAAGGAAAGTTTTGGTTTACTCCAACTCTGGAAACCGGAGGCCTACCCGGTGTGTTCCGAGAAGCACTTCTCCGAAAGGGATGGGTCAAAGAAACTGAACTTTTTCAATCGGATTTGATAGATGCAGACGAGATCCTTGTGGGAAATTCCCTTCGCGGTTTTGAAAGAGTGGAACTAATTCTTTAGGAATGGATTAAACGAAACAGGTAAAATTTTCTTCTACCTGTTTCCATACTCGATTACAGAATGAACCGGCTCAAGTCCTTATCTTCAATGATTCCTTTGAGTTTAGATGACACATAACCTTCGTTAATGACCACTTGTTTTTGATCCTCTGGAAGGTCAGGTGCATCAAAACTAGTGTCTTCCAAAAGTTTTTCCATAATGGTATTCAGTCTTCTTGCCCCAATGTTTTCATTTTTTTCATTCATTTGGAAGGCTAGTTTTGCAATCTCACTAATTCCATCTTTTGTGTATTCGATCTTTACTCCTTCTGTGGCAAGAAGGGCTTCATATTGTTTGGTGAGAGAAGACTTGGGAGTGGTAAGGATTTTTACAAAATCAGATTCTGTGAGTGTTTCCAACTCCACACGAATGGGAAAACGTCCTTGGAGTTCCGGGATGAGATCCGATGGTTTTGTCATATGAAAGGCACCAGCAGCAATAAAAAGGATATGATCTGTTTTGATGGGCCCAATCTTTGTATTTACTGTGGATCCTTCCACAATCGGAAGTAAGTCCCTTTGGACTCCTTCGCGAGACACATCTGCCCCTTGCCTTCCTTCACGACCGGCAATTTTATCAATTTCATCTAAAAAGATAATTCCCATCTCTTCGACACGCCTGACGGCTTCCGATTGGATTTTGTCTGCATCGATGAGTTTTTCTGCTTCCGATTCAGTGAGAAGTTTCCTTGCATCCGAAACTTTTACCTTTCGTTTCCCGGATTTTTTTGGCATCAAATCACCCAGTAAACTTTGTAATTGGTTGTCCATATCTTCCATATTCCCTGCACCAAACACTTGCAACATGGGCATTCCCGTTGGTGCCGAAGGTTTTGGAATATCAATTTCAATTTCTTGTTCGTTAAGAAGTCCTTTCCGAAGTTTTTCTCTAAACTTTTCTCTGGATTCTTGATAACTAACGAATCGTTCTTTTTCTTCTGGATTTAGATCTGCTTCTTTTTTATGGAAGATGGGAGGTAAAATCGCATCGAGGACAATTTCTTCGGCTTTTTCAATGGCTTTGTCTTTCACATGGTCACGAAATTCGGCTTTCACCAAATTTAAGGCACCCATGGCCAAATCACGAATCATGGATTCTACGTCTCGGCCTACATAACCCACTTCAGTATATTTAGTTGCTTCTACTTTTAAAAAAGGAGCGCCACATAACTTAGAAAGACGACGTGCAATTTCGGTTTTCCCTACACCTGTTGGCCCAATCATAATGATATTTTTTGGATAAATTTCTTCTCGGAGTGACTCGTCGAGTTTACGACGTCTGGAACGATTGCGAAGGGCTACAGCAACAGCTCGTTTGGCTTTGGTTTGACCAATGATATGTTCATCCAATTTTTCTACAATTTGACGAGGTGTTAACTCCTCTGGTTGATTTCCTGAACCGATAACTTCAGCAAGAATGGTTGGATATGTCATTTTATAATTCCTCAATCACCAAATTATGGTTAGTGTATATGCAGATATCTGCTGTGATTTGCATTGCTTTTGTTATAATATCTTTCGGGTCCATATCTGTGTTTTGGACAAGGGCACGAGCTGCAGAAAGTGCAAAATTCCCACCAGAACCAATGGCAAGCACTCCATCATCCGGCGAGATGACGTCCCCCGTTCCTGAAATTAAAAAAGATTCATTGGCATCACAAACAATCAGGAGGGCTTCAAGCCTTCGTAACATCCGGTCCATCCTCCATTCACGAGCTAGTTCCACTGCTGCACGAGACACAGATCCACCATGTTCGATTAATTTTTTTTCAAAAAGTTCAAAGAGTGTGAATGCATCGGCAGCACTTCCTGCAAACCCAGCGATCACCTTACCGTTGTAAAGTCTTCTGACTTTTCTGGCGGTATGTTTCATCACGGTATTCCCCATGGACACCTGACCGTCACCGCCTACAGCAATTTTACCGTTTTTACGAACCGAAAGGATGGTCGTTGCATGAATTGTTTCCATAAGGATAAAATTCCAAAATGGTGAGTGTTGTCGAGAAAAATGGAGGTTACTTTCTTTTGATGAGAACCATTTGGTTCCCCACTTCAAATGATTGGTCGAGAAAATAATAATCGGTGAGTTCTTTAATCATAAAAAGTCCAATCCCATGTTCGCGGTAATCGCTCAGATCAAAACTGCGAAGGTCTTTTGGTTCGACTTTTTTCCCATAGTCCCTAAGTTTGATTTCGACTCTGTCCTTATCAAATTGCATTTCAATAAAAATGGGTTTGTTTGGTTGGCCTGAATAAGCATGGCGAATGATATTCACAATGGCTTCCCCGATCACCAGTTTTAAATCCATGGAATCAAAAAGGGAAAATCCGTGTTCTAAACAAAGATTAAAAAAGTAGTTACGAGTGTGAGAAACAAAACGGGGGTTGGATGGAATTTGGATACGGACTACTTTACTGTAGTCCGTGGGTTTATTTTGGTTCGACATTATCCTCTAGGATGGAATTTCTTATGAACTTCCTTCAGAGTTTTATTTGCCATATGAGTGTAAATTTGAGTCGTCGAAATATCGATATGACCCAAAAGTTCCTGTACCGATTTGAGGTCTGCATGGTTCTCAAGTAGGTGAGTAGCAAATGAGTGGCGAAGAGTGTGTGGTGTTACTTTTTTCTTAATTTTTGTACGTTTGATGTAGTGGTTTAAAAGGCGCCATACCGACTTACGATTGATATACGATCCTTTTTTTGATACAAAAACAAATTCACAAGTTCTTTTTTTCAAAATTTCTGTGCGGCTTTCCACAAGATATTTTTTCAAAATCTCCAAAGACTTCTCACCAAAAGGAACTAGACGTTGGCGTCCTCCTTTTCCTTCTACAGTGATCGTCATGTTTTCCATGTCGATATCGGTCATCTTTAGGTTACATGCTTCAGAAATACGAAGGCCAGAAGAGTAAAGAAGTTCAAAGATACATTTATCACGAAGTTCGTACAAATTGTCCTCTTTGATATTACGAAAGAGTTCATCAATTTCGCTTTGCGTTAAATAATCAGGAATGGTTCTTGCAACTTCAGGAGTTTCAATTTTTTCGGTTGGGTTGGAATCTAACCTTTTTTCATCGCGAAGATACTTATAAAACTGCCTGATGGCGACCACTTCGCGAGCCAGTGTTTTTGCGGAGATTTTACGTTCTCTTTCTTCTTCTAGAAAACGCATAATGTCGTTTGCTTTTACTTCTAAAAAGTTGATATGTTCCTTTTCCAAGAAGATCGCGAACTTGTTAAGATCGTATCCGTAGGAATATATCGAATTATCGCTCAGTCCTTTTTCTACGGACAGGTACTCTTGGAATGTTTGTAAAAGCTGATTTTGAGAAACTGGCAATTTGGAACCCATCTTTACTCTCTTATGTTACTTAAAGAGTCGGACAAAAAGCTTAAAGAGACTTATTATTTTTTTTGCCACAAATGGCTATGTCAGGAAAAAAGGAGATGTGGTTCATAGAAACTCCCTTATTTTTTTACTCACGTTTGCCGCAGTGTTAGTCGTTAATTGCGGCCGAAAGGAAAGATCCCTTTTTGAAGAGGGAAAAAAATGGGAAATGGTAGGAGAAAAAACCAAGGCCCTCTACTACTACGAACTTTCACTCCGTGAAAATCCCGACTACGATCCTGTGCTTAAAAGGATGGGACTCCTGCTTGCAGAAAGCAACCAATCCATTGCCACAGCCATTTTTTATTTGGAAAAGTATCATAAACAGAAGAAGGACGACACGGAAGTACAACGTGAACTCTTCCGACTCTATCTTACCACAGGATACGAAAAAGAAGCGCTGGAAATTTTAGAAGAAATCCGGTTCCAAGGGAAAAAAGAAACTTTGGAGTTTTTCGAAACCACCTACCTTTGCCTTACCAGAGGATTCAAACAGAAGGACTACCTACTGACCTTAGAAAAAAGCCCGCTTTCCGGGGACCCATACTACGCACCTTGGGTTCGAGCTTGCGAAACAAAATAGACAGGAAACCGGGAAATCCCGTCTAAACAATAAAGAACAAGATACAGAATAGGAGAAATTATGAACCATAAAGTTGTCATCATCGGATCAGGTCCAGCAGGACATACAGCGGCCATCTACGCAGCCAGAGCCAATCTAAACCCGGTGATGTATGAAGGATTTATGGCAGGTGGTGTGGCCGCCGGTGGGCAACTCACAACCACGACGGAAGTGGAAAACTTTCCTGGTTTCCCAGAAGGAATCGACGGAACCAAACTCACCCAACTCTTTCGAGAACAATCTGTAAAATACGGAACCACCATCCACACCCAAACCATCACCAAAGTGGATTTTTCCAAACGCCCTTTTACCATTTGGTCTGACGACGAAGAAATCAAAGCGGAATCCGTGATCATTGCCACAGGTGCCACTGCCAAACGAATGCACGTCCCGGGAGAAGAAACTTTCTGGCAACGCGGGATCTCCGCTTGTGCCGTTTGTGACGGCGCCCTCCCTATTTACCGAAACAAAGCACTTGCTGTTGTGGGAGGGGGTGACTCGGCCGTAGAAGAAGCAAACCATCTCACAAAGTTTGCGTCCAAAGTGTACTTAGTCGTGCGACGTGACCAACTCCGTGCTTCCCAAATCATGCAAAAACGTGCCATGGAACATCCGAAAATTGAAATCCTTTGGAACCAAACCGTTGTGGAAGCCAAAGGTGGAGCGGGCGGACTTACATCCATTGTCCTCGAAAACACAAAAGACAAATCAAAAAAAGATTTAGAGGTGGGTGGACTTTTTTATGCGATTGGACATGTTCCCAATACAGAAGTATTTAAAGGCCAATTGGATTTAGATGAAACAGGTTATATCATCACAAAACCAGGAACTACACAAACCAATGTGGAAGGTGTGTTCGCGGCAGGTGATGTTCAGGACAAAGTGTACCGCCAAGCAATTACTGCCGCAGGTAGTGGTTGTATGTCGGCACTTGAAGCAGAACGTTGGTTAGAAGGTCACTAAGGAGTGACCTGTTTTCCATTTGTGTCCAAATAAGATTTTGATTCCAAATTAAAAAATATCACCGAATCTCCCTTCGGTGATATGTATTGTTTTTTCCCATCTTCCCATTCAATGAGAGTAAAACCGGATCCCCGAAATAGAATTTGGTTTCCTGGAAATACATTGGCTTCCCATGAATCTCCATACCAGCGGTAGTTCCCTTTTTTCCAAAGATAAAAATAGCTGGAATTTGGTCCGAGAAAGTCTCCTTCTAATTTTCCGGAATAAGATTCCACGTTTGCTGGAAAGATTTTTTGTAAGTTCGGTAACTCCGCATACGATTTAATTTCCAAAGCCGATTCAGGGAGGGAAAAACCTTTATCTAAAAACATTTTTAATTCCAGTGGAAATTTAGAATTCATGACAGTATACCCAGCTAACTGGAGTTTTTTGCCATCTTTCAAAATATTATCTTTTTCTTTTTCAAAACGAGACAAACTATCCTTTAAAATTTGGTCGGGAGAAACACCAGTGGCGTTTTGTAAGGCCAGGGCCGGTGCTGTGCCCACACAGGTTTCTTTTTGGTAAGATAGAATGGCCTCTTTTCCATAAGTTTCATGGATGTGTTTGATAAGGAGTGGTCCAATGGAATAAGGAAGTAAATCTCTATATTTCGCATCTAACAATGCTTTGAAGGTTTTCGGAACTTTATTTTCTCGAATCAACTTCTCTGCATCATTATAGATATGGAATTGTTTTCTTTCGTAAAATTTTGCTTCCAAATAATTAGCAAGACCTTCCTCAAACCAAGGATCTAAAATATCAGTTTGTGGAAATTTTCCTGTTTCTGTTTGGATTTTTAAGCAAGAGATTTGTTCTAAATTATGAATGGCTTCATGGTAAAACACTCCGAAGTGAAAACGCCTAAGTGCATCGGAATCAAACTCTGGATTTCCTGTGGTTTGTGGCATTTTTTCCCCACAACACATAGTGATAGAATCTCTTCCACCAAACCCACCTTCTTCCGATCCACCAGGAATATCAGCCCCAATGTATTTTTTGATATCCTCATACTCATCAAATAACAAAACAGGAACTTTCCCTCGATTTTCTAAAGAAAATTCGGATTTCGCGTATTGTAGAAAAGGTTTCATTTTGAAATTGCCACCAAACGCGCGTACATACTCAGACCATTTTTCCGATCCATAAAGTATATAGTTTCCGAATTCTAATTTGGGTTTCCCATATTTTGTTTCATCAACAAGAAGATAGTTTTCAAAATTTAATGGTTTTTGATAGATGAAGTCATATTCTTTTCTATGAACCATCCAATACTTTGTGATTTTTGTTAGGTCGGGATAATTCCATACAAGTGTCGGTGAACATCCGTTACAAGATCCTGGGGAAGAAATAAATCCAACACCAGAGGGAAAATCTAATTTAAATGTTCCATTGGCCCATTCGATATAAACACTTCCATCGGCACGTTTCCATTGGTAATGGTTTTTCGCCCATTGGTAGACCTCTCCCCCATCCGGACCATTGTAGTATCCAGGGGCAGGTTCTAAAAATCCTAACTTTAGATCTTCTAGTTTGGGTTCTTGAAGACGTTCGACAGAAAGATAGGAAGTGGGAGCGGTTTCCCCAAAATCAAAATACAAAACATCGGAACCCTGCCCTCTTTTGAGAGGAACAGCGGTACGTTCCGAATCAGAATAGATAACAGTCGTTAGAAGAGATAAAATAAGGAATAAAAATATCCGAACCATAGTAGTGTTTTTCCGTAACTTTTCAGTGAAACGGGGACTACAGTCTCCTCAAATTTAGGCTCTGTCAAGTGGATTAAACGGAGTTTTGATTCCTATAAGCAATGGCAATCTGACCTGTGCGAGAAATTTCACGAATCCCAAATGGTTTGATTACAGAAATGACATTGGAAACTTGTCTTGAATTTCCAGAGAATTCAATGAGGAGGGAATCTTCTGTCATTTCTAAAATTTTAACATCAAATCCATTACAAATGGTCAGAGCTTCACTTCGATTAGATTCAGTAATCGAAAAGGAAACCAAAACAAGTTCCCTTTGTACAGAACTTGCATAAGCCATATCTTGGACTTTTAATACGTCCGGTAATTTCAGGAGTTGGTTTTTCACCTGGCCTACAATAAAATCATCCCCATTCAGAACGATTGTCATCGAAGACACATCAGCATTGTCAGTCACACCAACAGCAATCGAATCAATATTGTATCCGCGACGGGTGAAAAGTCCAGAAACATGGCTCATCACACCTGGGTGGTTATTTACTAAAATACTTAGAGTGTGTTTCATTTTTTTAATTTCCCCAAGTCTTTGAATTCGATTAGGTCTTGTTGTGATTTTCCTGCAGGTATCATCGGGAAAACTTTTTCTTCCGCAGGGATCATCACTTCAATGAGAGCTGATCCATTGTCTTTTAGGAAAAAATCCACACCCTTATCAATTTCTGATTTGTGTTCGATTCGCATGGCTGGAATTCCATAAGCATCTGCTAGTTTCACAAAGTTAGGATTGTAAGTCCACTGGGACTCACTAAACCTTTCTTCATAAAACAGTTCCTGCCATTGGCGAACCATTCCAAGAAAGTTATTATTAAAAAGTAAAATCTTCACACCTAACTTTGATTGTGCGATGGTTGCTAGTTCCTGGATGCACATTTGGAAGGATCCGTCGCCAGTCACACAAATGACCATTTTATCCGGATTTCCAAACTTCGCACCAATGGCTGCCGGGAGTCCATACCCCATAGTGCCAAGGCCCCCTGAAGTTAACCAAGTATTTGGTTTATCAAAAAGATAGTACTGGGCCGCCCACATTTGGTGTTGGCCCACGTCAGTAGAAACAATGGCTTCTCCCTTCGTTTTGGTATACACTCTTTGTAAGAAGTCTTGTGGTTTGATACTGTCTCCACTGTTATCAAAATCGAGTGGATGGTTTTTCTTTAAAGACTGGATGTTTTCAATCCAAGAAGTTCGGTCTCCCCCTTTCACAAAAGGAAGGATTTCACGGATGGCATCTTTTAGATCCCCATGAAGAATATGATCTACATTGATTCGTTTGTTAAACTCAGCGGCATCAATGTCTACATGGGCGCGGATGGCATTGGGTGCAAAATCTTGGTATTTGGCAACTCGGTCATCAAACCTAGCACCTAAATTTAGGATATAATCACACTCTAACACAGCTTTGTTGGCATAAGCGGTTCCGTGCATTCCAAGCATTCCCACTGACAATGGATGAGTTCCAGGAAAAGCACCAAGTCCCATAAGAGTTGTGGTCACTGGTGCATTTGCTTTTTCAGCAAGTGCCTTAATTTCTGCAGAGGCAAAAGAATTGATAGCACCACCACCTACATAAAGTAACGGGCGTTTGGCCCCGTTCAAAACTTCCGCAAATGCTTGTGCATCCCCTTTTACTTTTGGTCTTTCATAATGGTGAGGAGCAATTTTCAGTGCTGATGCTTTTCTAACAGTTGTTTTTTCTAATTGGACATCTTTTGGAAAATCCAAAAGCACAGGTCCTGGTCTTCCACCCATCGCAATTTTAATGGCTTCTTCAAAATGACGAGAAAGATCATCTGCTTTTTTGATGAGTGCATTGTATTTGGTGATAGGGATTGTGATTCCAAAAATATCGGCTTCTTGAAAAGCATCGGTTCCTATGGCATCCGTAGAAACTTGACCGGTGATCGCAAGGATGGGGATGGAATCAAGTTTGGCATCGGTAAGACCAGTGATTAAATTGGTAGCACCAGGTCCTGAGGTTGCGATACAAACACCTAACTTGCCTGTAGAACGAGCATAACCTTCCGCCATATGAACGGCGCCTTGTTCGTGGCGAACGAGGATATGTTTAATTTTTTTACTATGATAGAGTTCGTCGTAGAATGGGAGGATGGCACCACCAGGGTATCCGAAGACGATCTCCACACCCGCTTCTTCCAATAATTCGACCATAAGCCGACCGCCAGTAATTGCTTCGGTTGTAGATGACATACGTTCCCCCCTAATGTCATTTCTGCAAAAAAGAGCCTGATGTCAATGTTCTCACGTTTTTGAGTCGATTTTTACTGTCTAAAAAGGAATGCTGAAAATTGGACCCTAGAATATGGAAAATGCTGAGATTGAAAAACCACAAGAAGATGAAAAATTCACAAAAATAAAAGCTCTTGCCAAAGAGGCGTATCGTTTTCTTGATCAGGGCCGATTTAAAGAAGCCAAAGAACGATTAGACATATTACTTGATGAAGACCCTTCCAATACATACGGACTTGTAGGACTTGGTGATTATTACGCAAAAACCAAACAACCTGAACAAGCCATCCAATACTATCGCAAATGTTTGGCCGGAGATACAACGAATAAGTTTTCACTTATGGGCCTAATGAATGCTTACAGAGATTTGAATAGCCTCAAACGAATCATCGAAGTAGCAGAAGAATTTCACCACATAACAATCACAGATGCAAGTATCCTTTCTCGTGTAGCCGATGCCCATAGAAAACTAAAGAATTTTAAAGAATCAGAAGTTTATTATATGGAAGCACTCCAAATCAATCCAAGTGACCAGTACGTCATTGTGGGTCTTGGGCATTTGTATTTTGCCTGCCAAAGGTATGTGGATGCCATCCAGTGGTGGGAAAAATTACTTTCGAGCCAACCAAACAATATCAAAATCCTAACAGAAATTGGAAACAGTTACCGTAAAATCAAAGACTTTGACAAAGCGGTTCTCTACTACGAAAGAGCCAAAGAACTGGATCTAAAAAACTTTTTTGCTCTTTACGGCCTTGCCGAATCCTATCGTGGGAAAAAAGATTTTAAAACAGCCATCACTTATTGGGAAAAAATTCTCGAATCCGATCCTGATAACAAACTGATCATCAACAGGTATGCGGATTCCCTTCGCGGTCTTGGGAACTACGACAAAGCCCTTGAATGTTTCAATAAAATCTTGGCGAGTGGGGATGATTACTTTGCCCTTCTCGGAAAAGCGGCCGCATTACGTCTGATTGGTGATTTAGAAAAAGCGGAAGAAATTTATCTAAGCCTTCTTTCCAAATCTCCGAGTGATCCTAGACCTGCTCTGGAATTATCTGACCTTTGGGACATTATGGGGAAAAAACCACAAGCCATTAAACTCTTAGAAGATTTGGCAAAGAAAAACCCTTCGAACGAATCCATCCGAGAAAGGATTGAATACTTAAAGGATTAAAAAAAAATCCAACCTGAGACAATGAGTCAAAGGTTGGATTCTGTTCCCAAAGAAATGAATGCCCACCGAGGCTCCTTATGGAGCGATGGTTTTGAGTAGGCTTAAATCATCTTTTTTGAATACTTTAATGGTAGTTTTATCACCTTCTTTCGGTTTACCGGTCACATAAACTTTATCCCCAAAAAATGTGAGTTCTGAGTTTTCTTCCACAGGTTCTTCTGTTCTTTTCTCAAAAGTTAAATCGGATTTAAAACGAGAAACATGGTATTTGTCTTTTACCTTTTCAATCACGTAGATTTTGTCTTCCCGATTGATCATAGGAGTTCTCCAGAAAATATCCGCAGACTCGCTTGTTTTTTTCACACCCAGTTTGTCTGGATCCAGTAACACGAGTTTGTGTTTGCGGTTTTCTACTTTTTCTCCGTCATAACCAAGAACAAGAACTCCTTGGTTCGCAATTTCTTTGAATTCCTTAGAACAAATATTGTTGTATGGACTTTTGAAAAGAGCATCATCTTTTGCCGGATCAATCGCCCAAAGTTCGTTGGAATAATGTCCATCTGTATCGTATTTGATAAACTTCATAAAAAGAATTTTGTTGTTCACAACATTGTCACTTTGTTCTTCTTTTTTCTTCAGTTCTTCTTTGGTTTGTGCGAGTTCTGTTTTTAACTCTTCTACTTTCGCTTCCACCTTTTGAACGGTATCGTCTTTTTTGGCTGTATCGCCAGAAGTGGTGGTTCCGGTGCGCGCCTCTTCTTTCTTAGCGATTTGTTCTTCCTTTTTACTGAGTTCTTCTTTTTTTGCTTCTACCGCTTCTGATTTTTTATCAGTGTCTTTTTTCTCTTGTTCGATTTTTTTGACTTCTTCGGTTTTCTTTTCAATCTCTGCTTTGTTTTTGACCGGGTCTTTTTTTAACTCATTGAGACTAGCAACCGTTTCTTGTTCCTTTTTCTTCAATGCATCTTTTTTGTCTTGGAGATCTTTTTGTTCGTTCGCTACTTCTTGTTTTTTATCTTGCAAAACCTTTTTTTCTTCTTTCAGTTTATCAGTTTGTAACTTATCCATTTTTTTGGCTTCGTCTTCCATCTTCTGTTTGGTGGCAGGATCTTTTTCTTTATCCTTCACAGTTTTGTTGACGTCTTTTTCTAACTCATCGGTGGTGAGATCCTTTCCACTATCTTTTAAGATATTTCCTTCGATGGGAATGATGATTTGGGTTTTGCCTGGCCAATTTTTATAAACGGTATCAATCCCTAATTTGTCTGGAGAAGTAGCGGCGATCACTCCTTCTGTATATTTTTTTGTAAAAAACTTGGAGTCTTTTCTATGTGTTGCATTGTAATAGAGGACGTACTGCGCCAAAGTCTCAGAGTTTCCCGCTTTGTATTGGAAAGATTTTTCTACATAGGCTGCAATGATCCGCGCGATGGAATTGACATGGTCAAAACTTTGCGATTCCGAAAGGGTTAGGATGTCTGCTCCCAGTTTTCCGTCGGCTCCAGGTGCCACTCTTTGGATTTTGACTCCATCCACTGTTGCAGTATTTTCTTTGGCCAAAGTTTCTGCCAGTTTACGACCAATTTCGGTATTTTCTTGAATAATGTCATCAGATGCCTTACGTAAGGAACGGTTGATGAATTCGATTTTTTTGGAACCCTTGATTTCGGACTCGCCGAGTGGGGCTTTGGATTGGGCTGTCAGCGAAAGACTGACGAAAGTTAGGCAAATGATGATGGAACGAGAAATTCTCATTGTTTCCTCACGAAAATTGGGGTAAAGATGCCCACAAGATTAACAACCTTTGTGATTCTGCAAAGCAAGTTTTAGAATAAAAATCTATTTACCGGGGGGTGGATCTTCAAAATTCTGTGGGAGAATGCCTACATTTACGCACAGAGTCTTCAATTTTAATGCTGGCCCTGCCATGTTGCCCACAGAAGTCATGGAGGAAGCGCAAAACCAGTTCCTAAATTACAAAGGAACCGGAATGTCTGTAATGGAAATGAGTCACAGAGGAAATGTTTTTCAAAACATTTTGGACGAATCTCTCAGTGACTTAAGGGAATTACTCGACCTACCTTCCCGTTATGCGATAGTTTATTTTCCAGGTGGGGCAACCTTACAGTTTTCAGCCATTCCTTTTAACTATTTAAAAGCTGGAGACTCAGCTGATTATGCACTTACAGGTGTTTGGGCAAAAAAAGCATTCGAAGAAGCAAAGAAGTTTTATCCCAATGTAAAATCTATTTTTAACGGAGCCGATTCCAAATATATGGAACTTCCCACCATCACCGACGAGATCGTGAATGAGGGAGCCAAATATGTTTATATCACTTCTAACAATACCATTTATGGGACTCGTTACAAAACATTTCCAAAATTAAAAAAGGCTCCTCTTTTTGCGGATATGACAAGTGAACTCCTGAGTCGAAAACTCCCCATAGAAGATTTTTCTGTGATCTTCGCGGGAGCACAAAAAAACATTGGGCCTTCTGGACTCACCCTTGTCATTTACGACAAAGAAAAATTACCTACATTAGAACATCCCATTCCCAACCTCATGAACTTTTCTCTGATGGAAAAAAATGGGTCTTTGTACAACACTCCACCCACCTATTCCATTTACATTGCTGGTCTTGTTTTTAAATACTTAAAACGGAATGGTGGCCTCGCTGTGATGGAAGCCGCAAACGAAAGAAAAGCAAAAAAATTGTATGATACAATCGATGCATCCAACCTTTTTTATGCACCGGTTCCAGAAGATTTTCGTTCCGCAATGAACGTAGTGTTTAGAAGTCATAACGAAAGTTTGGATTCAAAATTTCTTTCTCTTGCCGAAGAACAAGGGTTTGCTGGACTCAAAGGATACCGCGACGTAGGTGGTTTTCGAGCCAGTATCTACAATGCGATGCCGGAAGAAGGTGTGGATTCTCTCATATCCTTTATCAAAGAATTTGAAAGAACACATGGGTAAATATAAACAATCCTACCTTGTTTTTTTTCTTTTAACTATTCATTCCCTTTCTGCACATTCCCTTTGGATTCCCGAAGGGAGTCTGGGTTGGAAGGAAGCTAAGGATTGTTATCTTCCTCTCAAAAAAGAAATCCCTCCCGGTGCCATCAGTCCCAATATCCTCAATTTGGATCGAATTAAAATGGGCGAGTTTGCAAAAGAATCAGCAGAACTTAGGCTTTCTTCCCTAAATTGTTTTTTTGAAAAAATTAAAGACTTACCTTTAGAAAATACAAAACCAGGGAACTTTGGTGAATATTTTGCACCTTCTCTTCTTTCAGGAAAAGAAAAAGAAGAAAGTTTTTTTACATACGAATGGAGAATCCTTCTTTCCGATTCTAGACCTTTTCCACTCACACCTGGGGAAGTTAATTCCGCCAAACAATGGTTTGAGTCTCATACGGAAATCAAAAACGAAATTACAAATCTTTCCATCGAATACCTGAACGAAAAAAATCCAAAGGAAAAACATTCACGTTATTTGGATTTATTCACAGGGTATTATGGAAGTTTACTGAGAGAACGAGACAAGTTTTTACTCTCTCTCTCTTTGGAATCATTGAAATCATACACCGATGCCCTAAAACAAAGAAAGGAGAAAGCAGAATGAAAGAAAAAATTGGAATCGCATCTGACCATGGAGGGTTCGCACTCAAAGAATTCCTCAGGAAAAGTCTCGAGGAAACTTACGAAATTGTCGATTACGGTACTAAGAGCGAAGAGTCCGTCGACTACCCCACCATCATTGGAGATGCCTGCCGAAAGGTTCTTTCCGGTGAAGTTCCAAGACTCATCGCCCTTTGCGGGACAGGCATTGGAGCCTCCATTGTCGCCAACCGTTTCAAAGGCATTCGCGCGGCCCTTTGCCATGATGAGTTTACGGCGGAAATGTCCAAACGCCATAACAATGCCAATGTACTCGTTTTAGGGGGAAGGGTTCTCGGAACAGATTTAGCACAGAGAATCGTAAAAAAATGGATAGAAACAGAATTCGAAGGTGGACGGCACCAAAAACGATTGGGACTCATCGAAGAACAGTCGTAACCTTTTTCCTTGTTTGGGGCCTACCCTTATTTGGATGGGAAGTCCCAAAACAAGAAATCCTAAACCTTAGCCTATGGAAAAAAATAGGCGTGGTTCAAAATTCGGAACCTGGCAAAAAGAACTTTCTAAAACCTAAAGAAAATACACCCAAACACGGCGAACTCTTCTTCGACTTTGAAGGAGAAGTGAGTGAACCACAAATCACAGAAGCCGGATTTCCTTTTAAATCCAAATCGATCACAGTTGTTTCCTCATCTTATTTAACCGATGACCAAACTTATTTTTTTGGGAAACGGTCGGCATATTTTTCTGGGCGTAGAAACCAAATCCATCTTTCTGTTTCTGGGAATTCTCTTTTTGGAACCCATCCAGATCCCTTTACCATTTCCATCCCCGTTCGTTTAGGAGAACAAGGTGCAGGTTCTGTCATTTTGGACCGGACTGTTTATGTGAAGGGAAAAAAATATGGCATCTCACTCGAGTTAAACGAAAGTAAACCAACATTACAAGTAAACAACCTACTCCAAAAATCAGATGGTCGAACTGCTAGTTTTATTTTAGAATCACCAGTCAAACTCAAGAGAAAAACTTGGGAAGTCATCTCCCTATATTTTGATACCTTAAACCATAAGTATATCATGTACCAAAATGGAATCGAAACTGCTGAGTATGAAAATAACCAAGCAGATACCTTAGGATTTGGATTTCCAGAAAATGATTCCACACCTCTTGTACTTGGAAAATCCTTTTACGGAAATTTAGATGGGTTTCATATCCATAAAGGGGAACCAGAAGTAGAATACACTAAGTTTGAATCCGTTCGTTATGATGATGAAACCAAAATTGGATATATGGAAGGAAACACTGCCCTATCCCCAGTTTTAGAAACAAAATATAGCAATTCTAGTTTGACCCGCATCCAATGGAAAACAGAACAACCTCGAGATACAATGCTCGAACTTTATTTTCGAGGAACCAACGAGAAGTTTGTTGAATCCAATTTAAATCTGCCTTGGACTAGAATTAAATCGTTAGAGAAAGACCTTCCCAAAAACAAATTCAAATACTACCAATGGAAATTATGGTTTAGACCAGACCCAATGGGAAAATCGGTTCCGACTGTACAGTCTCTATCTTTTGATTATACTGAACAAACTCCTCCAGATGTTCCCACTAGGTTTCGTTTGGATACAAATCCAACGGAAGGAAAATCTGTCTGTTTTTTATGGAATTCAAACCATGAAAAAGAAGTTCAAAATGGAGGTGGTTATATCATCCATTATGGACTCACTCCCACACGTATGTTAGGTTCTGTTTTTGTGAAAAAGGATAAAAATGGTGCCTTATCTAAGTTAGATGGGAACGAAGAAGATAGTAGTTTTAGAAACAAACGATTTTGTGTGAATGAAGAAACCTTAGTGAATAATATATACATTCCAGAAGGAGAATTGGAATCCCCCGAATACCGTCCCATCGCCGACCAAGTAGATATTTCGAGAAAAGAAAAGAGAGGACTCCTCTTCCAACCGGGACTTACTTATTATTTTAGAATATCAGCTTACAATCGCTATTTAAATGAATGGGATTCGAAAGACCAAAAAAGTCCACTTTCTCCTCCCATTTCATTTAGTTTCCCCAAAGAAGTTTCGAACCAAAAGTAAGGGAAGGGAGGAAATCTCCCTTTCTGTATCTACAATCATCGAATCCATTCCTTGTTTCAGAGCAATGGCCATTTCAATATCACAAGTATCTGCCATCAAAATCTGTGTTCGAATGCTTTCTGTATCTAAATCAAAAATGGAATCGGTTAGGTCTTCTAATAAACTTAAAATCTGTTTTTTCTTTTCAACAGAAAGGTTTTCTAACATTTGAAAAAGTATATAAACAGAAATGGAAGATGTAAAAAATCTTTCATGAGAATCTAAGGCTTCCAATAATAGTTTTTGGATTTTTGATTTACGATCGGAACGAACCAAAGAAAATAATAGAGAAGAAGTGAGATATACTTTCAATCCAATATCTCCGTTAAAGTGATCAGAGCTTTTCTTCTCACAAGTTCTGATTTTTGGATGATTTCATTTTTTAAAGCCATCCGAATGAGTTCTCCCCCGGAGACCCCTCGCCTGGACGCTTCATTTTTTAGTAAAATTTGTTCTTCTTCAGAAAGTAAAATTTGAAACCGTTTATCAATTTTTGCCATTAATCTTCTTCTTCTAATTCCTTTTCGGCTTTTTCAAATTTACGCCAATACAAATTGGCATCTTGCCATTGCCCAAGGGATTCATAAAGGGATGCAATATTATAATAAGATTCGGTCAAACGATAGTCCAACTTCACTGCCTTTTGGAAGAGTTTGATCGACTTTTCTTTGTTATCCGAGAACCATTCACTGAATGCCCAAAGATAATACCACCGACCGAGGTTTGGATCTCTTGGCCTAACCTTTTCCAAATGCAAAACATTCTCTTGAAACAGTTTGGAAGATAAGTTGTAGTTTTTTTGAATGAGTTTTGTTTTGTTAATCCGATCTTCTGCCGGTTCACTAGGTTTGGGAACAGATAAATCCGTTCGATAAAGAAGTGCTTTTGCATAGAGCAATTTGAAATACAACTCGTTTTGGCTTAATTCCAAATACCTTTCCAGATAGGGAATAGAACCAGTTTCTTCATCTACTTTGTGTAAGTTGTAAATTTGTTTTCTGAGGGCAGTGGTTTCTTCTTTTTTTTTGCTACCACCTGCCCAAATAGTTTGGGTGGTGAAAAACAAGATAAAAACAAATTTAAAAGTATAAATAGAAGTTCTGACCATCTTCCGGAAATTTCATCGATTTGATTTCATGGCGGAAAGGTAACTCCTGTAATTTTTGAATCACAGAAAGATACAAATCTTTTGCCGTTACAATCAACATAGAATTGGGTGAGGTTTCTATCAATCGATCTTTGCTTTCTAAATAACCTTGGATGGAATCCACAAAATGCCTTTTGGAACCTTCCCACTCCGGAGAAGGATGAAAATCCGGCCATTGAATGCGTAAAACAGAAGTGGATCTTTTCCCACCAAAGGTTGCTTGCATAAAAGAACGAATCATCCAAGACAAACTATCTTTTAAAAACTCAGGTTTTCTTTCTTCTTTTTCCACAAGGACATGGAGAGCAGGAATGACTTGGCGTAGTTTCTCTTGGATCATTCGTTTATGAGAATCCAAAAACTTTGTCCTTTCTTCTTTGTTTAGAAGCACGAGGAAAATCCCAGGAAAACCAAGGGACTCCATATGAAAAGCAATGATAGTCTCTGTTTGTAAAAGGATTTCCCAAGAAAACTTTTTAGCAATAAATCGATCAAGCCTTACTGTATCATCCACATCGAGTAAGGCAAATCCATTTTCATCAAATGGTAAATATGGATCATGGTGTAAAAAAATCAAATTAGAACGAGTGTTATAGTCTAGGCCTGAGGAAATTTGGTTATGAAAAGAACCAAGGGAATCGTTTAAAAAAAGATAAGAAAACCTGGGAGAACCAAGTCTCGAAATAAAGTTTTTAGTATAACCGACAATCCCGTCATAAGAAATTTCGTTTTCTCTGTAAATTTTATCAAGTAAACCATACTCAACACGTTTTTCTTCTGGGATCTGTGTGAGAAAATTTTCAACAACTTCTTCTTTCACTTCCGGTTGTGATTTTTTAGTAACAGAGTGAACCAGTTTTTCTAACTCAGGATTAAAAATAGTTTCCCGTTTTTTTTGTACGGCATCTAAAATAGCAACACGTCTCCAAGTTGCTGGTGGTAAAATCTTAAAACTCGTTTTTTTCACAGGGTTAGGAATGTTTATAACGGGTTCCCTTTTTGTTTCAATTCCTTCTTTAGTAGAGACCAATTTTTTTATCTCTAGTGTTTCTACTGGTGATCCATCACTCACAGGAAGGGATTCCCCTAACATCTCTGGATGTTTTTCCAGCAAACGTCTTTTGATAGAAGCCCACAAAATAAAAAAGATCCAGGGCCCTATGAATAAATATCCAAAACTGAATAAATAAGGTGGGAATGAGGAATAACGATAGATGGATAACCCTGATAACAATCCAGGTTTCCCTTTTTCTTTCGATACATAATAAGAATGGAATTTATGATGCAAAAATCCAACCGATTGTTTGTTGGATTCTAAGTGGGCAGTTTTAAGTTTATCATTTCCCTTCCAAACGCGGGGGTTAAATGTAACTTGCTCCTTACTTTTGTTATCTGATAACTTTGCAGATACCATTGGAAAATAAAACTCATCGCGATCTTTTTCTTTTTTAGCCAACAAAAGATTGGAATCAAGAACGGCAATGAGGATGGAGATAGATTTATCATCTTCGTTTATTTTCGGAATGATATACACTAAATCAAACTCTGATTCGAGTAAAATGGAAACTGGATGATTTTCTACCCTTTCCAATAATCCAAATATCTCTGTACTAAATCTGTTTTGAATCGCTCTCGAATCAGTTTTTCCTTTTTTCCAAAAATAAAGTTCAGAAACGATTCTTTCTGATTCGCCAAGGCCTCCACCTTCCTTAAGTCCGTCCCTTTGTAGATTTTTTTCTAAAATGGAAAGTGTTTCTTCAAATTGAACTAACCTGTGTTTGGCCCAAGGTTTATAATAACGATAGTCTGGAAATAATTCCCAACTTTTTTGATAAAACAAAAGTAGGATTAAATAAACGATGACTGGTATAAGAATTCTGCGTTTGAATTGAAACCCTGGATTCTGAATGACTATCCAAACAAAACGAATATAAAATAAACCGGTAAAGGTAACGAGAAACAGGATAAAACAACCAAACCGAATTTCCTCAGTTTCCGTATCAGATTGTCTGAGTAAATAAACAGAAAAATTTTCTGTAGTTTCTAAAATCAGTTTGGAATCTTCCCCATCTAACTTCCAAGTGATGGTTTGTCCTTCTTTGCCTGAAAAAAGCCTGAGTAGTTGGTTACTTTCTAAATCACCAGTAAGGATGGATTCATCATTGGTGTACAAAACTTTTTCTGATTTAGGATCAAAGGCCCAGTAAAGATATCCGTATTCCAAATTTGCATTTTGAATTTGTCTTGGTAAACTTGGACCTTTGGGAAACACCACAAAAAATTTTCCAGAAAGGTTTCTGTAAACAAAATCACCGTTAGATAGTTTTTTCAGTTTCCCTTCTAACAATCCAGATGGATCTTGTCTGAGTTCTTCTTGAAAAATTTCATTTGTTTCATTTGTACTATGAATGAGTCGTAAAGAATCATCATACAAACGTACATAACTGAATCCAAGGGTTTCTTTGATCCGACTTGTGACAAGAGCCGCACGATACGGTAGAGCCGATTCACGAAAAAAGAACTCAAGGGTGTTTAAGTGTTCTTTTGTTTTGTCTTCGTCAAACCGTTCCAAAGCGGAAATCAAATTGGATTTCTGGCGAAAGGGGCGAATCCATTCAAAATAACTGAATAAAACGGAGGTCACCAGGAGAGAAACCACAAGGTATCCAAAAAGAATAGACAGGTTTCCGAAATTCCGTTTCATCATTCTAATTATCGGGTTGTCATTGGCAAAAACCAATCAGTCCAAGGAAAGGAATGATTTTTTATGTATTTTTGGACGGAGTGGGAATGGCAGACTTCGATCCCAAATCCAACCCATTCAGCCGATTTGCCAAAGGTTTTTTAGCCCCTGTCGGAGGGATTCCTAAAACCGATGTAGATTTACCTATTTCCCCATCCCGTTTGCATTATATCAAAACAGATGCCCATATGGGTGTTCCTGGCCTTCCTCAATCAGCGACTGGACAAACGGCGCTCTGGACAGGAATACCTGGACCAAAAGTCCTGGATCGCCATGTGAGTGGATTTCCAACCATTACCCTACGCAAAATCATCGCTAAATATTCCCTCATCAAAGTCCTAAATGAAAATGGACACTTAAGCGATTTTCTCAATTGTTTTTCACCACCTTACCTAAAACATGTGGAAGAAAAACCAAAACTAGTTTCTGCTTCCACCTTAGTTCAGTTAGCGAGTGGCCGGCCATTAAAAACTTTTGATGATTTGGCAAATGGGAGAGGTCTTTATATGGACCTAACTCATGAAATTATGGGCACACTCGGAATTGATATGTTAAAACCGGGAGATCCTCTTTTGGAAAAAAGAGACCCGTATGAACTGGGAAAAAAATCCATTTCTATGTTTGCCAATTACAAACTTACTTTGTATGAATACTTCCTCACCGACAAAGTTGGACATGCCATGGATTGGGAAAAAGCTGAACATATCATTAAAAACTTAGAAGCGTTTTTTTATGGAGTGCTTGAAAGTATAGATCCAGAAAAAGATTTACTCATTGTTTCGAGTGACCATGGAAATATGGAAGACCTTAGCCAAAAAAATCATACAGAAAACCCGGCGGCCACCATCCTATATGGGAAGGATGCTGACCGCTTCGCAGAAAATATACATTCGCTTGCTGACATTGTTCCCGAAATTTATAAAACTTTCGGAATGGAGGAAGCCCTCCACAATACTAAAGCAAATGAATTTCTAATGAAATCCGACTAAAATTCCAAATCACTTCCAGGTTCAGGTCTGTTTGAAACCGAACTTGGTTTAGGTGAACCGGAATCAGACGTTACATCCGAATTATCAAGATCATTGTGGTCAGTGAATTGATCCAGTGATTCTTTTTTCCATGCAATCGCCTTGTCGGTAATCTGGTTTTTAGGGTATTTATCTACAATTGTCTGAAATATTCCTGCTGCTTTTTCAAACTTCCCTTGTCTGAAATAAATAGTTCCTTTTTTGTATAAAGCAGCTTGGTCGAGTGAATAATCACTGTTATTTAATGCTTTATTAATATAAGTGAGAGACTCCACTTGTTTTCCCATCGCATCATAAGAAAGGGCAATGTAATACAATGCTTCTTCTTCTTTTTTGGATGATGGCGCGACACTTACTACTTTTTGAAAAAGTTCAATTGCCTTAGAATAATTTTTCTTCGTATAATTCTCTTTCGCATCTTTTAAAACTGAATCTTTGTATTCACCTACTACTTTTTCATCAGCCCCTGCCAACTGATCAGCAGTTTCAATGTATTCATCAAATACGTCAAAAGAGGCCCAATCTTTACCCAGTTTACGCAGTGCTCGACCCCATCCAATTCTAGATTCCGTATTGTTAGGATCTTCTTGTAAGGCTAAGGTATAATTTTTACGCGCCGTTTCAAAATGGCCGGTTTTATAATAATAATCACCCAAAGCTAAGAAGGATTTAGATCTTAGTTTATTATCAGAACTAAGTTGCAAAACAGATTCTAAATGTGACTTACCTTCTGATTCATTTCCAATTTTTAAAAGTAAATTACCAAGTGAATAACTAAGTTTCTCTTTTTCTTCTGATTTTAAATTAGAACTTTTTTTTAAGTCTTTGTAAATATCAAGTGCTGGATAAAAGTCAGAGTTTTTTTCTAGAGCCCTAGCTTGGTTGTATTTAATTTGGAATTCATATTTTTCGAGTCCACGTTTCCCCGCTAACTCAGAAAATATGGCAATTGCTTTTTCTTTACTTTGAGGGTTGGATTGTTTTAAGTATTCTTCCCCTTCTGCAATTTTTTCCAAAATGATTTGTGATTGGTCTTCTTTTGCAGAAATATTCGTTTGGTAGTATGCAGTAGAAAGACCCGCAACAATAAACAAAAAACCTGCTAAACTAACAATGATTCGATTCATAAATTCCCTCTACCCACCTGACTCAAGGTCTGATTCGTCCAAAACTCTACCCTTGACGGAGAATAGGATTTTGTTTCCCTTTTTAAAAAACATTTTAAGGCTTTTTTTGTATCACCAGTTTTTAATGCACTCACACCCAGGAAAAACATTGCTTTCCCTCTTAAGTATCCATTGGACTCGTATTTCAAATATTCTTCCAAACGATACACTGCCGTTTCATATTTTTTTCTAATGACTGTTTCTTTGATGATTTGATTTAGATCTGTTTGCCCTAAATCATAGTTTACCGTTGCCGCAGTTTCTTCTTTAAAATCATTCACAGGTTCTGAATTTTCTCTGGGCGGTAAGGTTTCTGTAGGTTGTACAGAATGTTCGTTTTTATATACTTCTGATTTTTCTGGTTCTTTTTTAGGATGAGACTCTGCTACCACATTTGGTTCTTCTGGTGGGAGATTGTCCTTAGAAAAATCATATTTAAAATAAGATACGTTTTCTCTTAAATTATAATCTTCTGGAATTCCATTGGATTTGGCAGTAACCCCAAAATAGAGTTCATCGATTTCTTTTAATTCTTTGATAAAAAAGTTTGTTTTTGGATGTACTACGGTTGCCACCTTCACAACCGAACCTTGCCCAAACGACGCGGATCCTTGGTTTAAAGGTTTTACCGATGCATACAAACTATATACTGTAGTTTCATCAGCAGCTTCTGGACTAATCCAACTAATCACAGCCCCTTTGCCTACACGTTCGTAACCAAGGCCACGAACATGCATCACACTACCTAAATCAGTACGTGTCTCATTGGATGCCACTTCTTGTTTTGGTTTTTTAGGAGAATCTTCGACAATGACTTCCGCATTATTTTTATCCGTTTGTTTGATATAAAACACACGTAAAGTAGACTTTTTATCTTCTAATGGAAGTGTTTCCTCACCTCCAGCTTGTTTGACGGAAACTCCGTAATACAAGGTTTGAGATTTATCTAAATCCTGATCTAAAAATGTATTCACAGGATGGGTAAGTTCTGCCAATTTTTCTGCTTTTTGCATGAGAGTCAAACTGGTTAAAGGAGAATTTGACTTGTAAACAGTATACAAAGTTCGTCCCGCAGTCGCCCCGTTTGGTGGTATCCAATTCAAACGTACAAATTTTCTTTCGATATTGGCGGTAATATTGGACACTCCACCCACCATCGATTGGATCCCGGCATCGGCAGGAAAAGCAGGGAAATCTTGATTCTGGCCCACAACTGGAGTTCCATTTTCCTCGGCGATATGAACAGGAACCACAGTATAATTTTGATTTGAAAATAGTTTTACTTCTCTACGGCGAACATCCGTTACCATAACGATTGCATAGTAATAAGTACCCGGTTTTAAGTTGTAATCAAAATATACTCGGGTTGCGTTGGCGCCAGAGGCTTTGTAACGACCGAGCGAATCAGCAATGTATAATTTCTCAGGGCTATCAATCATCACAGAGGAACGAGCTACAATGATTTCACCATCTTGTTTGGGCGGATCCCAATCCAAACGAATCGATTTTTTATCAGGTAGAAGGCTGGCGTGGATTGCTTTTGCTATCGTTGGATAACGGCTTTCCTCAAACCCAGAATCTGCCGAAACAGGAAGATAAGAGAATAGCAGTACAACCATCCAGAATTGAATCGAGAACTTCATACTTAGATTTTCGGTGGTAGAGTCCCCCTAATTGAATTTTTCGTTTGTACTTTCCTAGGTTTTCTCTGAGAATTGTCATTATGTCCGAAACGGAATACTACCGTTCCCAAAGTTACCAGGAATACTTACTTTCCAGCCACAGAAGGGAGGTTTGTCCTCCCGAAGATGTGTATGCATTTTTCAATTGGAAAGGCCTAAACAACATAGTCGACTTTGGAAGTGGGCTTGGATTTTACTTCAATGAATTTAGAAAATGGTTTCCCCATGTTTGGATCTGGGCTGCGGAATGCCAACAAGAGATCATCGACATGATCCTTCGGCGGAAACTAATGGAAGGGATCGAACAACTCACCCCTTTTCATATGGACCAGTCCGACCACCCCCTTCTCCCCGAATGGGTTCCGGTTCCAGAAATCATTTTTGCCTCCCTCTCGCTTTCCACATTCCCAAACCCTGGTTTGGCGATGGATGGCCTCATTCGTTCCATGAAATCGGGAGGACGACTTTTTATCATTGATTGGTCAAAAACAGAATCTGGGTTTGGCCCGAAAATCAATGAAAAGATTTCCATGGATAAAATGAAATTCCTAGCGGAAGAATATAAATTGGAAGTCACTAAATCAGGAAGAATTTCTGAACATTTTTATGGGATGGAAGTAAAAGCGAGTTCTAGTTTTATTTACGGATATTATGACCTCAAAGAAGAGGAAGATGAAGATACCGCAGTCTTCAAACAATAAGGAAAAATAGAACCAATTACAATAGAATTTCCACTCTACAATCAATGTGGAGTGAAGAACAAAAAGCCATCATCCAATCGAATCATCTCATTAAACAGGTGATTGCTGGTGCCGGATCAGGAAAAACAGCCACAATGATTGGGCTTTTGGAAGAAAGAGAAAAAAACAAATCCATCCTTCCTGAAAATACAGTCATTGTTACATTTACGAAAAAAGCCACTCGTGAATTCAAAGAGAGGTGTGAAAAAAAAGGGCTCTCCAATCAGTATCATATCTCCACCTTCCATGCGTTTTGTTTTCATGTTCTAAAGAATTACGATAACTCTAAAGACTGGTCAAAATACAAACTCCTCAGTGAATCCAAAAAATGGGAAATCACCAAGGAAATCCTTTTCCCTTTGCGGTATCTAGTCGGAGGAATTCCCTTCCCCATCCTTTTCAAAAATGATGGAAAATATTTCCGTGAACTTAGCGAAGATGCTTATGAGTCCTTCCAATCAAAGTTTAAGTTCTGGAAAGAGGAAAATTATTTTTTCGAGTTTGATGATTTGATTTTTCACTTCCTCCAGTTTTTGGATACAAATTCAGCACAAGTTGTGAAGGAAAGATGGAAGTCTCTGATCATTGATGAGTTCCAAGACACTGACGAAGTACAACTTAAGATCATACAAAAAATGAATTTTGAATCCATCACCGTTGTGGGTGATGATTGGCAGGCCATTTACGGCTTTCGCGGGGCCACCCCAAAACCATTTTTAGATTTTCCGAATCATTTTTCAGGTGTAAAACAATACTTTTTATCAACTAACTACCGTTCCAAGGATTCCATCATCCAAGCCTCCCTAGTCCCCTTAAAACCAAACAAAGACAAAATTCCGAAACAAGTAAAAACTTTCAGAAAAGAAAAGGGCATTTTTCAGATCGAACGGATCAGTGAAACAGATACAAAACTATTAGAAATTTGGAAAAAATGGTATGAGATAGATCCAAATACAATCCTACTCACCCGCAGTAACTACCGAAAACAGACATGGTTAGATTTCGGCCTTCCACCGGCCCAAGTGATGACAATCCACAGTGCCAAAGGTTTAGAGTTTACTAGTGTCATCTTGGATTTAGTTCTCGGTTGGAGTGAAGACGGAGAAGGAATCGATGAAGCCGAAGAAAGACGCATCCTTTACGTTGGTCTATCCAGAGCAAAAGACAATTTGGTTCTTTTAATCCCAGACAAAACCAAACCAGAACGACTCGCCGATCGAATGAGTGCGGATTTTTCAATCAGGAACCGATTTCGAAATCGTACTTTACGGTGGGCTCGGCTCTGGTGAAATGGTTTTACCTTGGGGGATTAGCTCAGTTGGTTAGAGCGCTACCTTGACATGGTAGAGGTCACTGGTTCGAACCCAGTATCTCCCACCAAGTAACATCTACAAAATCTCTGTTATCATTTTTTAACCTTAGCAAATCAAGTTTAGACTTGCATCTCATTTCAGATTCATTACAGTGCAAAACGATGAAACCTAAGTTCCTTGCAGAAGAATTCCTGCTCGCGTTGTATTTTTTGGTCTTTAGTATTGTTTCCGGATTTGTTTTATACTTTGGAGAAAGTCCTGCTGGAATCAAACTCGCCGCGCTTACCCTTCTTTTCCACATTAGTTTTGTTGGATTCTCGCTTGGACTTCGGTGGCATACACCCTTTCGGATTTGGAAATTTCTCGTTCCCTTATCTATTTTTATGGTTTTTCCGGATTGGTTTCTTTCAAGCACCTTACGGATATTAGTATTTCCTGAAGATGGATTTTTTAAAATAGGAACAGTTGCTGGATATATGGCTGGTCTTTGGGCCATTCCATTATTTGTCTGCGTTTATGCAGGAATCAAACTCGAAGAAATGTCAGTCTCCATCGTTGGAACGGTTCTTTGGGTTGGGATCATTGGTTTACTTATATTCGGAACTTCTGAGGCCACCATGTGGATACTCGGATCTTGGTACGCACAGGATGTAAAAATGTGGGGACATGTAGCCTATTATGTGTTAGTTCCTGAAATGGTTTTAGCAGTCACCACTTACTTAGCCTACCAAGGATTTTCCTATTCTTCTTATATCATCCAAATTGCTATGGGTTTTCTAGTGATGTTACTTTATATTGGAAATTTATCTTTCTTTTATCTCTTAATTGAAAAAATTCTTTAAAACTTTATTTTATCTAACAATCACGCTTCTCTTAAGTTTATCTCTAGGAGAAGGTTACCTTCGCTTTCAAAATGGAACCGATACGGAAGAGATTCGTTATAAAAAGTTTCATTGTTTGTATGGATTCGATCAAATTCGACTTTGCCCCAATCGGAATGAAACATTTACGAGAGCAGATGGAAAAACTTGGGACATCCAAACAAACCAGTTTGGGGAAAGGATTCTTTCTAAAGATACCAATCCAATCCATCTTTGGCTCATTGGTGACTCCATGGCAATGGGTTATGGCCTACCAACAAACAAAACCCCAGCCTTTTATTTAAAGTCGAAATACAAAATAGATGTGCGAGTCATTGCGGTGGATGCCATTGGCACAAATGGAATCTATCAATTCTTAAAAGAAAGTTTTGATTCCACAATACGGGAAGACCATCCGAACAAAGTCTATTGGATTTGGAATCCATCTGACTTCATTGATGACGAAAGAGAGAAAAAAGGAATCAAAAAATACCTCTATCCCATCCATTACCATCTCAGCAGAAATTCAATTCTTTATCATCAATTTCTACCTTCTCCAAAAGCCAATGTGTACACTTCGTCCGGAATTCCGATCCTATACCCCAAAGACCATATCACTTATTCCAACCTACTCAAGTTTCTAAATGACCCAATCATTCCCAAAGAGAAACTAAACATCCTTTTCAGCTGGGGGATGTCAAGAGTTGGAACTCCCGATACGAAAGATCCCAATTACGAAGAGGCAAAAAAGTTTTTTATAGGCCAAGGAATGAAACCCATCGACCTTAGAACCAAAACAGAAATCTTGTTTAACGAACAAAAACAAGTTTATATCCCAGGAGATGGCCACCCAGGCCCAGCACTTGCAGAACTTTTTGCTGATGCCATTGCCAAGGACTTCTTAAATTTGCCTTAGAAATGCTTGATTCCTATCTTGATTTCTAAAGTTTAGAGGGATATGATTCAAAACTGGAAACGATGGGGAGCCATTGTCCTATTTTTCCCGTTGGCGTTACTTGCATTGGAATTGATTTTACGCATTTCCAATCCGCCTGCTTTACGTTACTACCGCGATGTCAAACTTTTGCATGCTTACCACCCAGAATATGGGGTGACTCTAGAACCAAACGAAAGCCGTTTTGTCCGTCACTATGCGGACCTTTGGCAAGGCCAATTCACTACCAATTCTTTAGGTCTTCGAGGACTCGAAGAACCCATTCCAGGAAAACCAAAACTAGTTTGTCTTGGGGATAGTCTTGTTATGGGATTTGGTGTTTCCGATGAAGATACATTTTGTTCGATCCTAGGTGTATCTGCGCACAATGGAAAAGATTACCAAAGCCTAAATTTAGGTGTGGATGCTTACGGTTCTCTTGGTTCCTACAAACGCCTGAAAGATATGTCTGGGAAAATAGATAACATCCAAACAGTTTTATTTTTTATCTCACCTAATGATTTTACGATGCCCGAAGAATTACGTGCACAAGGAATCCTTCCGGATGATGAAAATGACGCGTTACATGAAAATGATTTAGTATATAAACAAAACTTTCGCATCCAATTTGAACTCACAAGAGTATCATACCTTTTGCAAGCACTCAAACTTGCATATGAACAAACAAAGGTCAAATTTGCACAAACCAAATATTTAGTCAGTGCCGATACAGAACTTCTCACTACTTCTCCATTAGTTTACTTACGAGAAACATTTATTCTTCCCATTAAACAACAGAGATGCGAAGAAAAGGATGAATTCATTTGCCCAACTCCTCTCCAAAACCTAAATGTAATTTGTTCTGATACGCCAGTTGATCCAAATTCTTTAGAACCTTTACCAGAAACCACAACTAGGGCTTATGATTTGATGATTTCTCTTTCCAAAGAAAAAGGATACCAGTTTGTGCCTGTTATACTTCCTATGCAAATCGAAGAAGTGTATTGCCGTCAGCTTGGAAAGTATAACGCACTTGGTGGTTATGCCATCCGTGCCAAAAAGTATCTGGATTCCAAAGGTATCCAAACTCTGGACATCCTTCCCTATACTGACAAAATGTGTGGTCGTGAATTTATAGTTGCAGGAAAAACAAAAAAAGCGGGAATCCAAGACTATTACATTCCTGGTGATGGCCACCTAACAAAACTAGGAAACTTATGGGCTGCTGAATCCGTTGGTGAAGCCTTAAAGGAAATCAAATAATATGCTTTTTAATTCTGTTCACTATTTGATATTTGCGCCCGTCGTGATCCTTGTTTATTTTTTAATCCCTAAAAGATTTCAAGGACTCTGGTTATTCATTGTTAGTTTGTATTTTTATGCAATTTTTAGAATTCCATTCCTGATTTTACTGGTATTCTCCTTTGTTGTCACAAAACTAGCTGTCGACTATATGGAACGAGCTTCCTCTAAACCAAAAAAGCTTTTTTGGTTGAATGTGGCTGTTTGGAGTAATTTAAGTTTACTATTTGTATTTAAGTATTTGGACTTTTCCATTACCGTTTGGAACCAAACCTTTTCACTCACTCCTTGTGATCCAGAATTTGTACAAAAGTCAGGGATCCTTCTCCCGATGGGGATTAGTTTTTTCACCTTACAAGCTGTATCCTATGCAGTCGATGTATATAGAGGTGTAGTAGAAAGAGCCAAATCCATTTTCCACTTTGGGCTATTTTTGGCTTTTTTCCCACAACTAGTGGCAGGCCCCATCTTACGTGCAAGTGATGTCCTTCACCAATTTTTAGATTCCAAAGACTTTACAAAAGAAAATCTAAAACAAGGCCTCAAACAACTGTTTTGGGGAATTTTTAAAAAGACCTTCATTGCTGATCCTGTTTCTTATGTGATTGATCCCATGTATGCCAATCCCACCGAATACAATTGGATAGCGATGTGGATAGCTGCCTTTTTATTTGCAGTGCAAATCTATTGTGATTTTTCTGGATACTCAGACATCGCCATTGGAACTGCAAGGATACTCGGATTCCATATTCCGAAAAACTTTGATCGCCCATTTTTATCAGGTACACTGACTGAACTGTGGAGGCGTTGGCATATTTCCTTTAGTTCTTGGTTACGCGACTACGTCTACATCACTCTCGGTGGAAATAGACGCGGTGAGATTATGGCCTATGTGAATCTTTTTATCACTACTTTTGTATCCGGAATTTGGCATGGTGCCGACTGGACATTTGTTTTGTGGGGAACACTTCACTCGACAATGATGGTGGTTGAAAAGTTTGTCTTCAAATTTGAAACGATGAGAAATGCCTGGAATCGTGTGCCACGTTCTATCCAACCACTGTATCCAGTAGGTGTGTTCGTATTGTCTTGTTTTTTCTTTAGAGCCAAAGCCACTCCTGAAGTTCCAACAGGAATGGGTATCACCAAAATCATGTTAGAACGTGCTTTTACCGGTGCGGGCGGGATTTTTCCTCAAATGAGTGTGAGTTTAGTGATCCTCATCGGATTTTTGTTCTTGGTAGATATCCTCCAAGATAAAAAAGAAGATAGGTTTGCCTTTATCACGGACAATCTATACTTCCTTATTCCGACTTGTATCCTACTCTACATCACTTCGTTTATCATTTACAGTGTGACGGTATCGAGTCCATTCCTCTACTTTCAATTCTAAATAAAAAAGCCGGCAATCATTTACCGGCTTCCTTTTAAAATTCGGAATCAATCTATTTTAATTGAATCTAAATGATCTTTCGTTCGATTCAAAGTTTTTATAAGATTTGAATTTCGTAATATATTTATTTTCGATTAAGAATTAGAATTCGACTTTCGGAGCATTCTCAATGGCTTTTTCATCTTCTACAGTAAAGGTTGCTTTTGCATCGTAACCAAAAGCTTTTGCTGTGAGAACCGCAGGGAACTGACGTATGTACACATTAAATTCTTTTGTTGATTTGATGAATCTGTTTCTTGCAACTGTGATTCTATTTTCTGTTCCTTCCAACTGTGCCATCAAATCAGAAAAATGTTGGTCTGATTTTAATTGTGGGTAGTTTTCTTGGATCATAAGGAGTCTGGATAATGCAGAACCCAATTGACCTTGTGCTTGGTCAAATTTTTTCAAACTCTCTGGATTGTTTACAAGTTCTGGAGTTGCTTGGATGGATCCAATTTTTGCACGTGCTTCTGCAATTCCTGTCATAATTTCTTTTTCTTGGTTCGCAAATCCTTTCACGGCGGAAACCAAATTAGGAACTAAATCAGATCTTCTTTTGTATTGGTTGAGAACTTCTGCCCAAGAAGCAGTGACTTCTTCATCCAACTCTTGGATGCGGTTATAACCGCAGTTGGTTAATAAGGTTGCCATTAAGGAAACCAGAAAAACGGTTCGAAACATTCTTGTCATGGTCATTGTATACCTAGTCTTTAGTCGGTCTGCAACACCAATTTGTTAAAAAAATTAATATCGATAAGGTTTTGTGAGCTTCATCCATGTACGTTCTGACTGGTCTAAGTACTCACTGAGCGAAGATTCCGATAATTTGCCGTATAAATAATCAAGCAGAACACTGTCTCCAGCAAGAAGTTCAATCGCTGGCCTGTCTGAACGAAACTCATACACACCTTTTAAATATTCGAATTCCTTGGGGAATAATTCTCCCAGTTGTTTCAAAAAGTACAAAACAAAATATAAAGAATGGAAATGTTTTGGTTTTAATACCATGAGTTGGTATCCTTCACAAATAGTACCTGCATACTTATGAAAGGTAGGTAAAAAACGTAAAGTTCGCAAACGAAAGTCATCTGACTGGTGCATATCCATTCGTTTGTCTAATTCCTCTTTTGCTTTACCAACTAAATAGGGAGCTCCAAAAGTTTCAAAGGGTTTTGTCGTCCCTCTTCCTTCGGAAAGGTTCGTTCCTTCCAAAAGGCACATCCCAGGATACACAAAACAAGTGCTTTGTGTGGGAATATTAGGAGAAGGTGGAACCCATTCAAATTGAGAAATAGACTTTGGATGGAAAACTCCCACAGGAACCACCACCACATCCACTTTTAAATGGAAGGTTTCATTATAATATGATAATAATCCTCCAGGGGTGAGCCCATGTCTATGTAACACAGAAGTGACACCCACAAAGGATTCAAATTCTTTTTGGAGCGGAGTCCCTTCTACTTTTTTACCAATTGGATTTGGTGAATCGATCACTAGAAAAATTGGTGCTTTCCCAGTTTCTTTTTTTAGTCGCGAAATCTCAGATAAAATATAATAAGCCGTAGTTAAAAATGTATAATAACGGGAACCCACATCTTTGATATCAATGATAATGACATCCAATCCGATCAAACTTTCTCGTGGCGGAACAAGACTCCTTTCTTCTTTTCCATAGAGGTTTACAATTTGCATATCTCCAAAAAGATATTTGAGTTCATCACCACTCACCTGATCTTGTAATTCAGCAAAAAGCCCATGTTCCGGTAAAAAGATAGTTTTTAGATCAAAAATTTCTGCATAAGTTTGGAAATGGTATTTTCCGTTAAAACCAAATGCACTTTGGTTGGTGAGAATGGCCGCCTTACAGCCGCTTAACTTACTAATATTTTTTAAAAACTTCATGTATCTTTCGAATTTCTTCTTTATTGACCAGAGCCAATTCCCAAATTTTACGAATTTTATCTTCCTCAAAAGAACCATTGGACCCAAATAGATCCCGAAACTCCAACAGTTGTTTGATCAAATCATCAATTGATTTACGTAAAAAACTTTGGTTTTCTTTAAAAATGGAAATCCACATATCAGGATTGGAACCAGCTATCCTTGACATATCCCGAAACCCACCACCGGTAATGGGTTTAGAAGATCCCATGATTTCTTTTTTGGTTGTAGGATTGGCTCCCGCTACATTCACAAGCAAAGTAGAAATGACATGAGGAAGATGAGATAAGTAAGCCAAAGTTTCATCATGAGATTTGGAATCCATTTCCAAAGTCCAAGAACCAATTTTCTCCCAAAACGATCGAACCCATTCCAAACTAACGTTAGATGCCGATTTCGGAGGAGTGAGTATACATAGTTTATCCACATACAAATCGGAGACGGCAGCGTCCGGGCCCACTTGTTCGGATCCACACATCGGATGGGTAGAAATATAATTGTGAATCATATTTCCATAATATGATTCCACAGCGGCCACAATGGTCTCTTTGGTTGATCCCAAATCGATAAAGATGGTATTTCCTGATTTGGGAAGTTTAGGAATGATTTTCAGAATGGATTCTACAGGAGTGCTAAAGACCACCAAATCATATTGATTCCAGTCAGGAGAAGTGAACTCCGATTCTAAAAAAACTTGGTCGGCGAGGTTTTTAGTCAGGATTGTATTTTTACTTTTTTCGGAACGAACGACAGCTGTAATTTCTGCATCCGAAAATTTCCTGCGAATGGCGAGGGCTAAGGATCCACCCATAAGCCCCATTCCATAAATCAAAACTTTGGATAAATTCATGTCGGAAAAGATCCGGCAGTTGGATAAGAACCCAAAAGTTTAAATAAAGTGCATTGTGATTTTACCTTTTCAAGTAACTCTGCAATTTTTGGATCTTCTTTGTGGCCAATAAAATCTACAAAAAAATGGTATTCCCATAAGTTACGTTTCAAAGGTCTAGATTCAATCTTGGTGAGATTCACCGAATCATCGTTAAATGTTTTTAAAATTGCAAATAGAGACCCCGTTTGGTTAGGGATGGAAAAAACGATAGATGTTTTATCTTCTCTTGTTTTAGGTGATTCTGTTTTTCCAATCACAAGAAATCTTGTGGTGTTTCCCGAATAATCTTCAATCGCTTCGGCTATGACATTTAAACCATAAATTTCGCCGGCAATTTTGGATGCAATCGCAAGTCCGTCTTTTCTTTCGGACACTAATTTTGCCGCCATAGCGGTGGAGGATGTATCCACAACTTCCACACTAGGAAGGTTAGCCGAAATCCAATTGCGACATTGTTCATTCCCAATCCGAATTCCGTAGATTTTTTTTACAGCAGATAGATCGGTTTCAAATCCAAGAAGTGAAAAAGAAATTCTTTGGTATAACTCAGAATAAACGAAAAGATCTGTTTCTAAAAACATATCCAGTGTGGAACTAACTTGTCCTTCCGTGGAATTTTCAACTGGAACCACTCCGTAGTCCAACTTTCCCTCTTCTACCATTCGAAATACATCGGGAATTGAAGTTTGCGGAACAGCTTCAATGGAAGATCCAAATTTAGCACATAGTGCTGAATGAGAAAAACTTCCTTCAGGTCCTAAAAATCCAATCTTTAACGGATGTTCTAAGGCGATCGTTCCCGACATCATCTCACGGTAAATGGCACGAATGACAGATGCGGGAAGTGGCCCACCAGATAATTTAGTTACCTTTTCATAAACATCTTTTTCACGATCAGGACGGTAAATGGGGCCACCGGATTCTTTTTTGACACGACCAATCTCTTGCGCAAAACCAGCCCGTTTTTGAATGAGTGCAATGATTTCTGTGTCTAATGAATCAATACCAGCACGGAGTTTTTTTAGTTCTTCTTCTGCACTGCTCATCTCAGGCCTCTTCTTGTAATTCTTCCGGTAGTGTGCTTGTATCAAAATCAGGATTCATTTCTGTTTCATCAGTCACAATGATAGACTCTGGTGTGAATTCATCAAACTTAAGTTCTTTCACTTCTACAGGTGTAGGAAGATCAGTAAGTTTGCTAAGCCCAAAGTGTAACAAGAATTCGTTGGTTGTTCCATACAAAGTAGGTCTTCCTGGAACTTCTTTTTGGCCCACGGCTTTTACCAATTTTTTAGACATGAGGCTCGCAACCATAGCACGCGAAGACACACCGCGGATTTCATCTAACTCTGTCAGGGTGATGGGTTGTTTGTAAGCAATGATGGCAAGAGTGTCCAAGGTTCCACGAGAAAGGGTTTCTCTTTTTTTATCTTTAAAGATATGAGCCAAGATTTCACTGTATTTTTGGTTGGTGATGAATTGGTAACCACCGGCGATTTCTCTCAGTAAAAATCCGCCTTCTTTTTCTTGGTAATCGAGGATGAGTTCATCAAGGAGTTCCCGAGCTTCTGTTTTTTCGATCCCAGCAGATTTGGCAAGGGCAGACAATTTGATTGGATCTGAAGATAAAAAAAGAAGCGCCTCAAGAAGGCCCTTGGTATAAGTTCTTTCTTCCAAATGGACTAAACCTTGACTATTTTGATTTCACCGAAAACTGCATGTTGGAGGACTTTGCAAACTCGGATTTTAACAACTTCTAATACGGCAAGGAAGGCAGCGACGATTTCTTTTTTTTCCGGTTTTTCTGTTTCGAACAAATCCATAAAGTGGATTTCCCCGGTTTTTTCCAAAAGACTTTGTATATAGGCCATTTTGTCTTCTACGGAGTATTGGGCCACACCTTCGTAGATAGGAAGAAGGTCTTCGATTTCATTGGAAGACTCTTGTTCCAGAATCGAATTGAAGGCAGAAATTAAATCAACAAGGCTCACATCCAACCAAACTTCTGTTTCATCCAAAACTTGGTTGGTTTCTCTGGTGAACATTCCAGCGGTCAGTCTGTCCAGTTCCGCCAGACGTTGTCCTGCCATTTGGAACTTTTTGTGTTCGAGTAATTTATCTACGAGTTCTTTGGGTAGAGGCGGGTCATAATCCTCTTCCTCAAAACCGGGATCCGGCAATAAGGCTTTGGATTTTAAATACACCAAATGAGATGCCATTACAGCAAACTCAGAAGTTAACTCAATCGATAAGGACTGACTGGTTCTCAAAAATTGAATGAAATCGGATGTGATACGCGAAAGGGAGACTTCAAAAATATCAACCTTATAACTATCAATCAGAGACCATAAAACCGTTAAAGGTCCTTCTGTCAGTCCTCCGTCCTGGTTTTGCCACCGGACGATAAACTCCGGGGTCCTAGACACGATTTATAAACCTAGTGCTTTTGCTGCTGCTTGTTGCAATCTTTCTGGAGGGAAAGGTTTTACAACAAAATCCTTCACACCCATTTTAATTGCTTTTGCCAGTAAATCTTCCTGACCAAGAGCCGTTACCATAATGATCTTAGCAGAAGCATCAAATTTGATAATCTCTTTTGTAGCCTCGATTCCATCTTTTTCACGCATGGTAATGTCCATAGTTACCAAATCCGGTTTGAGGTTTTTGTATTGTTCTACCGCAATATTACCGTTCTCAGCTTCACCTACGATCTCGTGACCCGCACCAACTAACGCATCTTTTACGAGCGTTCTCATGAATTTTGCATCATCTACAACCAAAATTCTTGCCATGTTAATTCCCTCTCGACTTTAATAATTCAATCATCTTTGGTACTAATTCTTCCACCGGAAGGACAAAATCAATGCCTCCCAATTCTACAGCAACTCGGTTCATTCCGTAAACTACCGATGTTGCTTCATTCTGCGCCAGAGTAATACCACCTTTGGCGTGAATGTTGGTGATTGACTGTGATCCATCTTTTCCCATACCAGTCATGATCATGGATAAAAGATGGTCTCCACCGTATGTTTCCACCAAACTATCAAACAATACTTCAATAGAAGGCCTGTGTCCATTCACCTGTCCCGTATGGGCAAGTTCAATGAAACGATCTTTTCCTTTTGTGATCACTTTCATTTGGTAATCACCAGGTGCAATGTATGCAGTTCCCGATTGCACTAAGTCACCTTGTTCTGCTTCCTTAACTTGTATCTTCGACAAGGAATTTAACCTATCTGCAAATGCCTTGGTAAATCCCGCTGGCATATGTTGAACCACAAAGATAGGTTTTGCAAAGTCTTCAGGAATACTCGCAAACACTGTTTGTAAGGCCTTAGGTCCTCCCGTTGAGGTCCCTATTCCGATAGCGTCTACTTTGATCGGTTTTTGAAAACTTTTATTTAATTGGCGTTCGGTTCTCTCCGGCCTGACAAGAGATTCCAAAATAGGAAGTTTAGAATCAGAAAATCCTTTGATTTTTGCGGACAATACCGCAGCTACATCCTCTGGAGAGAACTGATTTCCACTAGATGGTTTAGGAATGAAGTCAACTGCCCCAAGTTCCAAGGCTTTAAAAGTGGCGTCTGCCCCGTGTTGAGTCAGAACCGAAAGCATAATCACATGTGTGGGAAGTTTTAATTTTTTAATTTCTGCGAGAGCAGTGAGACCATCCATAATTGGCATCTCAATGTCGAGTACGATAAAATCTGGTTTTAACTTACCTGCTAGATCAATACAATCCATTCCGGTTTTCCCGGTGGCAATGACCTGAACCTCATCTTTTTTGGTGAGGACATCACTTAAGATATTCCTCACAAGGAGTGAGTCGTCTACGATAACAACAGTTGGTTTTTTATTCATGATTTATGGATGAGGTCTACCAGTTCATCAAAATCAGGTAGGAAAACCAAAACACCAATTAGGTTACTACCTTGGTGGTTAAACTCAGTGTGCATGGACAAAAACTTAGTTCGTTCTGGTTTTACGATGTCAATCACATCCATAAAACTTCCCGTAATCATTTCTGGAACCGAAGGCAAAACTTCCTTTTTTAATTTATTCGAAAGTGAATTCATCACACTCGAACAAACAATATTGGAAATTTCAGACAATACCGAAACCATATCCTCAGAAAGTTTATTACTACTTCCTTCTGCATATTTCGCATCTTCCGAACCAAGTAATTCTTTTGCAATTTCTGACCCGTTTTCTTCTGAAAACATCATAAGAAGGTTACCGTTTAGGTCTCCTGTCATACGAATTTTCATTCCAAAAAACTGATCCATAGAGTAACGGAACTCTTTAGCTAGTCCCTCTCTATCAGTAAGAGTGATTTCTGGGATAAACAATTCTACTTCTTTACCAACTAACTGAGAAAGTACGACACCGGCATTCATCATACCTGTGTTAACAATGTTCTCTAGTTTTTTGATATCTTTAGAAGACATGATTTCGTTGATGGCATCCGTATTCAGCGCAGCCACTTGGTTCAATCGTTCTTCTTTTTGTTCCACAAAACCTTTGATGATTTCTGCGGCTTGTTCTCTTTCCGTTAACTTAACGTTTTCTATTTTTGCAACATCTGCCAAACGATGGATTTCATCCGTTTTGTGATCAATCACAAGTGTTGCCGTTGCTGATTTTGAAGATTCACTAGAATCTCCATTCACAACAGATTCCGTTTTGATTACTTCTGTTGTAATTTTGAGGTTGGTTGCAGGTTCTTCTGCATATACCTCTTCTTTTGGAACAATGACATGTTTTTCAATTTTATGTTTATCTTTTTTAACACGTGATTTGTCTTTTGCACGTAACTCAATCAACTTCGCATTATAACGATTTGTTGGGTGATTGGATTTGAACATAAGTTCCGAATCAGACATTTCTAGAGAACGAATCGTGGAAGCACGTTTCATCATCTCACCTGCGACCAACTGATCAGACCAGTCCACTTTATCTGCCGCAATTTCCACAAGACCAGGAATATCCAAAACGAGGATGATGGTTCCATCTCCCATAATGGTGGCACCAGTGAGACCTTGGATGTCTTTGAAATTTTTACCAAGGGACTTGATGACCGTTTCGTGTTTGCCGATGAGATCATCCACCATAAACCCGAGTTTTCGCGTTTTGTAGTTCACGATGACAACAGGAACTTCCACCATTTCTTGTTTGTCGGCAAGACCTAGGATACGATTCAAACGATAGATTGGTAATACCTCACCTCGTAAGTTGATGATCTCGTGTCCTTCTAGAGTGGTGATTTGATCCAAATTGACTTTGATGGTTTCCGAAACTTCGGATAGTGGGAACGCATACACTTCCTCTTCCATAATTACAAGGATGGATGGAATGATGGCAAGTGCTTGTGGGAAAGATAAGGTAAAGGAAGATCCCTTTCCCTCTTCCGAATGGATGAGAATTTTGCCTTTAAACTCTTCAATGAGTTTATTCACAACGTTCATCCCCACACCACGACCAGAAATATCAGAAATTTTATCTGCAGTCGAAAATCCTGGAGCAAAGATAAACTGGAAGATATCAGATTCCGAAAGGTTTTGTGCATCCGATTCGTTCACAAGCCCACGTTCAATGGCTTTTTTAAGGATTTTATCTTTGTTTAATCCCTTACCATCATCACGAATTTCCACAAGAATATTGGAACCACCTTGGTAGGCGTTGAGTTCAACAGTTCCTTCTTCTGGTTTGCCTGCCGATTTTCTTTCTGCAGGGGATTCGATTCCATGGTCTACGGAATTACGAATGAGATGGATGAGTGGCTCTCCAATCGCATCGATTACTTTTTTATCAAGTTCTGTGTTTTCACCGCGAAGGACAAGGTTTACTTGTTTTCCCGTTTCTAATGAGAGATCGCGAATGAGTCTTGTGAAACGATTGAATACGGATCCAATCGGAACCATTCGGATATTCATAATTCCCGTTTGTAAATCTTTAGAAATTCGATTGATTTGGTCGATTTTACCTTTGAGTTCATTGAATAATGAATCTTCACCAAACTGTGACACTAAATCGTCATAGATCTTTTGGAATCCAGAGTTGGTGATGACAAGTTCCCCCACATTATTCATGAGTTGGTCTAGTTTGTCAGAAGATACCTTGATGGTTCTCATTACCACTTTGGAATCGGTAACAGCCTTATCAAAGTTAGCAGATCCTTTAACACCATGTTTGTCTTCCGAGTCATGATGACCATTGGATGAACTTGCCGAATTAGGAACAGGTATTGTATCAGATCTTTTTTCTAGGGCTTCCATTTCTGTTTCAGGAAGTTTGAGTTCCTCAACAACGAGAGTGTCCACCATATCAATATTACACTGAACGTGTAATTCATGTTTGTTTAGTTTTGTAACAGTCACAAAGGAAAGCGAAAAACTACCTTGGCCATTGTCCAAAGCATCTTCAGAAGGATTACATTTAATGATCACACCTGATTGTTTTACAGATTGTAAAATGAGCAGAAGTCTTAAGTTCTGCATAGGTGTTTCATCCTTTAACTTTAAGTTAACGGAGAAAACAAATAGATCGTTATCTTCTTTTAAAGATTGGCGAATTTCAGAAATTTCTTCCTCGTTTAGGTTTATAGAAGTAGGAGTGGAACTTTCTGATTTAGAAGTTTCAGTTGGTTTAGAAACACTAGTTGTATTTGAACCTTGGTTTGGCTGCGCTTCGTAATCTTGGAGTTTTTTGATCATGTCAGTAAATGGTGTTTCCACCTTTACCCCATTCGCCACACCTTCTATCACTTGTTTGATGAGATCAAAACATTCGAATAATAAATTAACTAACTTAACATTGATATCGAGACTACCTTCTCTAATTTTCTGAAGAAGGTTCTCCATCGTATGAGATAAATCAGAAAGATTATAAAGTCCAACGAAAGCAGAGGAACTTTTTAAAGAGTGTGCTGCACGAAAGATATCGTTGATGATTTCAGGGTTCTCATGATCTTTTTCGAGTTTTACCAAATTGGAATTTAATTCTTCAATTTGATCCTCGGACTCTTCCAGGAAAACTTCTGTGTATTCGCCTAAAATTCCAGCCAATGTCGTATCCCTTTCTCTTTACTTTACGGTTGAAACAAAATCAATAATTTGTTCCAAATCCAAATTCAAAATCAAATGGTCTTCGTATCTAGATACAGATTCTACCATCTTACTATAGTTTAACGACAAATCATCAGTTGTATAACTGATAAAATCCTTTTGGATTTTTACAACTTGTTTGACCTCATCGACAAGAACACCAATACGTTTCTCATCTAACATGATAACAATGATCCGTGAGATTGGAAAAATTTCAGAATCCGTTCCATGGAATCTTTTTTTCAAATCTAAGATGGGTATAATTTCTCCGCGAAGGTTGATCACACCTAAAATGTAATCGTCTACATTCGGAATTCTTGTAATGAGAACAGGTTTTAAAATTTCGTGAACTAGGAGCAATCGAATCCCAAAAAATTCTTTATCAATGGTAAAAGTAAGGAACTGTTCCAAGTCTCCCAGATCGGACTCTTGTTCCATCTTGGTTTTTTCCGCTAGGGATGTGAGTAATGTTTCTTGGTCCATAATGCTACCGTGAATCGTGTCAGAATCCTTCATGGATTCAATCTAAAAACGAATGAATCTGGGTTTCCGTAATCATTTTTCCTATTTTTAGATCGTGACTTTCTTCTAGGAATGGGACGGGAAAAAGTTTAGAAAAACTGAGTCCGATGGCTTTCTTTTGGAGAGATTCTGCATTTAAAATGCGATCATAGTACCCACCGCCTCGTCCAAGTCGAAATCCCCTTTCATTAAATCCAAGGGCAGGGACAAGGATCAAATCGGCCTCTTCTACGGATATCTCCTCATCACCAACAGGCTGGAAAAGGCCAGTTGCATTCTTTTCAAAGGAATAAGGACGAATGAATCTTAGAACCTTTCCATCTTCCATCCGAGGGAAATACCATTTGGCGGAATGACGGGCTTCAATAAATCCCGTTGGCCTAGGAAGTGGTGAAGATTCGATGATGGGAAGTACATCCACTTCGAGTGTTAAGTCAGGAGAATAAGTGATGATTTTGGATTTACCTTGTAAAAGGGGAAACAACCTCTTTAAGATAGCGGCTTCATGGTCTTCCCTTTCCGGTAAATTCGGAAGGTTCTTTTTGAGAATCTCTCTAGCATCTTTTTTGGAAATTGGATTCAAAAATGATCCCCGATGATCCCCTCTTCCAATAGAGAAATGATCTTTTTCGTTCTTTCTTCTAATTCTGGAATTTCGCTAGTTTTAGCCGAAACTTCCTTCATTTGAAAGAGTTCATCTGCCAAATTGAGTGCACAAAGTACGGCCAGTTTTGTTTTGGAAGCAGAGGGAAGTGCCTTTGACAATTCCAAAAGCCTTGATTCTACGTAATCCGCAACCTCAGAGATATACCCTGAGGAAGCTTCACCAACGATAGTATAGGTTTCACCAAAGATTTGTTTGGTGATTTTTTGAGGTTGTGGGGCAGACTCTGCCATAAAAATTATTTAGGATCGTCTTCGATAATTAAAAAATCATCGTCGTCGTCAGCATCAAACACACTGATCGCTTCGTCGTCATCGTCGATGATGATGTCGTCATCTTCATCGATTTCCACAGTAGGAACTTCTTCTTCAGAAGACTCAACACTGAGTTCTTCTTTTTCAAAGGATGCAGATACAGCTGGTTTTTCCAAAACTTCTTCGGTTTGGAATTCTGATTCATCTTCATCGAGTAGAATGATTTCATCGTCTTCTTCGGCAGCCAAACTGGGAACAACAGCGGCAGCACTTGCTGCAGCAGCAACCGGTTCAACAGGAGAAGAATCTGGGGTTGGGGTTTTAGGAGCAGAACTTCCGGTAGTAGGAAGGCCATCCAAACGGCCAAGAAGTTGGTGGACTTTGGATTCCAAAAGTCCTTCTCTTTCGCGAAGTTTGTTTAACTCTTCTGTAGCTTCTTGGAGCTGCGAACGGAGTGTTGTCAATTCGCGTTCTTTCTCCTCCATTGCGAGCTTCATTTGGTCGTTTTCCGCGCGGAGGGTTTCGTTTTCCGTCTCTAGGCGTGCGTTTTCTGTTCTTAGGTCTTGGATTAACTCCAAAGCCTTAACAACTTTACTTTCTAGCTCTTCAATGGTTTCGATTTTTAACATGATAACAATCCGATGGAATAGAATAGCCGAGCCATTCTATTCCAATCAAGCACTAATTTACTTAGCGACTTTCGTTTTTTCTACGATGGCGTTGAATACTTCTTTGTGGTTGTAAGCAAGGTCAGCCAAAGTTTTTCGATCTAAGTTGATTCCGTGTGTTTTGAGTGCATGGATGAATTTTGAATAAGACATTCCATTTTCTCTTACTGCGGCATTGATTCTCGTAATCCAAAGTTTACGGAATTCGGACTTTTTCTTTCTACGGTCACGGTATGCCCATTGACCAGCTTTCATCACAGCAGATTTTGCTGTTCTGAAAAGTTTAGAACGTCCGCCTCTAAAACCTTTGGCTTTTGCGAGAACTTTTTTTCTACGATTCTTATGGATGGTTCCGTTGACTGCGCGTGGCATCGTTTAACCTCCGTAAGGTAGAAGTTTTTCTACACGGTTATAGTCGGTTTCGTGGATGAGGTGCATTCCACGGCTTTGGTGTTTCATCTTAGGAGATTTTTTCTCTAAGATATGTCTTCGGAACGCACAACCACGTTTGATTTTACCAGATTTGGTAAACTTAAAACGTTTGGCTGCTGCCCTATTTGTCTTCAGCTTATACATAGTTGTTTTTATCCTTTAGGTTTTTCACTAATTGGGTTCATCACGACCACTATCGTCTTTCCGTCGTGTACCGGCATTTTTTCGGGAGAGGCATGCTCTTTTAGGTCCTCGACAAACCGGTTAACAATATTCATTCCAATTTCAGAGTGAACCATCTCTCTGCCTCGGAATCGAAGAGTCACTTTTACCTTATCACCCTTTTGCAAGAATTCTAAAGCATGACGCTTCTTAATCTCGAAGTCATGGTTATCAATCCGCGGGCGGATTTTAATTTCTTTCACCGTGACAACGTGTTGTTTCTTTTTCGCTTCTTTCGTTTTTTTAAGAAGTTCGAATTTGTATTTTCCAAAATCGATCAACTTACAGACGTGAACATCTTGGTCACCCGAGACTTCCACCAAATCAAGGTTAGCTTCCTTAGCTCTTCTCAGAGCTTCATCCAGAGTAACGATGTCAGACCCTTCGTCAGAGACGAGGCGGATCGATGCTACATTGGTAATTTGTTCGTTAATTCTGATGTGGGCGAATTTATCTTGGTTTGGGTTCCCTCTAGGGTTGGGCCGTTTCTGCATTCAGTCTCCGAAATTTCTTTCAATTTCCAATTTCGGATGAAAATCCAGGCGAGCAAGTACATTTCTTTAAGAATTTTGCATGGAAATGGTTACAGCGAACCGGAGGGCCCTTCCCAAGCAACAAGCTCTAAATATAGGGATTCTGATTCTAAGATTTCTGGCAAAATGGGAACCAGAGAGACCAAATCTCCGTGATTTCCCATTCCCATACAAGACCCACCGTGGCAAAGCCTGCCGTCAAAGGTGTAAATGGCATATTGGATCAAATGGTCAAAGGTTTTGGTCTGGTGTTTGGGAGATTGGGACTGAACAAGGGCCAAATAGGTCAAACCTTCACTTTGCCTCCGTTCCAAACGGATTCGGACTCGGTTTTCTTTCGTTAGGGTTTCGCTTGCAAAAAGTAGATCCCCTTTCCCAGGATTCCACTTTTGGAAACTATAGGAACCTACCACTCCTCCATCCCGTTTCCATTCAAATCGGGTTTCATTTTTGGGTTTGGTACGAGAGAGAACCACTGCTTCTTTGGGGCGAAGGTCTTCCCAACCGTAAGAGGTGATACTAACAGAAACTCTAGCGATTTCCGTAATGGGAAACGGAAAACGGCTCCAAAGACCAGGAACATCATAACTCTCCCAAGGTTGGACAATGTGTTCGCAAGTTTGGCTGGCAAGAAGCCTATCTTTCTCATCATAAAAACTAGCAGCTACGTACAAAGCCACTGGAGAATCTCCCAAGTTTTCTCCACCAGTGATGACAATGCTTGGACAATCAAACTTAAGATCGCGGCCAAGCCCATCCACAAACTGCATAGGACTTACCTTCCAACCAACAGTGAGGCCATCCGCAAAAGGAAGGAGCTGCATGGGTATGGCATCAAACGCATCACGGGCATCATACGGTGGATGGATGGGAAGATCCAAATAGTATGCAACCGGACTGGTTTGTTTGGTGGTGAGGAGGTTTAGAGGCACTGGAGGGATTGTAAGATCCCCCCAAGTGTTAGTCAAGAAATTTCTTTATTTAAAGATCACCTTTCAGAAGTGAGAGGAATCCATCTCGAGAAACAGTCTCCGTTTTCTCTTCTCCCATACGTCGGAAGGAAATTGAACCTGCTTCTTTTTCTTTATCACCTAAAATCAAAGTGTAGCTGCTTCGTTTTAGGATGGAATCCCTAATTTTACTTCCTATCTTTTCATTGCGAATGTCGATCTCGACTCGGAAACCTTGCATGACCAAATCTTGATAGACTTCTTTCGCATAATCACTGTGAACTTCTGACACAGTTAAGACACGAATTTGTGTTGGATTCAGCCAAAGGGGAAATTTTCCTTCGAAGTGTTCGATGAGAATTCCAATGAACCTTTCAAGGGATCCGTAGATGGCTCTGTGGATCATCACAGGCGCGTGTTTTTTTCCATCCGATGCAGTGAAATCTAATTCAAATCGGTTTGGCATAGAGAAATCAATTTGAACGGTTCCGCATTGCCAAAGTCTTCCGAGTGAGTCTTTGATATTGAATTCAATTTTTGGTCCGTAGAACGCTCCGTCCCCTTCTTTGATTCCGTATTCGATTCCTTTTTTCTTTAGCGCATCGTGTAATGCTTGTGTGGCGAGATTCCAATCTTCATCACTGCCTTGTGATTTTTCAGGTCTTGTCGCAATGAAAGTTTTGAATTCGGTAAATCCAAATTTTTTGTACACATCAAATGTAAAATCGATGATGTCTTCGACTTCTGATTCTACTTTTTCGAGTGGTGCATAAATATGCGCATCATCCTGCGTGAAGGCACGCACACGGAAAAGTCCATGAAGGACTCCCGACATTTCATGTCTGTGAACATTTCCCAGTTCCATAAAACGAAGTGGGAGTTCTCTGTAAGAGTGCATATGGTATTTGTAAATCAAACAACATCCAGGACAGTTCATTGGTTTGACTGCAAATTCACTTTCATCGATGTCAGTGAAATACATGTTTTCTTTAAAATTATCCCAGTGGCCTGACTTTTTCCAAAGCGAAGAATTGAGGATGGCCGGAGTTTTGATTTCTTGGTACCCGCGTCTAAAACATTCTTCCCGAATGTAAGAAGCAAGTGTGTTCCAAAGAACTGTTCCTTTGGGATGCCAAAAAGGAAATCCAGGAGCCTCGTCTTGGAAACTGAAAAGATCCAGTTCTTTCCCAAGTTTTCGATGGTCTCTTTTTTTGGCTTCTTCGATGAGGAAGGTATATTCATCTAACTGTTTTTTGGTGGGAAAAGACACACCGTAAATACGAGTGAGTTGTTTGTTTTTGGAATCTCCCTTCCAATAAGCACCAGAAATCGCAGTCAGTTTAAAAGCCTTCAGTTGGCCGGTTCTTGCGACGTGAGGTCCGCGGCAAAGGTCATACCATTCCCCTTGTCCGTATAACGAAACTGATGCGGAATCGAATCCTTGGATGAGTTCTACTTTATAAGGTTCGTTTTCTTTTTTAAACTTTTCAATGGCTTCTTCTTTGGAAAGTTCCCAACGTTTGACAGTTAGGTCTTCCTTTACGATTTTTCCCATCTCCGCTTCAATTTTAGGAAGGTCTTCTGGGGTTAAAATGGTAGTGCCAAAATCGATATCATAAAAGAAAAAACCAGGGCCATTTTCAATGACGGGACCTACTGTTAGGCGAGCCTCTGGCCAAAGTCTTTGGACAGCCATACCGAGTAAGTGAGCAGAAGAATGGTGAAAAACTTCTTTTCCTTCTGTGTCATCGAAAGTGAGAAATTTTACCGTGGTGTTCGTCGTAGGAATATAAGAAAGGTCAACGGTGCGACCATCAGACAAAACAACGGCAAGAGCTTTCTCTTTCAAGAAAGGCAGTTGGGCTTGGATGAAATCAGAAAAGGATTTACCGGATTCTAGTTCCTTGGAACTTCCATCAGGTAGTGTGATTGTAATTGCTGCCATAATTCTATACCCAGGTTTTCGGAGACACATTCTCCCGAAAAGTAAAGTTTTACCAGAGTCTGCCAGATTCCAATGATTCTGTTATTTTCTTAAAACTTTCTTCCACAGATTCCTTTCGGCCAAATCCACCTGCCTCTTCCAAAACAATAAATCCATGCAGGAGGGAACGTAAAATTCGAATCCTATGCACAGCGGTTTCATCCAAGTTCTGGAAACGAAACACCTCCATACAAATGGTCAAAATACGATCACCCAAGATTTTTAATTCTGGATCGGATTCTGTGGACTCAATGGTTAAGGGATACATATGGGGATGGTTCTTCGCAAAACTTCTGTAAGTATTCAAAAATTCAAAAATCCGTTCGGATGTTTGGTTTGTATTTTTTGATTTGAGAGCCAACCGATCACCTAATATTCGCAAGGATCTTCTTTTCATTTCCCGGCGAACATCTTCTAAGTCCTGGATATGGTTGTAAAGGGAAGGTGTCCGAATTCCTAAATTTTCGGCAAGTCCTGCCAAACGAAATTCGGAAAATCCAAGTTCCATAATTAAATCCCAAGCCGCATCCAAAACAAATTCTCTAGTGATTTGTGTTTGGCCTTTTTTTGGGCGGCCTGGTTTGTGTTTTAGTTTTTTTGCCATAAAAGTTTTACGTCAGAAAAAAAACGAGTGGGATCTTCTACAAAAGGATAGTGACCAACATCTTCATAAATTTTGTAAGATCCATCTAAGGTTTTTGTTATCCACTGGGCTTCCTCTTTTGGGGAATCAAAGTCAGGGTCTTTAGAACCCATGATGACAATTACGTTTCCTTTTGCAAGTGGCAACATGTCCTCACAATCTTTTTTGGAAGCAAACATCATAGATCTAACAGCTGCCATTCGACCATCTTCTTTTAAATTGGTTTTTAACTTTTCAGATCTTTCCTTTAAATCTTTGGGAGGATGAACCGGAAATAATGATTCATAGAAAGAAACCCAGGCACCCGCACCCCAGGGGCCTCGAAACACAAAATGGATTAAAGTTTTCATTCCGAAAGACATTGGTTCTTTATCTCGGACAAAAGGACCAGAAAGAACCAAACCCAAAACTCTAGATTTTTCTTTGGAACGAATGTAAACCGCCGATGCCGCAGTCATGGAATTGGCTATGACATATACATTCTGCAAATTTTTCTCGCGGATAAATGCTAAGATATCCTCTGCAGTTTCTTTGGGGCCATAAGAAGAAAAACTGACATCGGATTCTCCCATCCCTCGTAAATCAAAACGATAAACCGTATTGTCCTTTTCAAGAAGGAAAGCAAGCTCTGCATAACTTTCTTTGCGATCGCCAATCCCAGGAAGTAAAATCAAATTCCGTTTTCCCTTTCCGGTTTCTAAATACGCAATACGGCCTTCTTTCGTATGGAAATAGGATGTTTGTTTGGAAGGTTCCTTCGTTAGGTCTTCTCCCATAAGGAGGAAAGGAAATAGGAAGGAGAAAATGATAAAAATCGTGTGGTAGGTAGTTTTCATAAAACTAATACTATTAGTTTATTTAACTAATGCAATTAGTTTTTTAGCACTTTTGTCTGAAATAGATTTTTTTTCCTGATTTTTCTAATTTTCCGACTTGCCCTACCCTTTCTTAGCTCAGATCATTCAATTACCTGATACGAATTGGTGATCCATGTCCATTGTTACCTTCGAAGACAAAGAAAACTTCCCTTTAGAAACAAATAAACCGGGAGCCACTATCCTGGAAACTGCCCTAAAACATGAATATCCTCTCTACCATCTTTGCGGGGGAAATGCCAAATGTACAACCTGCCGTGTATTTGTGACAGATGGACTTCAGTTTCTTAGTTCTCGTAATGACAGAGAACAAACTCTTGCCGATAGAAAAGGTTGGCCATCCGAGATACGACTTGCTTGCCAAACAGAAGTGTTTGGAGATATATCACTACGTCGGATTATAAAAGATAATAAAGATTTAAAAACAGTAACCAGTGAATCGAAATCTTCCAAAACAGGTGAAGAGTGTTATGCGGTGATTCTTTTTCTGGATATCAAAGGTTTTACCTCTTTTACTGAATCAAGTTTACCTTATGACGTGGTTTTTGTTTTAAATCGATTTTTTCAAGAAATGAGTGAACCTATTTTGAATAATGGTGGGGAAATTGATAAATTCATTGGCGATGGGATCTTAGCTTTTTTCCAATTAAAAAATAAAGACGAAGTTACTAAAAACGAAGAAAGTTTAGAAAAAGCAAAACAAGAAACCATTCGTTCGGCTATCCGCGCCTGCCTTCGTATGTTTGATCAATTGAAAAAATTCAATTTAGAAATGAAAGATAGGTTTAATTTTACTTTTGACATTCGGATTGGGTTACATGCAGGAAATGTAATTTACGGAGACATTGGGCATTCCGAATACAAAAGCCAAACTGTGCTTGGTGATACAGTGAATGTGGCAAGTCGCCTTGAAGCCTTAAATAAAAAAACAAATACAAACTTTTTAATCTCCGATGAAATTTACAACCTAATCGGCGAAAACCTATCTGTGGATAAAAAAGTCATCACAAGACTTCGAGGGAAGTCTGAAAAAATGGCAGCGTATTCGGTTCTTGGATTTAAAAGTTCAGATCCTATTCTGCGCATTCAAAAATCTTTTGATCATGTTTTAGAAAACAATCCCCATTGGATAGAGAATTATATAGACAAATTAAAAAGTTTTGTGGAAGAAAATTTGGATAAAAAATTAGGGGAAACTGAAAACTCAATCACTCCACATGAGTTCTTAAATGCCATCGAATCTATCATCGAAAGATTAGGAAATCCTATATCTTTAAAAAAAGAAGTATCTAAACTGGGAAAGATTTATGAATCCCTTGGTATTTCTAAAAAAGAATTTCCAAAGCTAGTTCCTATCCTCATTTCCTCGATCAGAGAAAACCTCCCTTCACAATGGAATGCGGATTTAGAATCGATCTGGAATCAAGTATTAATGGATCTTACGATAGAAACAATCGAATCATAAAAACCTCCTTGCATTCAGTTTGAAACTCTGTTTCGATAAAAACTAAGAAATGCCTTTAGATAAAAACAAAAAAACATCCCAAAATTTGGCACGTTTAACAAATACCATACGGCAGTTAATTCAGTCTAAACAGGGCCCGGCCGCCATCCGTTATGGTGTTACCTTGGTAATACTTGTGATTTCCTTCAATGTATTTAATGTTTTGGGTAGTTATGTTGGTCGTGACTTTATCTCTTCTATAGAACAAAAAAATGCAACAGCATTTTATACGAATCTTATCCTCTATTCTATAGTCTTTATCATTTCATCAGGGATAGGTTCCGTCAATCGATATGCAGAAGAAAGACTTGGGATCCTATGGCGTGAACAACTTACTTGGAAATTTACTGCCAATTATTTATCGGAAAGAATTTTTCACCAAATCATTGGGAGTCCTGGAATTCAAAATCCTGATCAAAGAATTACTGATGATGTCAAAACTTTTACAACAACAACGATTTCCTTCACCTTACTCTTTATCGGTGGTATCTTTTCTGCGATTTCCTTTTCCGGAGTTCTTTGGAGTATTAACCCTATTTTATTTTTAGTCGCAGTAACTTATGCTTTTACAGGAACCTTATCTACCATCTTTCTTGGAAAATCTCTGATACGCCTCAATTACGATCAACTGGACATGGAAGCAAGTTATAGGGCAGATCTTTTACACATCCGCCAACATGCAGAATCCATAGCAGTCACTCATAGAGAAGCACGAATGTCCGTGAGATTAAAATCAAGGCTTCGTAAATTAGTGAATAATTTCCGGAAACTCATATCGGTAAACTTGCGACTTAGTTTTTTCACGAATAATTACAATTATTTTATTCAAATCATTCCAATGGTCATCATTGTTCCGAGTTATATGAGAGGCGAAATTGAATTCGGTGTAATCACACAAAGTGCTCTTGCTTTCACAACTCTACTCAATGCCTTTTCACTCATCGTCACACAGTTTCAATCCATCTCGGCCTTCTCTGCTGTAGTCAAACGTTTACACTCTTTGGAAACGGCCATGTTACATGCAGAGGCCGACGCAAAACAAAATAGAGAATCTAATTTTAGCTCTGATGAGATTAGTTTCGAAAACTTTACCCTGTATTCAAATGATAGATCCAAACTTTTAGTAGACAATTTAAATTTAAAAATCCAAAGAAAAGAACGCTGGCTTTTTACATCTCCCGATGAAATCGTAAAACTTAGTTTATTTAGATCCATTGCTGGGATTAGCAATCATTCAGAAGGCAGGATTAAAAAACCCAACTTCGAAGAAATTTTATTTCTACCCGAACAAGCGTATCTTCCTCCGGGAAGACTTCGAAATGTGATTGTGCCAGCATATTTAAACCTGGAAGTGTCAGACTCAGAAATCCTGGCAGAATTACAAAAAATGGGACTAGAAACTTTAGTTCGTAGGTATGGGGGACTAAGAACCTTGAAAGAATGGAACGAAGAACTATCGTTAGCTGAAAAATATAAAATAGCAGTCATCCGCGTTTTATTTTTAAAACCCAAATTTTTGGTTTTGGATCGACCAGGATCTAGTTTGGGTAAATTTGAAATCTCTAAAATTCTAAAACTCTTTCACAAATTGGATGTGACAACGATTGTCATTGCCAAAGACGAAGAAACTGTTTTGGAGTATGACTACCATCTCAATATTTCCCATTTTGGGAAATGGAACTTAAGTTCCTCCCATAAGGTTAACAAAGAATGATCCAATCAATCCAAAACGAATCTGGGCTCAAATTTCAATTTTTATCGAACGGGAATGTACATTCCATTCGTTTGAATGACTTACTTGTCAATTTGTATCTTGGGAACGAGATGGAACCAAGTATTAGTAATCTTTATTTAAGAATCCATTCTCAAGGTGAGTTGGTTTTACATCCATTGTTTGGGCCTAAATCCAATTCCCATTTTCAAATTTTAGAAACTTCTTATAGTTGCCAAGGAAGTTGTTTCGGCCTAGATTATACTTTGTATTTGGAACTTCATCCAAACCTATATGCATGGCGATACAAAATCCAAGTCACAAGCAAAACCAAAGAGACTTTGGATTACGATTTAGTATATATTCAAGATATTGGAATTTGTGATTACGGCGCAGCAAGGTTAAATGAATTTTTTGTTTGCCATTATATCCACCATGAACCAATTCTCACAAAAGAATTTGGTTATGGAATTCTTTCCAGGCAAAACGAACCTGTAAGAGAAAAACATCCCGCCACTTTCTTATTTAGCTCAGATTTCATCCAGTCTTATGCAACAGATGGTTTGGATTTATATCCACATGGTGTGTATCAACCGCTTGCCACAAAACGAAGACAAGGTGAACATTCCGTTTTGGGTCTTGAAAGAAAAAAGCAAACTCTATCTCCGAACGAAATGTCAGAAACATTTTTTTATGGATATCTATTTCCCCATTTGGAAACATTAGGTTCTTTTCCTGAGGTTCAGGGCCTCATCCAAAAAATTTCTACTGGTTGGGACAAAACTCCCAAATGGGGAACAAACATTTCCCAAACCCAACAGAGCCTCTTTTCTAATGGTAGCAAGAAGGAAGGTGATATACTAACAAATGATAGTTTAAAAATTCTTTTTCCCAACGAATGGAGAGAAGTCGAATTTTCAGCATCCGGAGAAATCCTTTCTTTTTTTACAAATAAGTCCACCCATGTGGTGCTAAAAGAAAAAGAGTCTCTCTGCCTCCGCCCACATGGACAAATCATAAGGACTGGGAACTCTAATGTTCCTGACGAATCTTCGCTGACTGCCACCTGTTACTTTAAAGGCATTTTTCTATCCCAACTCACAGAAGGCCATACAAGTATCAACCAATACATATCACGTAACCATAGTTACCTGAATTTCTTTCATTCTTATGGATTTCGTATCTTTATAGAAGAGAATTCTGTTTTTAAACTTTTAGATTCACCTTCTTTACTCCGAATGAAACCAAACCTTGTAGAGTGGATTTACCAATGGGGACAAGAAGTTCTACGAATCCAAGTGGAAACAATCGGAAACCATAAAATCCAGTTCCAACTCTCCACAAACAAACAGAAGGTGCAAAACTTTCTTTTATCCTTCCACATTGCTCTCGACGGAGATAACGGTGCTTTGGAAATGCCACCGGTTATCACCCAGGTCGAGTCAAAAATAGAAATCCAACCAAACCAAAACTCTCCTTTATTCAAAAGATTAGAAGGAAGGGGATTTCAAATTCATCCAGATGATCTTAAAATATGGAAAGTTTCGGATGATCGGATTTTATTTGCTGATGGAATCTCAAGAAACCAACCCTATCTCACGGCAGTTGTGCCTGTAAAATCGATTTTGCAATTTTCCATCCAAGGAAATTTTATATCTTCCCCTACTGAAAAAGAAACCAAACAAGAACAAACATCAATTGTATCTCACATCAAAAATCATTATAAGGCAAAGATTGAAAACTCTGCATCACAATCCATTAGCCAAATCATAGAAATCCTTCCTTGGTTCGAACAAAATGCACGAATTCATTATTTGAATCCAAGAGGGCTTGAACAATATTCGGGAGGAGGTTGGGGAACAAGAGATGTATGCCAAGGTGCCTTTGAATATTTACTTGCCATAGGTGAAACTGAATCTTGCCGATCCCTACTTTTTAAGGTCTTCGAAGAACAAAATGAAGATGGGGATTGGCCACAGTGGTTTATGTTATATCCCCGAGATAAAGAGATTCGGGCCGGTGATTCCCATGGAGACATTCTCTATTGGCCACTACTCGCACTCTCTACTTATTTAGAACGAACCAAGGACATCAATTTTTTAGAGGAAACAACAAAAGGAATTCACCGGAACAAACCAAGAACCATAAAAGAAGCCATTGAAAAAACCGTTTCGCTCATAAACAAACGTTTGGTGGAAGGAACAAAACTTCCTACTTACGGACATGGAGATTGGAATGATTCCTTACAACCAGTCAAAGATGAATTTCGGACTCATGCAGTCAGCACTTGGACTGCTGAATTACAATCTCTCACCTATGATGCTCTGATTCAAATTTATCACTTAATTGGCGATTTAGAAAAAGAAACACTCTATCAAAATGAATTAAAAATCATCAAACAAAATATCAAAGAACATTGTATGGCTGACGGAACCCTAACGGGATTACGTTATTTCGGAGAGGAAAAATCTTTAAAATTTTACTTACATCCAAAAGATTCCAAAACAGGAATTCATTACAGTGTCCTTCCGATGATTTATGGAATTTTATCTGAAGTTTTAGATTCTAAAGAAGCAGAAACACATTTAACCATTATCAAAAATTATTTAACAGGCCCCGATGGAGTCCGCCTATTTGATGCACCCATTCCTTATACAGATGGAACTAGCAAAGAATTCAAACGAGCGGAGACTGCTAGTTACTTCGGCAGAGAAATTGGACTTATGTACACTCATGCCCACTTACGTTATTGCGAAGCATTGGCTTATATGGGTAAGTCCGAAGAATTCTTTTACAACTTAAACTTAGTCAACCCCATCGGAATCCAAAAAAAAATCCCGGCAAGTCGTCGAAGACAATCAAACTGTTATTATTCAAGTTCTGATGGTTTGTTTTTGGATCGTTATGATGCCGGAAAAAATTATAAAGAATTATTGGTAGGAAACATTCCTTTAGAAGGAGGATGGCGGGTGTATTCCAGTGGCCCCGGAATTTATCTCAAACTAGTTTATGAATCTTTGTTTGGAATTCGTTTTTTTCTGGATGAGATGGAACTAGATCCGATCCTTCCCCAAGGATTAGATGGTTTAGAATGGATTATCCGTTTTAAGGAAATAGATTTTCGAATCCTCTATCATGTGGAATCAACAAATGCAAGTCTAGAATCAGTGTTACTGAATGGTATCCTTATTCCTTTTCAAAGAAAAACGAACCATTATCGTAGAGGTGGTGTAAAACTGAAATTTAGAGATTTTGAATCATACCTAAAAGACGGAGAAAACCATTTAACATTAATTTTGCGATAAACGTAAAAAACGTGTAGGGAAAAATTCCCCCACACGTTTTCCGATTTTTCCTTTGATAAAGGAAGTTTTAAATGGCGCTTTTTCCTTTCTCGCCAGTTCTAATTCGAATCACTTCTTCAAGAGGAGTGATGAAAATTTTTCCATCACCGATCTTTCCGTCGCCACTTTTTGCTGCTTTCAAAATAGCATCAACAGTTGGTTTTACGAATTCATCGTTTACGGCAATTTCCAATCGAACTTTTCTAAGTAAATTTACAGTGTATTCGTGACCACGAAATACTTCTGTTTTACCTTTTTGTTGTCCGTAACCTTGAACGTCAGATACTGTTAGACGATAGATTTCGTTTTTAGTTAATTCAGCCTTAACTTCTTCCAACTTATGTGGTTGGATGATTGCAATGATCATTTTCATAATGTTATACTCCTATTCCCTTAACCACGAGCTCGGATATTGAAATCAGGGTAAGCTTCTGCTCCGTGTTCCCCAAGATCCAAACCACTAAGTTCTTCTTCTTCACCCACTCGGATTCCACCAGCAAGTTTCAACACATACCACAATGCAAAAGAAACTACAAATGTGAAACCACCGATGGCAAGGATTCCATAAAGTTGAGTTAAAATGGAAGGAACTTCGACTCCAGCAGGGGCACCTTCATATCCGAAGATTGCAACTGCCAATGTTCCCCAAATACCACAAACTAAGTGAACAGAAGTTGCACCTACAGGGTCATCAATTTTGATTTTGTCAAAGAAAAGAACAGATAATACAACGAGAATTCCTGACACGGCACCAATGATGGCAGCAGAAGTAGGACTCACGATTGCACAAGGTGCAGTGATACCAACAAGACCAGCAAGTGTTCCATTTAAGATCATACCAAGATCAGGTTTTTTCAAAATAACCCAAGCAGTTACAGTAGATGCAAGTGCACCAAGAGCTGCAGAAATGTTAGTAGTTACAATTACGTGAGCCATAACACTTCCGTCACCAACTCCCATAGTAGAACCAGGGTTAAATCCAAACCAACCGAGCCAAAGGATAAGTGTTCCAAGTGCTGCAGATGTCATATTGTGACCAAGGATTGGTTTAATTCTTCCGTCTGGTAAGTATTTCCCTTTTCTAGCTCCAAGAACTATGGCACCAGCAAGAGCAGCCCAACCACCTACGGAGTGTACTACGGTAGATCCAGCAAAGTCATGGAAACCAAGTGCTGAAATCCATCCACCACCCCATACCCAGTGACCAGTAAACGGATATAAAAATGCTACTAGAATGAAGGAGAAGATAAGGAAGGAATGAAATTTAATTCGTTCTGCCACAGCTCCAGATACGATGGTTGCTGCTGTTGCGGCAAAAACCAATTGAAAGAAAAATTTCGCAAATAGAGGAACACCAGTCCAATTCATAGATGAATATACACCTTGGTATGCATCACCAATTGCTGGTGAATTATCAGCTCCACCTAAGAAAAATAGACCTTCACTTGCTAAATAAGGAGATCCATCACCAAACATCAAACCCCAACCGATTGCCCAATAGGAGAAAGTTGCTGCAGCAAAAACAATAAAGTTTTTAGCGAGGATGTTCACGGTGTTCTTTGACTGAGCAAAACCCGATTCAACGAGAGCAAAACCGGCATTCATAAAGAATACCAACATACCAGCGACTAAGACCCATAAGGTGTCTAAACCAACTGTTAAAGTTTGGATTGCGTTTGCGGTTTCCTCTGCTGGAGTTGCGACGGTTGCAGCTTCATCTGCAAAAAGGAACATCGGAACAACCAGGAGCAGGAAGGCGATTGATTTGAAATACTGTTTCATATTACCATGTTTCCTTTCCATGTTATTTGTTTAGAAACAGTGCAAGATTGGTACCCGGAGTGAATTCAAGGGCAGGAGAAATGAAAAAAAATCATATAATGCCTAGAAACCCTCCATTTTGTATAAATTTATTATGAAATGGGAATGAATTCTTAGGAACCAAGCTCACAGTCCTACAACATTTTGCTCACAATGAGGACATATAGTTCGTTTTTTAAGCATGTCCTTTCCTGGAACTCAGCAATCTCGATAAAAAAACCCAATCCAATTTCCAGGAAATCCCCTCTAATAGAAGTGACTGAAGAAAGAATTCGGCCCTGCAATGAAAAACCTATAAATCCTAGCGGACAGTATGTCCTCTATTGGATGCAAGCTTATCGTCGTTTTGATTCTAACCATGCTTTTAGTTATGCCGTAAACTTAGCAAAAAAACATAACAAAGAACTGATTGTTTATGAGGGACTACGTTCTGATTATCCTTGGAATTCAGAAAGAATCCACAGATTCATCATCGAAGGGATGTATGACAACCAAACAAGGGCAGACGAACTAAATATCAACTATTGGACCTTTGTAGAATCAAAATCGAATCCGGCACGTGGAATTTTAAAAGAAATATCCAAGAATGCAGTTGCCATAGTCACAGATGACTTTCCTTGTTTTATCATCCCAGAACAAACTGCCAAACTTGCTAGTAAGGTGGGATGCCCCCTTTATGCAGTGGATAGTAATTCCCTACTCCCACTCTCTCGGTTTGCCAAAGAAGCCAGTGCCGCAAGGATTCTACGAATTTGGATTCATAAAGAGTTTTTAAAAGGTATACCTGAAAAGGCCAAACCAAAATGGAGAAAAGAAGATTTGGCGGACTTAAACCAAAATTCCAAACCACCAAAGGGATTTGGTTTACCAAAAGATTTGGATTCATTTTTAAAAACTTTTGAATTTAAAGATTTGGTGCCTCCCGCCAAAGGAATGAAAGGTGGTCGAAACGAAGCACTGAAAATTTTAAAAACCTTTGTCACAAAAAAACTAGACGAATATGAAACAGGTCGTTCCAATCCCAATCGCCCTGATTTAACAGCCACCAGTGGGCTCTCTCCCTATCTCCATTTTGGACATATTGGCATTGAAGAAATTTTCGACTTAGTATTACAAACTGCAACAGAAGGAAAATGGAATCCGGAAAGGATGAGCCACCAGAAACCAGGTGATCGTGAACATTTTTATTCAGAGTCCTCGTCCGTAGGTCACTTCCTAGATGAACTGATTACCTGGAGAGATATAGGTTATCTATTTTTTTGGAAGGACAAACCACATCATATCAATTTAGAAAATCTTCCGGATTGGGTGAAAACCAATTTCAACAAACATAAATCCGATACAAGAGAATATCTTTATACCTTAGATGAGTTTGAATCTGCAAACACACATGATGAACTTTGGAATGCAGCACAAACCGAACTTGTGAAAACAGGAAGGATGCATAACTATATGCGAATGTTGTGGGGTAAAAAAGTAATCGAATGGACAAAAACCTACGAAGAAGCCTTTCAAATTTTGGAACATCTGAATAATAAATATGCTTATGATGGAAGAAATCCCAATTCTTATACAGGGATTTTATGGTGTTTCGGATTATTTGATAGACCTTGGTTTCCTGAACGAAATGTCTTTGGAAACGTGAGGTTTATGTCCTCCGATTCGACAAAAAAGAAGTTTAAAATGAAATCCTATTTGGAGTATATTGGTGAACTGAGCGGAAACTCCGACTCACTTTTCCATGACTGAAGAAAACTTACCGACTACATTTGAAGAAACAAAATCTAAGTTCGATTCGATTTACTTCTACTTTGTAATTTTATTCAATGATTCCATTCATGAATTTTCCTATGTAGAAGATTGTTTGATGAAACTTTGTTTCAAAACAAAAAAGGAAGCCAAAAAAATTGCAATGGAAGCACATACCAACGGTAAGGCTGTTTGTTTTCAAGGGAGTATGGAAGAATGTGAAACGGTTGCTGAAAATATGACAACTGCCAACTTAACTGTCATACTAGGCGTATAAAAGTTTCGTTGGCAAACGCCTCATGATTTAAATTAAAGGCCAGGTCTTGGTTTTACCTTTGTAACAAAGTACACTTTGACCGGTTCCGCTTTCCCTTTTAGGATCAGTTCTTTGGTGTCTTCGTATTCAATGTATTCACTCCCACCCGCAGCAAGAAAGGCAGCTTCTGAAACCGCAACTTTTCCAGGAATTCCATGACTTTCGAGCCGAGCCGCAGTATTCACCGCATCCCCAATCACAGTGTAATCCATTCGTTTTACTGAGCCAATGTTACCGACAATGGCTTCTCCAAAGTTGACACCAATGCGCAGACGAAAGGTTCCCGATGGAAGGCCAAGGTCACGATTGATTTCTTCCATTTTTTTCTGCATATCCACAGCGCAGGCCACAGCTTTATATGCATCTAGTTCTGTTTGTTTAGGTGCACCCCAAAATGCCATAATAGCATCCCCGATGAATTTATCCAAGGTAGCTGAATAATGAAAAATTAAGTCTGATAAGGATTCAAAAATTGTATTTAGGTTTTGAAGGACAACACCTGGTGGATTTTTTTCGGCAAAGGTAGTAAACCCAACAATATCAGAAAATAAAGTAGCAATCTCTCTTTCTTCGCCACCTAACTTTATATTGTCGGTAACTATGGTTTCCATGACAGCGGGTGAAAAATAACGAGAAAGCCTGTCTTTTTCTTCTCTTTGTTTTTCCACAAGCCTTCTAGAATCAATCATGTTTTTAACAATGGAAAGTGCTACCGAAACAGAAAAAGCGGCAAAGGCATAATCTTTTAAGAAGGTATGACTTGGATACCATTCCCATTGCATTTCCACAAAGATGTCATTCAGAATGAGAACAATAAATGCAAAAAAACCAAGAGAAACGGTTCCCATAGAAGGAACCTTTCTTCCAAGGAAAATAACATAAAACAATGCTCCTCCAAGTAAAATAGTAACAAAACTCCAGTAGAAGAAAAACTTAGAAAGAAATAGAAAGTTTGGAGATAGAAGGACCATGATAATGGAAATTAAACCAGCGAAATCAATGTATCGATTGGTAATTTTGATCCAACCTTGTCTGACATGGGCAAACCTAACGATAAAATTAAAAAGTAAATGAACAAGACCAATCCAACCTACATACTCTATTTTTTTAATCCAAAATCCATCACCTACCACTGAATAAATGATTTGACTTTGAAACAAAGTATTTAGTGCCATAAAAATGGAACCTAATGCGAAATAAACGGTCGCATCATCTTCATTTCGAAACAAAAACTGCCAATACAAATAAAAACTTCCAAGTAACAAAGTGAGTACGATGACAAAAATCTTTTTGAAGTCATTCCAATACTCAGCTCGTTCAGAATATTTCACAGATGATACGTAAAACTTATCGTGGGAAAGTCCAGGGCTCAGTGGATATTTAGCATAAACTCTAACAGCAAGGACATTGGGTTCATCTGTTTTTAAACTGTCGATGGGGATTTGGTAAAAACGAATTTTATCACTATAGAGAGATTTGTCTTCTAATTGGCTGTTTTCTTCTGTATCCAAAAGAAGACCTGTTCCACCGATAAACTTTCCATTCCAATACACAGCATCTGCTTGGCTGATTTGTCCTAATCGCACAGTTAGGTTTCGCGATTTAAATTTAGTGCGTATGTCTTCTTCTGAAATTTGAATTTCTGTCCGATACCAAGCATAACCTTTGTAAGTTTCCATATACTTATGAAAGTCAGGAAAATATAATTCTCCATCCCCATCCTTCACTTTGTTCCAGGCGGTTTGAATTTGAAACCCTGAGATCCATCCATTTCGAACCGATTCCCCTAAACTATTTTGCGCATGGGCAAATCGTAAGGCTCTTGTTTGTCCGTTTTCTTCATCCAAATACAGATCGTCTTCCTTTGATTCTGTGACTAGGGGGGAGTCACCTGGTTTGAAACTCCATTTATGGACGGATTGGCCAAAGGAAGTTTCTGACCTTAGATCCAAAATTTGGTTGGTGAGGAGGACTTGGGCCGATAGGCTTGAGAGAAATCCCGAAAGAAAAAGGAACGTATACAGGAAACAAAAGAGTCTTTTCGAAAAAACCATGTCGGAAATCGTATAAAAATCAAAAGGAACTGGCAAGTATAAAACATTGGATAAAGTCATCGTGGAAAGTTTAGATTCTGATTTTTCTGGAATCGTCACTGCACCTAACGGAAAAAAGGTGAATATTTTTTTTGCTTATCCCGGAGACGAACTCACAGTTGAGTATGTCAAACGTAGGCCAAGACAAAGATCTTTACGAATCCATGAAACCATCCGTCACCACGATTGGAATTTAGTGAAGTGTGATGTGTTTGGAGAATGTGGAGGTTGCACCGGCCAACATATAGACTACGAAAAACAATTAGAACTTAAATTTTCACCCATCCTCGAATCCTTCAAAAAAGATTTGGGAATTTCCATCACTCCCCTTCCTAGTTCTAAAATTTACGAATACCGCTCGCGAATGGATTTTTCTGTTTTCCCCGGACCAATCATTGGGCAAAGACAAAGGGGAAATTTTAGAAAAGTAGTTCCTATTACTTCCTGTTCTATTCAATCCCAGTGGGCCAACGATGCTCTAAAAGATGTACAATCTGTACTCAACCAAATCCCTGACGTGATCTGGGACAGGAGAAGCGAAGAAGGTGGACTCAAATACCTCACCATTCGGAAAGCACAAAATACAGATGACGGAATATTAATTTTTACTTTTACCGAAGGATATGAATCTCATCCATCAATGGAAAAATTTCGTAACCTTTGTTTGGCGTCTTTAAAACAAGAGTCCTTACTTTTTTGTTACAATAGACCCAAGTCAGAAGTTTCTGCTTCCGGTAGAGCCGAGGTTTTAAGAGGTAAATCTACATTTACGGAACAAGTCCTGGGGGAAACTTTTCAGATTCCTTTTGATTCTTTTTTCCAACCTAACCCATCGGGATTTTTACCTATCCTTTCCTTTATCAAGGAACGATTGCCACAAGCGGGAAAAAACCTAATCGATTTGTTTTGCGGGAATGGATTCTTTTCTTTGTTATATGGTGGTTCATTTCAGAATGTGGATGGTTATGAACTGACTGAGTCCTCCATCGCCATTGCATCCAAAACTTTTGAAGGTCGTTTTCCAAACAAATCTCATTCGTTCCAAATAACAAACCTCTTTATGTCCACAGACCTTCTAAAAGAAAAAGAAGATGCCACTCTCATTTTGGATCCGCCAAGGGCTGGGGCAGGAAAATTGGTAAGCCAATGGATTCGTGATTTTGGACCCAAACATTTGTTCTACGTCTCCTGTAACCCGTATTCCCAAAAGGAAGATGTATCTACTTTCCTTCCCAACTACGATTTTATGGATGGAATCCTCATTGATCCCTACCCACACACTCCCCATACGGAATCCGTACTTTTCTTTCAAAGAAAGTCGATATAAATCCCTTCACCAATTTCGAATTTTCTCCGAAATTAGAAAAGAGGGTACTATGAAGATTCAAAAATCGATTTTATTTTTATGTTTGGCCATTTTAGGGCAAATCGGTTGTGCGAGTGTGATGGTTACCAACTGGACACCGGAAGATTCTGGTTTTAAAACGAAACCAGTTCGTGTATTACTTGGTCATGCAACAGATGAAGAAGTATTTAAGTCCTCAGGGGAAATCATAGTAAGAGATGCAAACGACCTCACTATCAAAAGAGCATATGATTTTTTATCTTTAAATCCCACAGTTTTGAAAGCACCCATTTCAATTCAAAGTAATTCCGAATGGATTGAATACAAAGGTGTGAGTTATCGCGGAACCATCCTACTCAAACCTATCGATGGAAAAGTTTATATCATCAATTTAGTTCCTGTGGAAGCTTATCTGTTATCAGTCGTTCCTTCAGAAGTGAGTGCCTCTTGGCCCAAAGAAGCACTGAAAGCCCAAGCCATCTGTGCAAGAACCTATGTAGTCAGAGAAATGTTAAATCGCAAAAAACAAGAGTTTGATGTGGATACTTCTACCAATACACAAGTTTACAAAGGAAAAAACAAAGAACACCGAAATACTTCTGAAGCAGTATTTGAAACAGAAGGTCTTATCCTCATTCACAAAGGCCAACCCATCCAAAGTTTTTTCCATTCGAATGCTGGTGGTTACACTGAAGACCCAGCCAATGTTTGGGGAAGCCCAGTGGAATATTTAAAACCAGTTCCATCAGAATATGATAAAGATGGTGACCAGTATTCCTGGGAAGAAAAATGGAAAACAGATTTTGTAAATACAAACTTACGCGACTTAGGTGTAGGTGAGATCCAAGATATTATTGTTAGTAGTCGGTTTCCCTCTTCACGTGTGAATGAAATTGAAATCATCGGAGCTTCTGGATCCAAAAAAATCAAAGCAACTGAGTTTCGAAAAAAATTGGGAGCAACAAAATTAAAATCCACTCGGTTTGGAATTCGTAAAGAAGAGTCGGGTGATTTTTATGTGAAGGGACTTGGTTCTGGACATGGAGTTGGTATGTCACAATGGGGTAGTTTTGCTATGGCAAAAAGTCAGTTCAATCACAGGGAAATCCTACAACACTACTTCAAAGGAATCGAATTCGCAAGGATTGTGGCGCGGTAATTTTCACCGTTTTTCGGTTTCCCTCGGTTCCTAGTTTTAGAATCTGACTTTAGGTTCTAAATCCTATGGCTACAGTTGAAGAATACCTCTCCCAAATCAAAGACCTGACGATTGTACCGCCGGTCTTACTTTCCGTACTTTCCCTAGATGACGACAACGAACTCTCCTTTGGGGAATTAGAAAAAAAAGTCCAATCAGACCAAGTGTTAGTAGCAAGACTTTTGAAACTTGCAAACTCACCTTTTTTCTCTAGAGGAAATCCAGTAGCTAACATGAAACAGGTGATCACTCGCCTGGGTTTCAAAACAGTTAGGAGTATGGTGGCGATGTCTATGACAGACTCGTTATTCAGCCAAGGTAATTATAAAAAATTTCGAGATGAAGTTTGGGATCATTCCGTTGCCAAAGGAATATTTGCTCAAATTCTTTGTGAAGAGAAAAAATTCAAAAAAGAGGCAGAACTTGCCATCACTTGCGGACTCATGCAAGATCTCGGACGAATTGTACTCAATACCATTGATCGAACAAAATATGTAGAAGTGCTTACCGAATTTCAAACTTCCGATCTCAGTTTGATTTCCTTAGAGAAAAAATTCTTTGGAGTAGATTCTTTTGAAATTGGAAGTGCGGCAGCAAAACTTTGGAAGATGCCAAGTATCATCATTTCTTCTATTGAAGATTTGTCCAAACCTGCTGCAGAACAATCAACACTCGGCCAAATCATTGGATTTGCAGGAGTGATCGCAAAACTCACGGGTCATGGCAAACAAGAACCAGGAACAACAGAGAAGTTTGAGGAATACAAACAAATCCTAAACCTTGAAATAGAAGACCAAAAAGTATTTTTAACAGCTAAAGACGAAAAACTGAAAACAAACGAACTGTATCAGTTTTGTAGTACACTTTAAAAGTTTTTCCGGGAAACTAAACTTATCTTATGCGAGGGGTTTTACACTGAGAATTCTGTGTAACCCTTCTTTTCCTTTAATTTTTACAGGTTCCAATTCTTCATAACGGTATTTATTCGCATAATCTTCTGGAAGGAAATTGTATAAACCTTCTGAAACATAAACATGCATTGGTTTGGCAATGGATTCCAGTCGGCTTGCCATATTCACGGTGTCTCCAACGGCTGTATAAGAAAGTTTTTGAAAGGAACCAACGTTTCCAACAATTGCTTTTCCTGAAGCCAAACCAATTCCGATTTCCGGAGTGAATCCATAAATCTGTTGCCATTTGGGTTGCCAAAGTTCAAACACTTGCACCATTTCCACGGCACAATCCAAAGCATTTTGTCTATGGTCTTCCTGGAAAACAGGAGCACCAAACAAACACATGATGGAGTCACCGATGTATTTATCGATCATACCACCATATCCCAAAATGACTTCTGTCATTGCAGTAAAGTATTCATTTAAAAAAGAGATAACCTGTTCAGGTTTCATTTTTTCAGAAAGAGTCGTATAACCACGAATGTCTGAAAATAAAACTGATACTTCTTGTTCCTTTCCTTTTTGATCCAGAGAAAGAGTGTTATTCATCAAACTCTCAACAATGATGGGATCAACATACATACCGAAAACATTTTGCATTTTCTTTTTTTCGGTTTCTAAATTTAACTTTTCTTCGTATTCTTTTTCTAATTCCTTTTTGAATTTTTTAACCATCGTATTCAAATCTTGAATTTCAGACTGGTTCATTCCATACAAATCCTGGAATCGTTTCAAACTATCATCCATCTGGATGGAAACTACTTTTTTGCGGTAAATTTCTCGGAACAAATTTCTGAATCGATGTTCCAAAACATTTTTCTTTAACCGGCGTTTGCTGAAGTATTCATTGATTCCCAGTTGGAAGGCATGGATTGGAAGTTGTTTTCCTTCGGCTTTTGTAAAGACAACGACAGGAAGTTCCGAGGGACCAGCTAAATCCATAATGGTTTCCAAAACAGATTCAGAGGAATCCTCTACTTCGGGAAATTGAATTTCAGTAATGAGTAAATCGTACTCGGCTTTTTTGATTTCTTCGGCCCCGTTTTCAAAAACGGAACGCCAAACGAGTTCAATATAATCACCAAACCACTCCACAAGTAGTTGGGAAATGGTATCATACGATTTTTTCTGAGGCTCTAAAACCAGGACACGAACGATTTCTTCTTTTTCTAAATCCACGCGCCTTATTATCCATTCTCTAAAATTTTGTGAAGCGCCTCTTGAAACCGGAAAGAAAATCTTCCCATTAAAAGTCGAAATCCTTGCAAAATCACGTCAGGCCTAGGGGGATCTCCTGAAATATAGAGGTCTGGCTCCGCAGGCCTTTTGCCCATGGGATACAATCCCCCACTCACAGCCTCTGTCCCACATGCAATGAGTGCTTTTGGTTCTGCGATCACATCCCAAGCCGTTTCCAGTGGAGCCACCATATTCTTTCCTACTGGCCCTGAAAATACAATGGCATCGGCATGTTTGGGGCTCGCGACACAACGAACCCCTTCTCTTTCCGAATCAAAAACCGAATTAAAGGAAGCATTCAATTCCGATTCCACAGTGTTGTTTCCTGCGGCCGCAACCTCTCTGTAAAGGAATCCTCTTTTTTTGGTTAATTCCCTGAACTTCTCTTGGTTTGCTGTCAATGGAAAAGGTAAGTCACTTACTTTTTCCATTCGCCCAGAAATGTAAGTGACTTTCAATTCCTCACGATTTAAGGCAAAGGTATAAATAAATCCTGAGTTCCGTAGTTTCCCATCCGAACATTCTGTACAAAGTCCACATTGCAAACATTTACCATAGTCAAACTGAACTTCTGAATCCGATACAATGCGTATGGCCTTTGTTGGACATACTTCTGCTGATTCCGATAAGGAAGTACTTCCCTCTTTCAATTTAGCCGTAGGAACGGGAATCCCTCGACTTGTGGGATGGACTGGAGATGCTGTATTAAAATTTAATACATTTTTAGGAAAAATAAAACTTTTAAGTTCATATAAAAAATTCATAAATCAAACCCAACATAACTAAGATTAAACGATTTATTGTTCAAAGGAAAATCACCAATTTGTTCCCCACGAACAGCAAGTTCCAAAGCATGCCAATTTAATACAGATGGATCGCGGATATAAGAATTTTTTACCAATCCATTGGTATCAAAAGCCAATGAAACAAGGACTGGGCCTCGCCATGCTTCTACACTAGCCGTAAATATTCCCGCTTTTGGTTTCCATTTTTTCCACTCATTTGGTTTTATAGCAGAATTTTTTTCCGACCATAAAAATTCAAAATCCAAATCATCTAAATGTGTTTCCATCCATTTTAAGGATTGTTCAATTTCCGTATAACGAATGTACATACGTGCCCAAACATCACCATTATAATGATGGTGTTCTTCCTGAAGTGGTAAAGGAACCCAACCTGGATAATCGGGGTTACCTATTCTTAAATCATCACCCACTCCCGCCATCCGAGCAACCATACCAGAAAATCCATGTTTTTCTACATCCAACTCGGAGATAAAACCACAACCTTGCATCCTTTCTTTTAAGGTAGAAACAGAAAGTGCTCGTAAAATTTGAGGACGGATTCGTTTAAAATAAACTTTTTTTAGATTAAAAAAAGCATCTTTTGCTTGTTTTGCGGTGATTCGTCCATTGACACGAACTCGTCCTGGGCGAACCGCTGCTTTTCCAAATCGGTTCCCTGTCCATGTCTCCATAAGACCAAGGGCTGCCCCACGATCCGTCACACAAACACCATACAGCGGATAATATCCTATATCTTCCGAGATACCACCTAAGTCACCGATGTGAACAGCGATTCGCTCTAATTCCACTAAAAATGATCGAAATAAGGTAACATCTTTTGAGATGGGTATTCCATACATTTCTTCGTAGATTTTGCTAAAGGCAACCGCATAACCAACACTAGTGTCACCAGAGATAGTTTCAGAAATGGGAAGAATGTCCATAACAGACTTACCAATCATTTTTTCACGAATGGCTCTGTGTTGGAATCCCAACCGAATCGTTAGATGACGAATGACTTCTCCTTCCACCACAAATCGGAAATGTCCAGGTTCAATGATCCCTGCATGGATTGGACCTACTGCATGAGAATAAGTTCCCTCATGAAAAGGAACATGTAAACCGTGATAGGCCAAGTCCCTAACTACGCCTGTTTTTTGATGGAGTGAGAGAGTTTTTCCTCTGTTATCAGATAAATAATCTTCTTCTTTTAGTTCAGAATAATCCTCAAGTCCCATATCTTGTCCAAAGGCATGACGGACAAGCCACACTGGATAAATAGGATCTAATAAAAAATCGATATTACTTTTTTTAGAAACAACTTCTTCCCGAATCATTTTTTGATCACGGATTACATACTGGTGATAAACACCATCAAAGTTAGTAATGCCTGTTATTTTTTCCATATATATTCTGCCATTAAATAGGTTAATCCGTATGTCCCAACAGATACGGTGAATAAAAAACTAAACCAAAAGAATACCAAACGTGTTTGTAAAATTCCATAAAGACTTGTTTCAAAATTTCGATTTGGCAAACGAACAAGCGTTAACACTTTATTTAGAGCTATAAAGAAAAAAATAGCTCCCATGATTGGAAATAGAAACAAAAAGAACATCTTCTGTTTGATGGCAATCTCAATGACTTTTAAATCCAAAACAAAAACTGGTGATAGAGGGAATACAAAAGCAACAAGGAGTGCCAGTAAATACATATACAATGCTTTATGACTGAGAGAAGATGTTTCCAAAATCTGAGAAATATTTCTTTTACCAGCATCCATTCGCAAAATTCCCATGGAGATAAAAACCAAAAGTTTTACGAGAACCGTTGTTGATAACAAAAAATAAAACATATCATCAGATACATCTAACCATAAAAACAAAGTTAACATCCCTGTATGAAATAGGGCCACTTTTGCCGATATCCTGCGAATGTCTTCCCTGGAAAACAACATCAAAGTTGAATACAGTATGGTCAATACCCCAATAAATAGAATTCCATTGGCTGCATTGATCATATGTGGGTTAATTTCCCTTTCCAACTGGATGAGAGGTCGAATGGCAAGAACCACACTCACTGGAACAAAAGACGCGATGAGAGATGATATTTGACTTGGACTTTCCGCATACGTATCCCCCACCCAAAAGTGGTTTGGCACAAGCCCGAGTTTGCCACTATAACCATAAACAGTCAGTAAAATTCCCGTTTCGATCAGTAGCCCACTTTGTCCCACTAACCCTTGTTTTAAGGATTCAAAATCTAAGTTTTCTAATGGTGTTGATGCAAAAAGTAAAATCACAATTCCTAAAAATGCCAAACCAAGTGCATAGGAATTGATGAGTAAAAACTTCCAACCTACATGAAAGGATCTTTCCGTTCCGCTAGAGGAAATGAGTAAGGCACCAAACAAAGTGGAGGCTTCTATCAAAATCCATTTAAGGACAATATTGTCAGTAAACCAAGAATAGAATAAAGAAACAAAAAAGCCAATTTTCAAAAGACTCCATAACCAAATTCGAGTTTGCCCTTTTGTCGGAGCAAAAATCGAAACAAAAAAGATTACCAAAAAAGCAATTACACCGGAAAGATAAAACAATTCCTTCATCATAGTTTTCTCTCCTTAGTATGCATATGTGGAGAAAGTTGCAAAATTCCACCGGAAACAATCACAAGAATTGCATCTAAGAAGGAACCAAACTCAAGCCCAACAGGAAGGCCTTTATCCAAAACCATGGTTAGAACAAAAATTCCATTTTCAAATACACAAAATCCTGCAATGAGGGCAAGCCAATTCCGCCTAACAACAAAACAAAGAATACCAACATACACGAGTAAAATTACATAAATTAATCCAATTTTATGGACAGGAATGGAAAGAACAGACACTCCTTCTGTAATTTTTACAGCAAGTACAAGTCCAAGTACCATAAAAAGTAAAGTTGCCAAGTAGCCAAATCTTGGGGCCGTACTTTCATTCATTTTGGATTTATTTGCTGTCCAATTCAATACCCAAGGAGTGAGGATTCCTTTAAACAAAACAACCATTACAATCAATGAAATTGCATGTTTTAATTCTCCCTCATGAGTTTGTAACACAGGAAAAATTAATAAAAAACCTTGTGCGCTTAGAAAGAATATAATCCGACTGAGCCGGTTCTCAACGAGAACAACAACACCAGTGAGGAGTAACAATAAATAGATAAAATCGTATGCCATATTAACCCCTAAGACAATTTAACCAATGTACCCAATATCAAAATTGCGATGAAGGTAAGGCCCATAAATTCAGGAATCCAAGTCCATTTCCTTCTCACACTATTCGATTCCCAAAACCCCAGAATGATCGCAAGTAGGATCACTATTGGTGCGATCAAAAACTCCCTAGCATAAATATCCAATACTTCGTTTTTAAATAACTTTGAATGTTCCAGCGCCAACTTAACCAAAAAAACGAGTAAAGTTGATAGTTTGATTGAACTTGCCAAATCAAAAAGGCCTAACTGTTTTCCTGAAGCCTCTAAAATCATAGCTTCGTGAACCATTGTTAATTCTAGATGTGTTCTAGGATCATCAAATGGAGGTTTTGCGAGCTCAGCAAGTATGGCAACAAAAGACAATGAGAGGAATAGTAATCCAATGAATGCACCTTGCAAACTAACGGAAATTTCAATATGAGACTGGGCTGCAAGAATCATCAAAATAAAAGTGGGCTCAGCCATAACAGAAAGTAAAATCTCGCGACCAGATGCCATACCTCCAAAAGAGGATGCCCCTTCCATCGCAAAACTTACATAAGCAAACCGGTAAAGTGCTAGGAAAAAAGGAATTAAAATGAAGGGAGCCCATTCAAAAAGTACGATTGTCCAAACCATCATTGCTGAAAATAACGCCACTCTCGGAGCCAAATGGGTAAAATCAGATAAATTAGTGTGTGAGATTGTAGTTTTTCTTAATGATTTTTCCACTTCCCAGAAAAATTGAATTAATTTTGGCCCACGTCTTCCCTGGGCATAAGCCCTTACCTTTCGAATAATCCCTGTTAGAAGAAATGGAAGCACCAGAAACAAAATGACCAAATAGAGATAATATAATGTTATTTCCATCTATAAACCCCCAAAATCACCTAATATCAAAAGTGAAAATATAAAAATTAAAAACATAGAAGAAATAGCCAAGTATTTACTCACATCTTCATCTTTCGGATGGTTTGTTGCTGAAACAAATCTGGTTCCGAGAGTAAAAAAATAAGTGATCCCCTTGATTAAAAATGTATCTACCTTGGATTCCCCAAGTTTATTTAAAAAATAACGACCTAGAGAATTTCGTAAAGGTTCCGAAAAGACTGTGGTTGGAATCGAAAGTTCATGACCGCTGTATCCCCCACCACAGTCCCAATTTTTTGTTTTTGGTATTCCATTCTTTTTAAGTTGGTAAAAATCAAAAATTCGAAAGCTAAATATAACACCAATAGTAATATAAGACACTATGGAAATTGTCCAAAACCATTCGTTTAACATTTTGTCTACGAACGGACTTAACATAGGCAATCGAACAAAATAGGGTAATACCAGTGGAAAAATAAAGATCACTAGGGCCAAACTAAATAAAGAAATAGTTACCCATGCCCTTTGTTTTGGACCAAAGGGTTGGATATTGATGTCCTTACTTGGAGTCGACAAAAACAAACTCATAAACAACTTGATATGAGCAAATCCACCCAGAACAATTCCAAAGAAAATAAAAATCATAGAAGGGAGTAAAAATACAGAACGTCCAATCGGTAGATCTAAAATCCGAGCATTGAGATAGAAGTAAGTTGCTTCTGAAACAAATCCCAATGTCCCAGGAAGGACTGCATAACTAAAAGTACCGGCACCAGCTAACAATGGTGAAATACCCAGTAACCTACCAATTCCTTTTAATTCATCACTAGAACTCGAGTTTTTTAATCGGGCGACCATTCCAATAGAAAACAATTGAAAGGTTTTTGAAAAACAGTGATGGAATAAACTTAGGAAAAATAAAATTCGAAAGGAATTACTTAAATTCATGAGCTCAGAATCAATGGAAAATTGAAACATTCCAGCGATGATAAGACAGAGCCAAAGAAAGTTTATGGATTCCACGGAACTATATGCGAGTGATATTTTTGGATCTTTATGAAAGAAACTAGTGATCCCTCCAAAAAATATCCCAAGAGCAGCAAGCGGAAACAAAATCTGATAAATGATGGGATCCAATTGGTTTGGTAAAACATAACGATAAAAAAGTAACAAGGGGAAAACTTCCAAAACTCCAGCAAAGGATCCCAAAGCATGGGAAGGACCACCTTCATTTACCTTTGGTATCCATAAATGAAAACCGGAGAAACCAGACTTAATCAAAAGTCCAATCAACAAAAGTAAAATTCCAATGGGATCACCATCGGGTAACATAACCCAGGCGGAGAGAAATAAAGCAGCTATACCTGAAGCCAGTAACAAAGAACCTAAACTTTCAATTTGTTTTTTTCCAAATTCAGTGCCCGAATAAATGAGAATGGTAGAAAACGAAGTTACTTCCAAAGCAATAGGAAGGATGAGAGATTTGCCTGATAAATAACACACACCTAAGGCAGACCAAAAAATAATATAACCGACAGTGACTTTGTTTTTTTCTTTCGGCTCATACGACTGAACCAACATAAAGGAAGAAAATCCAATATAGGCCTGAATGACAAGTCCAACTAAAATTGGGAAATCTACGGACAATATATCATAATTAGAAGATAAGAATATACATAAGGGTAACAGAGCGGAAATACCCACCAAAATTGACCGGAAGATTGATTTTTTTTCATCTTCTAACATAACTACCTCAAAATAAAATTTTTAAAGAAAAACTAAGTTTTAGTCAAATGAGGTGGACCACGACGGTCAGGAAATTTAAACGGGAAAAAATGAAAATTACGATGTACTGAAACTAATAAAAAAGGTGAAAGAGTGAGAGAAATGTAAACAGGTGTAGAAGAAATAAACAAAAAATTCTTTTCTTCCCCCGAAGGTTCTTCTAAGTTTTTTTCGCAGGAAAAAATTTCTCCAGATTCGGTAGATTCAAAAACAGAAACCAAGGTTTGTGATTTCCCGATGAACAAAACTGATAGGAGCAGGATGAAAAATATACGTGCTAACAATCAGTGAATCCTCTATCTTGATATTCTCTACGGTCTGATATCTGGGAAGTTATTTTTAGTGAACACTCAAAAAAAAGAATTATACTCAATTCCTGTCATCAAAATGGAACATGTAAACAAAACGTACAACCAAGGTGAACTTACCTTTCCCATTCTGAATGATATCTCTCTTGAAATCGCCGAAAAAAAACTAGTTACCTTAATGGGTCCATCCGGAAGTGGAAAGTCTACTTTACTGAACATTCTATCCGCCATCGAAACTGCCGATTCCGGCAAAATCGAAGTTTTTGGAAACCAATTATCCCTGGCAACAGAAAAGGAACTTACCAATTACAGACGAAAAACTATTGGAATAGTCTTTCAATTTTTTCATTTATTTCCTTATTTATCAGCATTGGATAATGTAGCTCTGCCCCTACATCTTTCTGGAATTCCAAAATCAGTGGCTAAGAAAAAAGCAAACGAAGTTCTTTCGTTAGTTGGGCTTGGCCACAGAAAAGAATTTTCTCCCAAAGAAATGTCGGGAGGCGAAAAACAAAGAGTGTCCATTGCCCGTGCCCTTGTCCACGAACCAAAACTCATTCTGGCAGATGAACCAACGGGGAACTTAGATTCTTTAACTTCGGAGCTGATTATGAAACTCTTTGAAACTTGTGTGAAAGACTTAGGTATATCGGTATTTCTTGTAACACACAATGAACAGATTGGCGAATCTGGGGACATCAACCTTCACCTGTTAGATGGTAAAATCCAAACCAAATGAAAGAGGTATATTATTCTTTTATTTTTGGTTATTTCAAAAACCATTTTCCTAAAATCATGTTATCAATCCTTGGTATTAGCCTAGGAATTGCACTGTTTGTCAGCACACAAATCAATGCTTGGAGAGCCGAACAGACAGTCGTTGACCAAATGATTGGGTATTCTTCGAAAGATTTCATTGGAAGGTATGTGGCAAACAACCAAACCGAGGGGGCGACGGATCGTTTTCTAAAAACACTTGAATCCGTAACACCAGAAGAAATCAATCTAGAACCAGAATTCCAATCTAAGGGAATTCTAAGTTTAACTAATAACCAAATCATTAGCATTCCAGTCATCGGAAAAGACATTCTACTTTCTGGAACTATTATCGATACAGAAAATAAAATGGGAAAATTTCCCAAATATTTAATTAGCCAAACTCTCGCAGACAAAATCCAATTTTTAGGAGGTAAAGCTTCCATATCTATTTGTTCCAGTGATCTTACCCTTCAAAAGGATGATTTTTTAGTCCTACCTGCCGAGGGTTTATTTATAGTAATGGATATTGTTAGACTCCAATCCCTCTGCCATCTTTCTTCACAGTTAACTTCCATTAGATTAACAAAAACTGGCAAAACCATTTCTACCTCTACCTTAATACCCGTCGTTTCCGAACAATGGGTTTATGAATCAAAAGAAACTTTAATTGAAAGGGCAGGACTAGCCTTAGGTTCTTTAAAAATAAACCTTACTATCGTATCTTTGGTCTCTGTTTTAATTTCATTTTTTATGGTTTCCAATATGTTTACGGGACTATTCCTCGCAAGAAAACATGAATTTGGAATTTTACTATCCATTGGATCCAACAAAACAACAAACTTTATGTTATTTTTGTCGCAAGCCATGATCATTGGTTTTTTTGGTGGACTCCTAGGAATTGTGTTTGGAATTTTTATTGCAAACACAAACCTAATCTCCACTGTTAATACAGTAACAGACGCTAACCAAATTCAATCTTACAGAAATATACCAATCTCCATTATTTTTATAGGATTTATCATTTCAATTTGCGGATCAATCATCGCATCTATTTACAATTCCTACAAAACATTTCAAATCCTTCCCATTGACCTCATTCGAGAAAGAGAAACAGAAGAAAACTTAACAATTTTAGGTTTTTCGAAAACAAAAATTTTATACCTCTCTTTACTTACGATTCCTTTAGGCTTTGGTTTAGGATTGATTCGTTTTGCAAAACAAATGGCTCCAGGAATGATTGGAGTTGGGTTCGTCATCCTTGGATTTGTTTTACTTATTTTTCTATCAATCCCCATTTGTATAAAATTATTAGATAGAATTCTTTCGAAATTCAATGTTTCCCCTAGTATTGAAATTGGGTTAAAAGAATTGGCAACGGAACCATGGAAGTATGGACTCACAGCCTCTACGATCATGCTTGCAACCTCCCTTGTTTTTACCTTAACTTGTCTAACCGATAGTTACGAGAAGTCTCTTGTTCGCTGGGTGGACGAAGAAAACAAATCCGATTATTCCTTAATCAATGAAAAGAAATTGAATACGGGAGAGTCAGGTGTTCCTGTTTTCGTTTTTGAAGAGATGGAAAAAGATCCAAATTTTTTCAAAGTAGAACCATTCTACATTGATTCTAAGTTCGTGGTGAATGGAAAATACTACACTTTACATGTATTATCCTTTCCTCCGTCCTATGATAAAAACCAATTGATTGTATCAAAAAATTTATGTTTTTTGGATCATATTTGCACCGGAGATTCAATAACCATCAGTACAAATTTTAATTCACTTGTTTCCATAAAAATCCAAGATGAAAAAGAACATTTTTTTTCAGAAAGAGGAACTATCATGATGGATTATTCCTTTTTTCGAAAAAACTATCATACAAAATTTTTAAGTTCCATTCGAATATTTAAAAACAAAAATCAGAGTGAGGAGGAAACCATTCAAAACCTTCAAAAAATATCTAACAAATATGATTTAAAATACATAAATTTAACCGAACTAAAAAAAATCTATTTAGATGGAATGAACCAAGTGTTTTCCATTTTAGATACATTAAAAATTTCAGCACTATTCATTTCAATACTTGCCCTCTCTACCTCACTCATTTATTTTATCAAAGAAAAATCAAAAATTCTGGCAGGCCTAAAAGCAATTGGAATGGACTCATTCCAAATATTTCAACTGATATATTCCCAAGCCCTCTTCCTAGTTACCCTTGGATTTTTTGCCGGTGTTTTAAATAGCCTCATTCTCTCCCCTATTGTCATTTTTGGAATCAATCGAAATGCATTTGGATGGATACTTAATTTCCAATACCCAATCCACTTTGTAGTAAAACTCCCGATACTAATCCCTCTCATTAATGTCCTCATTTGCCTCATACCATTTTATTTTCTAGAACGAATGAGAATTTCAAAAGAATTGAAATATGAATAATTCTTTACCGAAAAAGCACTACTAGTAACCTCTATTCATGGCCGGAAGTATCAAAGTCTGTTTGGAACTTGCAGATTTGATTCGTAAAGAAAACCTCGAATCAAGAGAAAAAATCCCAACATCAGATACACATTTACGAATTTGGTCTTCCCAACTATCGCGAACCGAAGAGGATCTTAGAAAATTACTTACCGCTTTGAGAGACAGCCATTATATTTTCATTGTATCTGTCGTAGCTCCCGATCCAAATTTATTTGTTTATGGTGAAGATGCTTATGTTTTTGCTGAGCCGTTCATTTTGAACGAATTAAAAAAACATTCTGAAGAATCACTGGAAAAACTTTACGAGGCCAGCAACTACAAACGAAAATCTGCATTTCAAATTACACGAGAATTATTTCCAAAAATCAAAGAGTTTAACAACACTCCACTTGGCCGATCTATCAACGTTTCCGTTATGTTAGAAGAATTCCAAAGAATGTTAACCGCCCAAAGTTACGAATATACTGACCAATGGCGAAGGAACAAACTTCAAGAAATTTTCAAAGATGAAATCAACGCTGCAGATGAGTTGGCAACAACAACCAGAGACTTTGACCCAACCAAACGGGCAGTAGACCAACTCAAAGAACAAGGACCAAAGGAAAAAGTTGACCAGAACTGGATAAAAGCCAAAGAAAACTTTTCTACCGAATTTTTACTAAGAGTTCATTTTAGAAAATATGAGTTTGATATCGTAAAAAAACTAATCCAGTCCGGAAAACTAAAAGAAGAAAAAGATATTAAATACGTTCGTGATACGCTTCAACTGATGGAAAACCGATTGGATCAAGACAACCTTCTGAAAAGATATTCTGCAGAGATGATCGAACTCAGAAGGTATGCCCAAGCAAAACTCAATATGCTTAGGCAAAGTGTTGGATCAAAACAAGAAAACTAATTTATAGAAAACTTAACTTTTAAACCAACCTGATTTATCCAACTGGATGTAAACCTGGAAGAAAAACACAACTAAACTAATAAAAATCATCCTTCTTTTCAATGAAAACTGACTGATTGTATGATTTTGTTTTTCTGGAATGTAAAGCAGGTAAATGATTAAATTCACGTTAAAAAATAATCCCAAAAACTCTGGGGACAAAATAGAAAATTTTTCCTTAAGCGCTGGAATATAAAAGGCAGCTAAAACCAAAATACTTGGAATAAAGTATAAAGGAGATTTTAAGTTCCACAACTTATCTTCTGTTGCATCAACATTATGTTTGATTCCCGTTTCTTTTTCCAAAATAGAAACCAATTCTTCTCGGGAAGCAAGATTCACAATGGGATGAATTTTTTCTTTTGTTTCTAGTACTATGCGATCATATCCGCGAAATTTATCAGTAGTGATTTGCTCTAAATCTTTGATCCGAATGGTAGCACAATTTCCATTGGCATCAAATTGTTTGAGGGAACCACCATCCAGTTCAATTCGTCCGGAAGAAAGGATTTCCACTTGTTTTAAAAAGTTTTTCCTTAAAAACCAAAAGAACAAACCAAGTAAAGGAAGGAAAATTGTTAAAAACTGAACCCTACCTTCTTTCGGCACCTGCAGACTGTTATAGGAAACAAAAATTAGAAATAGAACAATGACTGTCCAAGTCCTTTTTAATAATTTACTCCGAAATAAATTTACATCATAAAGAAATATCTTTGGGTTGCTCATTAGAAAAACTCACTTTTGCGAAAGATAGACTCCATTTGGATTCCTGATTTTTCTAAATTCTCTGCACCACCTTCTTCGCGGTTTAAAATACAGATTCCTTTAGTCACAGAAATTCCAGCCTCTCTCAACACTTGGACTGCTTTCAAAGTGGATCCACCAGTAGTAATTACATCATCTAGAACCAAACAAGACTTTACTTCTTTCCAGAATCCTTCGATTTGTTGGCCAGTCCCATGACCCTTTGCCTCTTTTCGAACCACCAAAGGGTAAATGAGTTTCCCTTTCCTCTGGTATGATAAAGCGATAGAGTATGCTAGTGGATCCGCACCGAGAGTGAGTCCTCCGACGGCTTGGAATTCAATACCCAGTTTAGGAATGATTTCCTCAACAAAACACTCAGCCAAAATGGCAAGGCGTTCTGGATGGAGAGTGACTTCCTTACAATTGAAATAATGGTTAGATTCTAACCCACTCGCCAGCTTAAAACTGGTCTCAGAATAGCGGTAAGCGTATGATTTCATCCAAACGAAGAGTTGTTCGCGGTACTTTTGGGACATATTCCAATTATTTTTCCAATTCCACTCAGGAAAGTATATTTTTATCTTGTTGTGATTAAATAAGTGACTAAAAAAGGTAAGTGACTTACTTTTTACAGTCACTTTCTAAAGTAACTTACTATATTTATATAGTGACTTTATTTAGTAACTAACTGTATAAATAAACTCACTTACCTAAATTAGCAGCCTTATTTAAAGGATTTCGAATTTCTCACAAAAACTATGCACCAAGGAACCAAAAAAGGAAAGGTAAACCTCTATGGAAACGATGATCATGAGAATGCCGTTACGAGAACGTAAGAAACAAGCGATTCAGAACTCTGTTTTACAAGCTGCAAAACAGTTATTTCGGGAAAAAGGATACACAGCAGTTACCGTTTCCGAAATTGCTGATTACGCCGATATCTCTGTGAAAACACTATTTACCTACTTTCGATCGAAGGAAGACCTAGCATTCCAAGACGAAATACTATTTTGTAATGAGTTGATCCAATGCCTACTGGGACGGAAGGAAGAAGATTCAATTTTCGAAGCCTTCAAACACTTCCTTTGGAATTTGATCCAATCGATCGATCCAGAGGAATTAGTGGATTCGCTTCCCGGTTTCCATCCTTGGATGGACAGCCCAGAATTAGAACAAAGGTATTTATTGCTTTGGGAGCACTACGAACTGAGATTAGCAGACGCCCTGCAATTAGAAAGGGGAACCATTGAATTTAATCCTATTCTTAGAGTGGTAGCAGGCCAAATGGTCTCTGTACTGCGGATATTAGGTTCGAAGGCTTTTAAGGAGTATCTAAAACCAATACCGATCGCTCTCAGACACCGTGCTTTAGAAAAATGGTTACTTGGATCCCTCGAAATGATATCGGGAATCCAAGGTTATTCACAATTAATGAAAATTCATTAATTGAGTCATTAATCCACTCGACTTTTATCAGATAAAGTGCCGAGAAAGAGGACTATTTTTTTGGTCTCTTCATCAGAAAGATCCAAACCAAGTTGGTGGAAAGCCATCTTTTTTACGGCTTCCTCCAAAGTTTGAACCGCACCATCATGAAAGTATGGGCCAGTGAGAGCGATGTTTCGAAGGCTAGGCACCTTAAAGAAAAACTTATCTTCTACTTTTTTGGTTACATTATAGAGTCCAAGGTCAGCCGTTTTGTATTCATTCACTTGGCCAATCTTTCTATAAGAGTTCCCACCGAGTAAATTGCCTGAATGACAAGATGTACAACCAGCTGCTAGAAAACTTTTGAATCCTTCTTGTTCTTCTTTGGAAATACTTTTATGGTCACCGTTGATAAAATCATCAAATCGAGAAGATGTCACAAAAGTTCTTTCAAAGGCAGCAATTGCCCCAGCCAAATTTTCGTAAGTCACTGGAGTTTTTTCATTCGGGAAAGCTTTTGCAAACAATCCTGGGTAATCTGCATCTTCGTTCATTCGCTTTAAAACTTCTTTCTCGGAAGGCATTGCCATTTCTACAGGGTTCAAGATAGGCCCTTTCGCCTGTGCTTTCAAATCTGCAGCTCGACCATCCCAAAATTGAACAAAATGAAATCCTGCATTTAGAACCGTAGGAGAATTTCTATCTCCATTTTTTCCAAAGGCACCTGGAGAAGTGGAAAGGTTATCCACACCGGCAGCCTTGCCCTCAATGTTGTGACAAGAGTTACAAGATTGAGTTTCGTTTAGGGATAATTTCTTCTCAAAATATAGTTTTTTCCCAAGGGAAATTAGTTCTTCAGTATCGTTTTCAGACCCAGGCATTTTTGCCGGTAACGCACCAATGATTTGTTTTGCTTTCACTTGCAAATCTTTGGTTTCCTGAGAAGGCCCGCAATTTGCGAATGATAGGAAGAGAAGGGAAAGAAGAAAAGGTGTAAATATTTGTTTGAGCATATCGATCCTCTAGACGGATATTCCCAGATTTTACGCAGAATCGGCAAGTTAGAAATATTATACAATGAGTCTAAACTTAGAATCATATTAATTGTATCCAAACTATACAATTTGAGTGGTTCTAACCCACAGAAAAGTCTAGGTCGGTCTTTGGGCCAACAATTTAAGGCAAATGAATGTCTTCTCTGTTTGAGGCGGGTGACAAACTAGGAAAAGTAACCTACTTTCGATTTTGGCACGATTTATGCTTATAGTTCCTTTAGAATTTTAGGAGCTGTCTATGTTGAACACAAGAAGAACGGATCGCATTGAATCATTGGATTGGGACGATTTAGTTTTGAAACTTTTTTCAATCAATGAAAACCCCGAGTTCCTGATCGCAAGAATTGGTAATATTTCGGAACTGGGTGTGAGTGGGAATCTAGACCAAGAAGTCCGTCTCGATGACCGTGATTTTGTTACCGGAGTCATCGAAAGTGATTTAACTCGGTCAAGAATTTCCTTCAAAGGCAAAATTGCATGGATCAAAGAAACTGACCAAGGCAGGCATTTCGGGATCAAGTTTTTGGAAGAATTGATTTTACCAAATTTTATCATCGCAAGATCCATTGCAGAATCGGCAGCCTAGACACTAAAAAAATCGGGATTCGGACTCTGTTTCTCACTAGAATCCCTCGATTTGGTTCTTAACCAAGCCGATATTGGTAGGGAAGCTATGTCCCAGGTTAAACATTTGATATCTTGGCAAGATTGGAGTGATGGAGAGATCCAAGAACTTCTTGAATTTGCCGTTTATGTAAAGAAAAATCGAGTTTATTTTTCCGGACATATGGCCGGTCGTTCCCTTGCCATGTTATTCCAAAAAACATCTACAAGAACTCGGGTTTCCTTTGAAGCTGGGATGACTGAACTTGGAGGACATGCCATATTTTTGGATTGGATGGCATCCAATTTTCTTTTATCTGATATTGATTTTGAAGGCAAATATTTATCCAGCAACGTGGCCGTCATCATGGCTCGACTCAAAAAACACGAAGACCTACTCGTTTTAAAATCAGGATCAACAGTTCCTGTAATCAATGGATGTTGTAATTTATTTCACCCCTGCCAATCACTTGCTGATATACTTACTATTGTTATGGACTCACCTAATGACTGGCAAAAGAAAAACTTATGTTATATTGGTGTTCATAATAATGTTGCGAACTCTTTAATTGAAATAACAGCTGCTCTTGGAATTCACCTAACACTAGTAACACCTATTGCTTCGGATGAATCAATCGTTAAAGCATCCATTGATAGAGCAAAGAAAAAAGCAACTATCTCCTGGGAGACGGATGTCAAAAAGGCTGTATCCAATGCAGACTATGTTTACACAGATACCTGGGTAGATATGGAATTCTTCAACGATCCAAAATTTCAAAAAGAAAAAGAAGAAAGAATTCAGTTGATGATGCCATACCAGGTAAATGCAGAACTTTTAAAAAACACGAAAGCAAAAGTAATGCACGATATGCCCATCCATGCAGGTTATGAAATTACTAGAGATATGGTACAAAGTGAACGTTCGATTATTTTCACACAGGCTGAAAATCGCTTAGATGCTCAAAAAGCAATCATAATCAAATTACTAGAAAACCATAGTTAAAACGTAGAGCCACAATCAAAACCATTTGATAAAATAGATTGGAGGTTTTGTTTTCCGTTAATTTTTGATCAGATAAACTTGGATCATTGCATTTGCTTTTGTTTCGCCGCTTTGGTCTCGATCTCCGATGATAGGCAGAACGGAATGATCGTCAATTGACTCTTTTGCTAAAAGAGATTTGATTTCGTCGTATCTCCGCTTTAGAAGTCGAACTTGAAAACCTATATCTCCCGTTGTGTTCACTTTACCGAACAATACAATTTGCACTTTTTCTTCTGATTTTAAAATTTTTTGGCTTAGTGCGGATCATTTATTTTGTGAATCTTCGGTTAACCTATGATCATCTGGCTCAAAGGAAATAGACTCGATTGGCTCTGGATTTCCGACTGGTTTCCAAAAAGTTAATTTTGACTTCGTTAAGTTCCCATCTCCATCTCCAGACTTAACCGATTTTTCTATTTGATCCCATGAACAAGAAAATAAAGAAAAACATAGAACAGAAATAAAAAATTTTTGAATCATAAAACCCGCGAGTCGAGTATCTATATCATATACCAAGCGTTATATTAATTCAGACACGTAATATTTAAAGAATTGATTATGATAGATCTAATCATAACACTTGATTCTGATTCAAATTACTTTTGCGAAACAATCATTCCATAACAGAATCTTTACGGTTGATCATCCATCCGCTAAATCCGTCTAAAAAATATAAAAAGTCAATTTTATCATCATGATCAAAATCAAACTTTTGTAAGGCTTCATCATAACAGCGAAACCAAACCGCCCTTTCCTTTTCAGAAATAGGGAACACAAAATGCCGCATTCGCATCCGAGCGGGGCCCCATTTTTCAACGTACAAGCTAGGGCCACCTAACACCTGGATTAAAAAATCTGCCTGTTTCTCTTTTGCGAGATTCCAATCCCCTTTAAACATCCATTTGATTTCCGAACTCGCCACCAGATCATAAAAATCAGAAACAAGTTTGCGAATTGCTACCTCACCCCATTTTTCAAAAAGAAATTTAACGTTCGGGCTAGGGGGAGGTGGTCCACCGGGGGGAGTGTAAATATCATTCGGATCCAAATCGATAGTCAGTATCGCGAAAGGGACAGGAAGGGGAAGTCGAATTTTCGACCGGAGCCGAAGGCGGAGCCCGGGCTTGCCCGGCCCCGAGGGACGAGGGGTTCGCCCCCCAAAATCCAAAATAAATCATCTAAGTTTCTATGGGAACCAGCTGTAAAAAGTAACTGGCTTTCCTTTTGTGATTTCGAAGAGGAGAACCTCTATCCGGATTTGGTATTAATTCCTGGACGATAGGTAAAATTCGCAAAACTTGGTAAAAAATTCCGAAAAAGGTATACTAAATGGCACTGACTCACCCGCAATCCGCACTCTTTGCAGGAGAAAAACCTTTCCCTATCATCCCTGCTTGTGAACACTTCGCTGGATCTGAAAAACTCATCACGAAAGCTCTCGAGTTACAAAATAAACTCGGTGGACTTTTCGATATCACGATGGACTGCGAAGACGGTGCCCAAACTGGGAAAGAAAAAGAACACGCAGAAATGATTGTTCGCATTCAAAATTCTGAACTCAACAAACACAAAATGAGTGGTGTTCGTATTCATGATTATACTAACGAACATTGGCGCGGTGATGTTGATATCATTGTTCCAGGTGCAGGAAATGTAATTGCTTATATCACCATTCCAAAACCGACAAAAGCAAGTCAGGTAAAAGAACAAATCACTTACATCCAAGATGCTTGTAAAAAAGCAGGGATCAAACGCGAAATTCCAATCCACGTTTTGATTGAAACTCACGGTGCATTGAATGAAGTATTTGAAATTGCGGCTCTTCCTTGGTTACAAGTTTTGGATTTTGGTCTAATGGACTTTATTTCCGGACACCACGGTGCAATTCCAGCATCTTGTATGAAGTCTCCTGGTCAATTTGACCACGAACTCCTTCGCCGTGGAAAAGCAAACCTAGTGGCAGCTGCCCTTATGAATGGTGTGATTCCGGCTCATAACGTAACCCTAGATCTTAAAAATATCTACCAAACATACGCAGATGCGAAACGTGCACATGATGAATTCGGTTTCTTACGTATGTGGTCCATTTATCCTGCACAAATCCAATCGATTTTGGATGCAATGGCTCCTAACTTTGCTGAAACTCTCACTGCTTGTGAAATTCTCATCAAAGCTCAAGACGCGGAATGGGGACCAATCCAACATGACGGGGATTTACATGACCGTGCGACTTATCGTTATTTCTGGGAACTAGTCCAAAAAGCGAAACTCACAGGACAAAAACTTCCAGAAGAAGTAGAAAAAAGATTCTTCTCTAAGTAGTCGATAAAACTAACCGCTCGACTTGGTAAGTTAGTTACTTTGGTGACTGGCTTACCTTTGGAAGTCCGTGTAAAAGGTAAGTGACTTTACTAAGTAAGCGACTTACCTTTTACACCTAGTTACCTTTCTTTCCGCATCATCAGTCCCACACTATGACCTCCCCCTGACACCATTACTCTTCCCACTCGCGCGGAACTGGATCTGAACGAATCTCTAAATTAACAATTTCTTAATTCACATTCAAACTTTCTCATAATCACAACGAGTGGCGTTTGATCCAAGAGACAAAAACAAAATCCCGATACGGAATTCTCATCAGAATGGAAAATCCTATCCTCCCATCCCAATAGAATCTTAGGCAAAGCAGCCATTTTCCCGAATTTTCTAGTCAATGACGCGAGGAAATACTGGAAAAAGAAGTGATAGAGATTAATATCACAGCAAATTTTCCAATTTTACGGATAATATATCTAATATAATGATTTTATGTTTACAATAATGGAATTGGATTAGTTACTATCCTCAATTATGAGCAAGCGAATATCCAAATCTAAACCCTTTCTTTCTCTCGTTCTTTTCCTTACCTTCGTAGGTTCAGGAACTGCAATTTATGGCCAAACAGAGCAGGCGACAAATCCCAAAGTGGATGCCGCTCTAGAACCCCCTCCCCTTCCTCCACAAGCCAAAGAGGAAAAAAAAGAAGGGTATGTCAGTCAGCAAATTGGAAATCTTTCAGGAGAATATCTACGAACTTTGCAGGTAACCAGCAAACAAAGAAAGTCGATCCAAGAGAATAAAGGACTTTGGTTTGCTGATAAGTTTCGCGTTGGATTTGGAATTCGTCCTAAGGTAGATTCACTCAATAATACTGATTTTGATAAATCTACTGCGGACAATAGAAACAGCACATTAACTCAAACTCAGTTTTATCTATTAGGAGATATCAATGAGAATGTTTTATTCAAAATCACACTACAAGATGTGCGCCTATGGGGAGGGGAAGTAGTATCAAATGGAACTGCTGACCAGAAGTATGGTGCCATTGCAAATGCCGGAACTACCATTGACACCACCAAACAAAAAGATGTTGCATTGAACAATTTTACTGGCCTAAGAGAAGCTTTTTTAGATTTAAAAACAGCAAATCAAAATTTCCGATTACGGACAGGGAGACAAATTTTAGAGTTTGGAGACGGACGTATTCTCGGAGCAAGAAATGATAGTTTGAATGGAAACTCATTTGATGCACTTCGGTTCACTGGAAAAATCAGTAATCATACATTGGATTTATTTGGATCTGTGATTGGAGCAGAGAACAACTCCAATAGTATTGTTTCAAACAACTCAACTAAGTTAGGTGGAATTGGCGATTCCTATTATGGCGGAGCTCATTATAACTGGAAGGTAGCCGATTGGTTAGGTCTTGACTTATACAATTACAGTTTGTTTAAACAACAAAAAAAAGCAACGGCACCATCGCCTCTTTCTGAAACAAGAAGTTATCGTGGTGATGATCAATTAAACACCTCAGGTTTTCACCTCACAAATCGAACCAAAAATAATGCATTACCGGATACCACAGGAATCGACTGGATGGTTGAAGCTGCATGGCAAACAGGTTTTACCGGGGAACGAGTTACACCCGATTGGTTGAATCAAAACGGAACTTATTCAACCAATCAAAAAACGGGAGAACCACCTCCTTTATCTGAAGCAGTAAGATACAAAGCCAATTTAGTTGCCGTACAACTTGGATACACTCCTGTAAAAGAATTTCGTATTGGAGTTCAATATGTCCAAGCATCTGGAGATCCAAATCGGAATGATTCTAGTGTAGGAACTTATAATCCCCTATTTGCAACGAGAAGGATGGCAGGAGGTTCCCTACCTTTTGCAGGAAACGGAAACTCTGGACTTGTTTTTTGGCAAAACATTAAAGATTATTCATTACACTTAAAATACGAAACTTCTAATTATGGAACTTTTATTTTAAATCCACACTGGTATTATAAAGTTAAGTTACAAGATGGATATTATGATAATAATAACTACGTCGCTGGTAGCAAAGCGACAGGTGAAACTGCTTCTACGGAAGATTATTATAATACAGATGCTTATAACGTAAACAAACCAAAGTTAGGAAAACTTGTAGCAACTGAGGTTAACTTTATTTATATCATCACTCCATTTGAAAACGTTTCGTTTTGGTTTGGTGCCACTGTGATTCGTGCTGGAGATGCGATCCGAAACCAAAAGAACAATCCGAATGAACCAGATCCTCTCCATCGGTATGATTTGAGTCCAACGGCAACGATGGTTACATTCCAAACTGTTTTTGCGATTTAAAAATTTAGAAAATAGCGACGGTATATTCTATAGAACCAAGGCCAAAATGTCAGCCTTGGTTCTATTCGAGAGAATTTATTTTAACTTAAACCTTTCTACTTGGGTGGAAAGATAAGATGCCTGTGAGGCAATTTCAGAAGAGACAATGGTCAACTGGTCAGATCCTGTAGCAACATCTTGGGTTCCATTAGAAATACTGATGATAGTTTTTGAGATTTCCTCTGTGGCTCTTTTTTGTTCGAAAACTGCATCTTCAATTTGTAGGTTTAAATTAGTTAACAAATTAGAGTTTTGAGCAATGTCCTTTGCATTATTTTCCTGCAAAAGAACAGAACCTAACACTCTAGTTGCGGAAGTTTCGAATTCTTTCACTCGACTGTTCAGCAAATTCAAAACTTGTGCTGCTTCCGTTACTTTTTTGTTTCCATTTTCCACAGCGGAGTTAGTGGAAATTACAAGATCACCAATTTCTTTTACAGAAGCCCCGGTTTGTAGGGCAAGTTTCCCAATTTCTTCTGCAACGACAGCAAACCCTCTACCAGCATCCCCTGCTCTAGCTGCTTCGATCGCAGCATTTAACGCAAGTAAGTTTGTTTTTTCTGAGATTTCAGTAATGATATCTAATACTTCACTAATTCGTTCTGCCTTTTCACCAATGTCTTCCATCGCTCGAGTAGACTCGTTCATAGCAGTTTCACCAACGACAGCATGTTCTCTGGATTCCGAAGCGAATTTAGCAAGATATTCCATCTCTTTGTTGATATTCTGAACTTCTTCCCTTAAGGTCAAAACGGATCTATCGATTTCTTTCATCTTGACTACGGCTTCCTCCATTGACTTACCAACGTTTTCGGCAGATGCAGACAACTCTTCTACTGCCGCGGAAGATTCTTCTGCAGCAGATGCTTGTGTTTGTGAAGTGTCTGATAGGTTTTGTGAAGTGGAAGCCATGGTATTGGATTGATGGCCCAACTTCTCTACAGTATGTTTGATATCTCCAATGATAGAAACTAAACTATTTTTCATTTGGTTCATAGAATCTAATAATGTACCAATTTCATCCTGGTTGATTTCTTCCGCGCTGATTGCCAAGTTGCCGTTTGCGATTTGAGAAGAAAATTCCATTGCTTTTTCCAAACGCAGACTAATTTGTTTTTTAAAAACAAAATTTAAGAAAAACAAAACGACAAATAAAATCGCAACTGAAATCAAAACAGAACTAAGAACCACTTTAGTGATTTGATCACTAAAAATAGAATCAGGAATACTAATTTGAAGTGCCCAAAATTGTGGATCTTTTCCGATATGGAACGGAGAAAAATAATGAGTGTAACCTCCATCTTGAATCGTGAACATTTTTCCCAATTTTAAATTTTCTAAATAATACTTTAAATGTTCTGGATTTTCTATTTTTTTACCTAATTTGGATTTGTCTTGCCCATACATTACATAAGTTCCGTTAGATGACAAAAAGGCAATATGGCCTTGTCCTCGAAATGGTCGAGTGTCTCCGATTTTTTCCTGTAAGGTACCTACATCCAAATCAATTCCGGCAGCTCCCATAAATTTACCCTTAGGGTAAATCGGAACCACAAGGGAAATCATTTGAATTTTTTTTCCACCAGCTAAATACTCGTAAGGTCCAAAAACCTTCGCTTTATTTGATTTTTTAACTTGGAGATAATAATCACCTGCCCCTTCCGGATTATCATAATCTACTAACGGTTCTAATTCGATTTTACCTTCTGAATTTCGATGTAAATAAGGAATGAATCTACCTGTTTTATCATGTCCAGGTTTTCCAACGAAAGCAACATCTCTCCCTTCATAACCGTTAGGTTCGTAACAAAGCCATATAGCAAAAATATCATCGTTACGTTCCAGAATTTCTCTCATACTACTGATCATGGATTCCCGAGGAGGTGACGCATAAAATAAGGCAAAACGAAAACCACGAATCACGCCCATCATCGCGTTGAGATGTTCCTGAATTTCAAATGACCACTTTTCAGAAGTAATTTTCGAATTTTCTTTAATTTCGGCGTTAAGGTCTGTGATTGTACGATAGATTTGAAATGTAGTTAGTATCAGAAATCCAATAAATAAAATACCTGCTATAGATAAAGAGACCCTTTGGCGTATACTCATAAGGATCGATCTTATGTTTAATAAATTTTTTGTAAATATATTACCGCTTCCGGCACTGAAATCTCGGTTTGATGGATCAAGAAATTGACTAACGTGTCGAAGTGAACGGCTGTGGATTGGGTGGTTTCACTAAGGAAACTCGACATCTTTCAGGATCTCGAGAAAACTAACCTGAATTTGTCTCATTTGAGTTAGGACAGAGAGCAAAAAAGAACGAAAAGGAATTCAGGATTCGTACAATCTGAATTCCTTTTATGACCAATGTTATCTTTTCGCTCTTGTTTTGACTTTGAAATTTCTGTATTCCACGTATTCGATATCATCCACCGATAGTTGGAATACACCTTTTGTGGAGTGGACAATGAATATATCGCCTAACTGGGCAACGACAGCACCAGAAAGTACTTCTCCATTTGCTTTATGGATCGTCTCCAAAACACTGTAATGGCTATGGATTTCTTCTTCATTGTCTAACCCTGTTTTTTCCGCTTCGGATGCGATTCGATTCAGGGCTTCAATTCGTTTTTCACTATGTTCTTTTTCGATTGTCTGAGTTGTTACGTCTGTGTTATCCGCGTTTTGTGAATCAATTTGTTTTTGGATGGTCTCTCCGGGAATGGAAACCAAAGTTTCTACTTCAGCTTTCTCTTGTGGAGACACAATAGCATTTACCTTCGATAGACCATTCTCAAAGTCAACAAATCCGGACAATTCGTCACCTGTCAATGCACCAGTAGCTACCTTTGCATTGATCAAATAGACTAATTCATTCAGATTGGGATTTACTTCTAACTTTTCCCCTGGTTCCAAGACAACCTCGTTTTCTTCCAATGTTTTCACCAAACGAGTGTAATTTTCCTTGGAAAGACCTTCGTTTAGTTCGATTAATTTCGGCGAAGTTTTAAAAGCGACAGAGACAGCACCTTCGTATACTTTCACTTTTGGCACAGATCCTTTTTCTAATTCAAAGGAAAACACCGTACCACGAACCCCTGCCACCATCGTAGGAGAAGTGACAGAAAGATTTTGCCCCGATTTTAATTTTACTGATTTAACGAGAAGATTTCCAGTCCATAAATGAATGTCCGTATTTTGTCGACTCGCACCTGCAATGTCACGAAACAATACATCAGAGTTGTCTTTAATGCGAATGACCTCTCCTCTATAAGTTTGTAAATCTACTCTACCTAGTTTAGTAATGATGCGGTCACCTGGACGAATGACATCCCCAATTTTTGCTTTGGATTCCTTACCTTGGGTCGTGATGAAAATGTTTCCTTGGAGAAAAGTGACAACAGCCCCTGCTTGGTCATCCTTTGTTTGGTTAGAACCAAATTGGAAACGATCGCATTGTAATGATAGAAGAAAGATGGTAAGTACTGCAATGAAGGTTTTCATATATTTTTCCGAATTTATCCCTGTAAAAGAAAAAACAACTCAGAGTGACTGGATTTTCAAATTTGTAAAAACAAAACTTAGTTTTTAAGAAATTAAATAGGATTTTGCCCAGTTCCAAAGATGAGAATTTTTTTCCCATCTTTTAAATGGATTTCTAGATCAGATGCAGAAAAACCGCTGGAACTGACTCCCGTCTTTTGTCTACCTGCACCTTGGTAATTGTATCCGATTCTTTCGATCTCGGTAAGAATCAATCGATCTTCTGAACTTTCTGTGAATTGTTTACGGATGATTTTACATTCCCTTGGATCACAACTCAAACGGGCTCCAATCCCACTGAAATAAAATAAAACGATGGGAAAAGTTAGAAGTAAAAATCCAACGATGCTTTGTTTCCATAAAAATGATTTTGAATTTCGATTCTCAGCTAACATTCGTTTCTCTTTTAAAAAAAATTACTTAAGAAAAAAATAGAGCAATGAGAAATTTAAATTATTTTTTCAATTCGGAAATTTTTTTACCAAAATCAGAAACCTGACTAAAAGGTTTTGTTTTGCCAATGATTTGCGATTGGTAAATGCTCGTATGACCAGAGGAAATGTAAGCAAGACCTGTAGTTAAGATAAAAAAGATCCCACATTCCCATCCAAAAAGTTCCATTCCCATAATGGCACAGGCTAAGGGAGTGTTAGTCGCACCAGCAAAAACAGATATAAATCCAATCCCAACAAATAAGACTAAATGAGAAGGATCAAAATATCCAAACAGATTTCCAAGACTCGCTCCAATAAAAAATAAAGGTGTTACCTCACCTCCCTTAAATCCAGAGCCTATAGTAATGACTGTGACCAGAAATTTAAGAAAAACAGTTTCCGATGGCAATAAGTTTGTAAAAGATAACTGTAGTGTAGGAAGGCCAAGTCCTAAATAACTGGGACTAAGTCCCGATATAAAAAACAAAACAAGGATGGCTCCACCGATAACAGGTTTCAAGGGCGCAAACAGAATCCATTTTTGAAAAAGTTCAGAAAGTTTGTGTAAACTCATACTAAACAATTTTGCAACCCATCCAGAGAGAATCCCCAAAGCCACCAAACAGAAAAATACGGTTCCTGAAAAAACAAAAGGAATTTTGGGATAATGTGAATGATTCACACCCCAAAACAAACAAACCCAATGCGCCATGTATGCAGTTAGAAAAGCTGGAAAAATCGATCGCACACGATAACTTCCGATACGAATGACTTCAATCGCAAAAATGGTCGCTGCCAGTGGGGTTCCGAATACAGAGGCAAAACCTGCGCTGACTCCTACTATAATCAATGTTTGCTGTTCTTTTATCGTCATTGGAAGGAAACGAACCAATTGGTGGGCAATCGATCCTCCCATTTGGACGGCGGTTCCCTCCCTGCCTGCGGATCCACCGAATAAATGGGTCACAAGAGTTCCCAAAAAAACAAAGGGAGCCATTCGGATTGGGATGATGGAGGTGGGGGAATGGATTTCTTCCAATAATAAATTATTCCCCTTACTTACATTTTTTCCGTAATAAAAATAAAACCAACCAATGATAAAACCAGCAAAAGGTAGGAAATATACAAACCAGAGATTGGATTCTCGTAACTGACTTACTTTTTCCAGGGATACGAGAAAGAAAGCGGATGCAGAACCAACCAATAGGGAGACCAATCCGAGAATGAGCATCCATTTGCAAAAGAATGGAAGGGAATTCGAAAGGGGTAGGATTTCGAAACTGGCTTTCGTTGGTTCGGGATTGGAATTTTCCATCAACTTACCTTTCCATAAACAGAAATCGCTGCTTACCGAAAACTAACTTTTGCCCAATTTCAATACTTAGGTGTTGACCTAAGTATTGAAATCCAGTACAATGCCAATATGGTCAAAAGAACCTACAATCTGGATGTTGTTTTACAGGCCCTCTCCGATCCAACAAGAAGACAGGTGGTGGAACGTCTAGGCATCGGACCTTCGAGTGTCAGCGATTTGGCGTCTCCGTTTTCCATGGCGATGCCGTCCTTCATGCAACATTTGGATATTTTGGAGTCAGCCCAGCTGATCTATACGGAAAAAGTAGGAAGGGTTAGAATTTGTTATCTCAATCCAAATCCATTTTCAGTGATGGAATCTTGGCTACAGGTTCAAAAGTCTTTATGGGAAACAAGGTTGAATCAATTGGACTCATTTTTATTAAAAACAAAGGGAAAAACATGAATCAAGAATCAAAAGAATCGTTCAATCCTGAATTGGATTTGGTGTTGGAAAGAATTGTGGAAGTGCCAGTGGAGTTAGTTTGGAACGCTTGGACAATTCCAGAGCAAGTCAAACAGTGGTTCACACCCGTGCCGTGGAAAACAATCGATTGTAGGATTGATCTAAAACCAGGTGGAGAGTTTTATACAGTAATGGAATCTCCAGATGGGAATAAATTTCCAAATAACGGCTGTTTTCTGGAAGTAGAACATTTAAAAAAATTAGTTTTTACAGACAGTTTGCTTCCTGGATATAGACCATCTGGGAATAGTTTTATGACTGCTTTTGTCACTATGGAATCAATAGGTACAGCGACAAAATACAAAGCAGTAGCAAAACATAAAGATCCAGAAACAAAAAAACAACACGAAGATATGGGATTTTTAGAAGGCTGGGGAACGGCCCTTGACCAACTTGTTGCCTTTACCAAAACCTTATCCAAATAACAACGAATCAATGGTTTGCCGTTTACTTAAGTTAATACGGCAGACCTCTCCAAAGTCTCAATTTCATTTTTTTTATCTTTCATTAGTTTTTCTGCAGCAGAGAGGTATGTTTCAAAAGTATCGTAGTCTTTTGCTTTTATGGATCCGCAAAACTGGAAATAAACAGTTTTAGACTTATTTAAGTTAGAGTATTCAGATAAACTCGAATATCCCATCATTCCGCTCACAACAAATACATCTAAATCCACATTAAATTTATAGGCGATCTTCATAACACCCGTTTGAAATGGTTTGATTTCTTCTGTAAAAGTTCTTTCGCCTTCTGGGTATAAAAATATGGATCTTGTTTTTAAAACTCGAAGTACATCGGTTTTGAAATTTCGAAAATTTGGTTTTTTTTCTGAATAAATAACAGCTTCCACAATTGTTTTGTGCATCATGAGTGGAATGATTTTATATCTTTGAATGATATCACCCCCTAAGTAAGAAAGTTTTACGTCCTTTGATTTTGATAAATAAGGGAGAGCTACAATCAGAGGAACTTCCATCGCATTGGTATGGTTACAAATCAAAAACCGATTGTTTCCATTTGGATTCCAATCTCCCTGTTCAAACTGTAACTTTCTACCTGTTAAAAGGAAAAAAGAACGATACCAAAAATATCCTAAATAGTTATTGATTCGATTGGAAGGACGGTCGAGGCCTATGATTTTAAAGATATACGAAAATGACAGCCCAATGGGGAAAAGAATTACAATGAATGGAATTGCATAACATAATACAACAAAGAATTGGAGTTGGCCCATGTGAGAATAGGAGCCGAAGCCCAAGTATGGTAAACAATAATTCTAAAGTCTCTGCCTTAAATTTAGAGAATCTTCAGAAAACTTACAATGGGTCAAACAGCAAATTCCAAAAGGAATATGGAAGAAGGTTGTCTAACGATGCTAATTTTACCTTCAATTTGATCGACAAGCATTCCAATGAGTTGTAAACCAAAACCAGGGGAATTTTCAAAGGATACTGATTCAGGAATTCCCAATCCATTATCAGAATATTCTAAATAAAGTTTTTTATCCTCACGAAAGATCCTAAGTTCGATCACTGCATGATTGATTTCATTAAACGCATGTTTCATTGAATTGGTAATGAGTTCATTCAGAATGATTCCCAATGAAGAAAGTAATTTGGCATTTAATTCGATCGGTTCCTCTAAAATATTCATTTTTACTTCTACACTTTTAGGAAAAATCGAAACGATTTCGTTAAAAATAGCAGGAAAATAATCCTGCAAAGAAACAGTATTGTCCGTTTCTGAATGATAAAGTTTATCATACAAAACAATCATACTTTTAACTCGCCCAGCAGCTTCATAAAGAATTGTTTGCAAAGAACTTTCTGACTGTGCCCTTGCCTGTAGAGTTAACAAGGTAAAGATAGAACTCATGTTATTTTTGACGCGGTGGTGGATTTCTTTAAGAATATTTTCTTTTTCGAGTAAAAGTTTTTGGATTTTTGATTCCGAAAGATTCCGAACACTCACATCTCGTAAAATTACAGTAAATAACTTTTCTTCTTTGACAGAAATCTGAGAAATTGAAGCCTCGATAGGAAACTCTTCCCCATTGGATCGAAGTCCTCGAATCTCTCCCAATGCACCCATAGCACGACGACTAACACCTGTTTTTGAAAAAGAATCAATATTGTTATCATGTTGGCTACGAAAATTCATTGGGATCAATTGGTCTAAAGGTTGGCCAATAATCTCCAATGATTGGTAACCAAACATCTTTTCCGCAGCGCCATTAAAGAGTATGATTTTTTTAGATTGATCAATGCTGATGATAGCATCCATTGCTGATTCAATGATCTCAGTCAGTTTGGCTTCCGATTCTTTGACACGTCGCAGTGCATTCAATCGATCAGAGATATCTCTACCAACAGCAATGTATCCAATAGGCAAATCACTTTCATCGTCGAGAAGAACCTGGTTTACCTCAATGTTTCGAATACTTCCATCCTTAGCATATTGGACTACCTCACCAATGAAACTTCCATCCAAGTTCACTCTTTGCATCACTTGTTCACTAGAAAGATTGATGTAGTCTGTTTTTAAAACTTCCATCACAGACTTTCCAATGACTTCTTCTGATTTCCAAAGATAAATTTTTTCTGCAGCTTTGTTCCAATAATTGATTTTATGACTAAAATCAGTACCAATCACTGCATCCAAAACGTTATTCAACATATTTGCTTGTTTGGCAATATGACTTTGAACATTATATTCTGCTGTGATGTCACGAAAAACAAGAACAACACCTCTTGTTTCTCCATTTAAATCTTTAATGGGAGAACCCGAATCAGAAATTTGGTATTCCGATCCATCCCGAGAAAGTAAAACTGTGTGATTTGCAAGGCCAACAATGGAATTAGTTCGAAGAACAATATCTACAGGATTTTCTACCAAGGCACGGGTTTTCACATTCACTATATTGAACACATCTTTGATATCAAGTCCGACACCTTCATCATGAGTCCAACCTGTCAACTTTTCCGCAATCGGATTCATTCGAATGACTTTTCCATCGCTATCAGTTGCTATGACACCATCACCTATCGAATGCAATACGGTCTCTAAATGTTCTTTTTTACTTTTAGTGAGTTCGTTTGCTTCAAATAATTTAAAAGCCATTTTGATCGAAGCATCTAAGACAGTAAATCCTGAGTTTTTTACCACATAACCATAAGAGGTGATACTTTCTGTTTTTTTGACAATTTCACGTTCAGTATGAGAAGATAAAAAAACTACGGGAATTTCTTTATGATTTAAAATTTCTGTGGCGGTTTGAGTTCCATCCAAACCTTTTCCTAGATCAATATCCATGAGGATCAAATCGAAAGGTTTATCTGCTTGGATGATTAATTGAATCGCATTTTCCCCATTATTAACATGAGTTACGCTGTATCCACCATCTTCCAATTGTTTTTTTTCAAACATGGCAAGGATGGCCTCATCCTCAACAAGCAAAATGGATTTATCAGCGACTGAAGTCATCAAACCATCCTTTGCGAAAACCTAAAGAAGGAAGGTTCAGGAATTCACAAACATCAAATTCTGACAGAAGCAAAATTTAATTCAATCAAATATTTAGAAATTTTCTAAATAGGAGAATGTTTTGGTTATTTTATCTGCACACGAATCTCTGTTAGTTCCTGGATTTTAGTACAAAAACCAGAATTAAAATCCCAGAAAATAAAAAATAAAGAATCCCTAGGCCAACAACCCAATTTCCAAATTTCCTGTATAAGGTAAAAACAGGGACAATCGGCACGGAAGCGACCAGCACTCCATCATTTTCTTCGTAGTAATCGAGGGTTCCTTTTGTTCGACCATATGCATCATAAATACCGGACAGACCACCACGAGTGGAACGAACAATAGCGGTTCCGTTTTCAATCCCGCGAAGGGCTGCCATTTCCGTATGGAATGGATTGATTCCTTTCCAGTCGGAGGCGGCAATGAAACTAATGGCTGTTCCTAATTCCGCATGTTTCTGAGTTAGTTTGAGACTATCAAAATCATAACAGATTGCTGCTGACATTTTAATGCCGTCGACATCGATCACTTTAATTTCAGATGGAATTATGGAAACAGGTTCCCCGGGAGGAATGAATTGTTTGAAATAAATTTGACGAGTGGATCCATCCTTACCGATCCAACGAAACTGATTGTCCAAAAAAAATTCTTTTTCCTTTATTGGAACAACATAGGCAGCGATGATTTCGATTTGTTTGGTTTTTGCTAAATGGGATACCTTTGTCAAAAAAGATTCCTCTTCATTGCGATTTACAATCACTGCTCCTTCGTTCCAAACAACTACCTTTGCACCCTCATCTGCTGCTTGTTTGGTTCTAGATAAAACAAGTTCTGTATTCATTTGATTTTGAATGGGATTATTCCAAATATTTTGGATTTCCATTTTGGATGTCACTGTCCCGACTTTAATACTTTTTCCCTCAATCGGAACGGTGAGCCGAATGGCACCGTAAAAATAGACTCCGACGATTAACAAAAAACAGGTGAAAAGAAAGTAGGCCGAATTTTTTGATAACTCGGAATTAGAGATAAAATCGGACAAGGACTCTTCAATACTTCCACCTACCAAATAAATGATAAAACTAATTCCAGTAGCTCCAAATAATGATGCCGATTGTAATACAATCAAATTGTTTAATTGGCTATTGGCAAACATCCCCCAAACGCCGAGACCAGAACTATAACCACCGATCCATTCAACGATGGTAAATAAAAAAGCGAAACAGAGAATGGATGATATTTGACCAGAAAATTGGATTCGGAGCCAATTCCATATCCAAAGTAAAATTGTAAAAACAATCCCTCCTTGAATTCCCGAAATGATCGCAATCCAAAGATGAAATGGTTCCGATACAATACGCATCGTAGAAAGAATTTGGATGAATATTAATGAAAACAGAAGGATCCATACGGAATGACCAAGTCGGACGTATCTTAAAAATGGAACCATGGCTATCCAAGCAAAGATAGGAATATTCCAATTCATACCGGTGAATCCGATGAAAACACCTCCGATAGATAACAAAAACCATTTTTGATTTAAATAATTCATTAATATAATCTTATATACTTATATATAAATTCTTTAGGAGAATTTACTCTTTGGTAATTCCACCAGCGCCTCTCCACAAATAAGAGAGAGAATCTAACCAAAGTTTTTCCAAGTTTTGATTTAGTTGGAACGCTAAGATAGGAACACCAAAAAAACAAGATCCCAAAACCATACCAAAGGATTTCCAATCAGTAGATTCGGAAAGTTCCCCATTTTTAGCAGCAATGGATAATGCATTTTGAATGATCCCCTCCACACCATCGGCATTCAATTCTTCGATACCTGCAGTGTTTGGAAAAAGTAACACACGTTCCGCGCCAGTTAATTTAGATTGTTTTAATGTTCTTTTATTTTTTGCTTGGAACGAAATAATCTCGAGTAAGATTCGGGGATTTTTTTTGGATTCTTTTGCCGTATATCGAAATAATGCAGAGAGTAACCCCCACCCAGATTCGGACAACTTCATCTCTTTAGCAAATGCTGAGACTTGCAAACCCCAAATCTGAATGTAATGGAGGAGTAAATCACCCTTCTCTGAAAAATAATTGTAAAACGTTGGTTCTGACACTTCAGCGATTTCACAGAGGTTTTTGATTTTTATGGAATCGAAATCCTTGGATTCAAACTCCGACAGGAAGGCTAAAACCAAATTCGTTCGAGTTTTCGCGAATTTCCTCTCCTTTAAAGGGAAACGAAGGAGGGAATCGGATGGGTATTTACGTTTTGCAGACAAGGAAATAATATAGCTTACTTATTTTTTATAGTCAACTATATTATTCAAAAAAAGAGATGAAAGTATGAACTTAACTTAAGAAATTTTTGGGTTTGGCGATTGGGGCTTGATGGGATGAGTTCGTTGTGGTAAAGGGAAACCATTGGGCGGCGGGTCTAGTTCCCCTCCCTATATCAGGGCGGGGTGATCCTATCCGCGCGCAAAACCTAAATCCAACTCCCTACTTCTTCGCGTGCGGATGAGCATTCCGATACACTTCCTTCAACCGGTCTCTTGAAACACTCAAATACACTTGTGTAGAAGACAAAGAAGCATGACCAAGTAACTCTTGTACGGCGCGAATGTCAGCACCAGCATTCAAAAGATCAGTTGCGAAGGTATGGCGAAATTTATGAGGAGTGATGGCTTTTTCCATTCCCATCACCGACCTCCGTTCCGAAAGAATATAACGAATTCCACGTGTCGTTAGTTTTCCGCCTCGTTGGTTTAGAAAAATTTCTTCCGGTCCAGTAGTCCCTCTTTCGTCTAAGTATTCACGGAGTGCATTTTGTGCTTCCTCACCAATAAATACAAAACGTTCTTTGCGACGTTTCCCCATCACTTTGAGGGAAGTTAATTCATGATTGAGATCACTTAACTTGGCATTGACTAACTCAAATACACGAAGGCCTGTACTATACAAAACTTCGACGATGGCTTTATCCCTCTTTCCAAGCACTTCTGCTTTTTCACCATCTTCATAATCAAGGATGTCTTCTGTTTCGATGGGTGTGAAGTTTTTTGGTAACTTCTTTTTTGTTTTGGGAAAACTCACTTGTAAGATGGGATTGGCACCAATCTTTTCTTCGCGGAATAAAAATTTATAAAAAGTGCGAAGCGAAGAAAGTTTGCGACTCTGAGTTCGTTTATCTTGTTTTTTCGTGGATTTTAAATCAGCAAAGTAAGCCCTTACATCCAAAACATCGACTGTCAGAATGTCGATTTCCTCTTTCAAACAAAACTCAAAGAAAAATTTCAAATCTCGTAAATAGGCAAATAATGTATGTTCCGAATAGTTTTTTTCAATTTTGAGATAGGTTCGATAACTGCGAAAAAGTTCAACCATGGCTTGGGGAAAATGGTCGGGGATTTGGACTTCAAGAGCTGGCAGGGTCATACAGAGAAACTATCGGCAAAGTTTTCTTTCTCCTACGGGAAAAAAACACTATACAAGTACTTACATTTTGTTTAGTGTTGAAAACGATAAAAAAAGACATAATCCAGAAAAAATTCCCTCATCTCTCTAATTTGTCCCAGGTCTCATACATACTGGAGCTAGTCCGGAAGAGAAAAAGAGTGGAATTCGGAAGGGATGGGTTCATCCTTGAGAGAGTCGGTTCAGAAGATTTTTTTAGAACCAACGAACCCAGTCCCCTACCTAGTCTTTCGGAACACCGATTTTAGGAGAACGTTTGATTCATGAAAAAAGAGAAAGCTGACAAGGCTCAAGAAAAAGAAACCGACCAAAGAAAGCAGGCCATTGACGCTGCCCTAGGCCAAATCGAAAAACAATTCGGTAAGGGTTCCATTATGCGCCTTGGTGCAGATACACGTATGGCTGAAATGAACGTGGTATCCACAGGTTCTTTGGATCTAGACATCGCCTTGGGGATTGGCGGATTTCCTTCTGGTAGAATTCTTGAAATCTACGGACCAGAATCTTCTGGTAAAACCACACTCACTCTTTCTGCGATCGCAGAAACGCAAAAAAAAGGAGGCATTGCTGCCTTTATCGATGCGGAACACGCTCTCGATCCTGCTTATGCTAAAAAATTGGGAGTCAATGTAGACGACCTACTCGTGGCCCAACCTGACAATGGAGAAGAAGCACTAGAAATTTGTGAATCTCTCGTTCGCTCCAATGCAATCGATCTCATTGTCATCGACTCTGTGGCTGCTCTTGTTCCGAAAGCCGAGATTGAAGGTGATATGGGAGATTCTCATATGGGTTTGCAAGCGCGACTCATGTCCCAGGCCCTTCGTAAACTCACAGGAACCATTTCCAAATCCAATACCACAGTTATCTTTATCAACCAAATCCGTATGAAGATTGGAGTGATGTTTGGAAGTCCAGAAACCACTACAGGTGGTAATGCATTAAAATTCTATGCATCCATCCGATTGGACATTCGTCGTATCGAAACTCTGAAAGAAAAAGAAGAACCTGTAGGTAACCGCGTTCGAGTGAAAGTGGTGAAAAACAAATGCGCTCCTCCTTTCCGACAAGCAGAGTTTGACATCATGTATGCAACCGGAATCAACAAAGAAAGTTCCCTCATTGATCTTGCCGTTCGCCATGACCTCGTGGGAAAAGCGGGATCTTGGTATTCCTATAACGGAGAGAAGATCGGGCAAGGAAAAGAACAAGTCAGAAATTTCTTTCTCGAAAACCCAGACATCGCATTTAAAATTGAGAACCAAGTTCGGGATCTCAATGGACTTCCTTTGGTAGACCAAGCAAAGATCCAAACCAGAGAAGTAAAATCCATTGAAAGGGATCCAAAAGAAACTAAAGAAACAAAATCAAAACAACCTGTTAGTTTCTCAACCGAAGCAGACGGAGACGTGGCAGTCGGAGAATAAACAAAGACGGCTTTCTTTTTAGGAACCATTGACCGGTTCGGGGTTTCCCGGGCCGGTTTTTTTTTACTCAGACAAATAGAGGTGATCAGTCGTTCCACTGAAAGTTCGTTCCCAACATTTGGTTCACGGCACCAACAAGCCTCTCCGGTTCCCAGGGCTTCGATAAAATGATACTGTTTTTATCCGATTTATAAACAGAAAGAATATTTTCTTTTGTGGCAAACCCAGTCACCACAATCACCGGTAAATCAGGATAAAGTTTCTTTACCGCTTCCACTAACTTATCACCCGTTAGGTACGGCATCTTAACATCAGAAATGAGAAGATCAGGTCTACTTTTTTGCAGGTATTCATATGCAATTTCTGGATCCTGGATGTCTACAATAGACAATTTAACATTGTCTAATTTACGAGCAACAAAGCTTAACTCTCGTTTCATGGAAGATGAAATGGATTTGATATCATCAACCATAACTATTTTATAAACTTTCCCGTCTTTTGACACGTCAGTTACCTGCGACTCTACTTCTTGTATCAATTGGTCTATACTACTCGGAACCATACTAGTCCTCCAGATTTGTTGGTAACAATATCGAAAACGTTGTTCCTTCACAACGTACACTTTCTAAATCTATTTTTCCTTTATGTTTTCGAATGATATCCATACTGATGGACAAACCAAGTCCAGTCCCTTCACCAGTTTCTTTAGTTGAGAAAAATGGATCAAAGATTCTTGACTGAATGTCTTCAGGAATTCCAATCCCGTTATCTTTAATCTTAATCTCAGCAAATTGTTGGTTGTTTTCAGAACAAATACATCTAGTTTTAATTTCAATTTTTCCCGGTTTTTCGCCCTGAGTATCAGGAAATAAACCATGACTTTTCTTTTCTTCAATTGCGTGGCCAGCATTCACAAGTAAGTTAATGATCACCTGACCAATCTCTTGTGGATGACATGGTATTTCAGGAAGATCTTTATCAAAGGAAAATTCAACCACACTATCATATTTTATATTATGATGGCTTATATTAATGGCCGAAGTAATCACCTCATTCAAATTACACAAAACCAAACTTTCTTCTTTATTTACATGAGCAAAACTTTTGATATTACGAACAATATCAACAACACGACTAGCACCGTCAATTGACTCGTCTAAAATATCAGATGTATCCAAAAGAACGTTAGATAGATCATAACGTTCCCAATCAGTTAGAATTTTTGAAATCTCTGGATCCATATGATTTTTCTTAAGCACTGAATGGACATTTGCCATTACTACAGCAAGCTGTTTGTGATAGCGCTTCATCGTTTCCAAATTACTAGAAATGAAAGCCATTGGATTATTGATCTCATGAGCCACTCCCGCAGCTAATTGGCCGATCGTTGCTAACTTTTCACTTTGTAACAATTGTATTTCTGTATCTTTTGCCTTGGAAAGATCATTTAAATAAACTAAAATAGAAACTTCTCCATTATATATGATCTCTATTGCCCAAAAACTAATCCATTTTTTTTGACCATTCGAAAGGATTATATTTTTTTCTACGACATTTTGATCAGGAGCAAATCCGTTATTTGATAAAGATTGAATGAAGTCAAAAGGATCTTCCCCACTTAAAAAACCGAAAACTTCAGACACTTTTTTATTTCTCATTTGATTTTTGTTTTGTAAGAGGAGGATTTCTGAACTTCGATTATAAAATTGAATATTACTATCAACCAAAATCAATATTCCATTCGGAGAACACTCAACGATTGATTGTAGATTCCACTCGCTTGCTAGAAGTAAATCCTCCGTTCTTTTTCGAATGAGAATTTGAACCAATTCAGTACCAAGCAATTCCACTTCCTTAAAATCAATGCTTTCATACTCAGTTCTTTTATTAAAGAGAGTTAGTTCAAGAGATTCATTATCTTTCAAATTAAACTTAAGAGGTAATTCTCGAATGGTGTGAGGCAATGTAGTTGCGGAATCTATGGGAACAAATACAGAATTAGATTGGTCTCTCTTTGTATATAGGCCAGATTCTCGAATAGCAACTCCATCACGACAAATACGAACAAAACCCCAATAACTTTCTGTTAGCTGCAAAGAATACTTTAGAGCCAAAAGTAAAATACTATCTTCTCTTTCCATAAGAGAACTTTTTTGGCCGATACCTATCACAGCTTCCGTTCGAATCTCTGTTTTTTTACGTTCTGTTATATCAATATGCGTTCCAATCACTCTCACTGGTAGATCATTTTCATCTCTTTCTACAACCTTACCACGACTCCAAACCCAGATAGTTTTTCCTGATCTTGTAAACATTCGAATCTCTAAATCATGAGAATCAAGGGAACCGTTGAGATAGTTTTCAAATAATGATCGAATTTGTTCACGATCTTCCCAGTGGACTAAAGTCTCCCAATGAGAAAAATTTTGCGGGAAACGTTCCGGTTCAAACCCTAACATCCTAGCATATTCAGGGCTAAAATAGGCCTTCCCTAAACGAAGAGAAAAATCCCAAACCCCACTCTGCCCACTTTCTAAAGCTAATTTGAGTCGTACTTCTTCTTCGCGATTTTCTGGAACGCGGATTGTATCTAAATTTACAATATAAACAACAATCCGATCTTCAGAGATGGATTGAGAAAGAAGCTGAAAGGAACCTTCCAAACGAGAAAGGATTACCGGAAAAGAAGACTTTTCTGACCTACGAACTAAGGAGTTTCGGATCTCATCTTGGATTTCTTCTTTCCAAAATAGTCCAACGAAATCGTTACCTAAAAGATGAAAAAAAGATGTCTGAAAAAGTTCCGTTGCAGAAGCATTGCATCTGAGGATCTTTAGATTACTGTTTAAAATAAAAGAAGGTAATGGATTCCCGTCCCAGGCAGCTTCCAACTCCTTCTTTGCATTTAGTACTTTATCGATAGCCTCGCTGATTTCCATACAAACCTACCGACAAGATATGACGAAGAAACTAATTATTTGCTTACTTTTTTTAACCCTCCAATGCCAATTTCAAGAAAAGAAAACAGAAGTCGCTATCATAGAAACTCCTATTTATGATGAATGGGCAGGTCTTAGTGAAACAGACCCTCTTCATAAAAACGAAATGGACCTCAGTTGGAAAAAACTAATCCAAACGAGTGACACGATCAAAAGTTATCTCAAAGGTAAAAATTACCAACCGAAGGTCAAAACTGTTGTCTATCCTTTTAGTGGAATCGATGTACTAAATTTATTTTCTTTTTATCCAACTTGCGAACGTTATATTCTTTTTGGATTAGAAGATCCAGGTTATCCCAACCAATACAACTCTCTCTCGGAAAAGGAAAAACAAATCGTAAAACAAGGGATACGAAACCTCTCCGATCATTTGGCAGGAAGGAACTATTTTACTTATCGTAAAATGAAAGAAGAAACCAAAAAAAAGGAACTAAACGGTGCTTATCCCGTATTTGTAGCTTTCCTGCGTAGAATGGGAAAAGAAGTTTTAGACTCAAAAGAGGAAGTAATAGCCGGAAAGGGTATCACATACAAAGGGTTTACCCTTTCTCTATATGATACCAAACTAAAAAAACAGGAATCACTTACGTATTTTAAAATATTCTTAATTGGCAATGAAGGTATTCCTGGTGATGGTTTATATGAATATTTTTCAGAATTAACAAACGTAGGAATATTTACAAAATCTGCAGAATATTTATTTCATGGTGAAAAAAGAAAGTTAGTCAGAGATCTTTTGTTAAAAAATGCCGAATTTGTCGTGCAGGATGAATCGGGTTTTCCACTTCGTTTTTTTCCAGAAGACAATTGGAATCGAAATATCTTTGGAAGGTATGAAAGATCTTGGAATCTTTCTGGAGCAGTCATTCCAGAAATCCAACCAGAACTGAAAAGTTTAAGTGAATCTACAAACGATTCCATTCTACCTTTCCCGTTTGGTTATGGATATTTGGGAACCAAGGACAACCGTCAATCGGCAGTCCTTGTTTTTTCTAAAAAATAAATCAAAAAATAAGTTTATCTCCCGGGATCTTTCAGTCCACAGTGGTGGGATCCCAACAAGTTCGGAAGTTTTCATTCCAACTAGAAATTTCTTTCATATCTGCTTCGGATAAATTAAAATCAAATACATCTGCATTCTCACGAATACGATCTGGATTTTTGGATTTGGGAATTACTACGTGGCCCGCTTGCAAAGACCAACGAATCAAAATTTGTGCATTTGATTTTTTATAGCGCTTGGCAATCTGCGTAATTCGAGGATCTTCTAATTTTTGTCCATGTGCCAGAGGACTATAAGCTTCTAACAATATTCCTTTTTCTGTACAATACTCTTTTAGCTCTTTGTCCTGTAAAAATGGATGGTATTCCACTTGATTCATCGCAGGAATTGTTCCTGTTTCTTTTAAAAGTTCCTCTAAATGCGAAACCATAAAATTACTGACGCCAATTGCTTTTGATTTACCTTCTGCTTTTATTTTTTCCAAAGCCTTCCAAGATTCATTACGTTTTCCAGAAACTGGAAAGTGGATCAAATACATGTCCACATAGTCAGTTCCTAATTTTTTTAAGGATACGTCTATCGCCCGTAAGGCGGAATCGTATCCTTGGTCGGCATTCCAAAGTTTAGTCACGAGAAATATTTCACTACGAGGGATTCCACTTTCTTGAATCGCAGCACCAACATCTGCTTCATTTCCGTAGATAGCGGCAGTATCGATGTGGCGGTATCCGAGTGACAAGGCTGATTTTACAGCTTCAAAACATTCTTTCGGACGTGATTTCCATACACCAAGTCCTAACTGTGGAACCGAGATGGATTGATTTGATTTTAATGTGGATGTAAGATTCAAGTTTGACATAAAGTAATCCTTAGACTAAAAAAACCAGCCATAGGAAAACTATAGCTGGTTCCATTCAGTAATTTTCCAAATTTAGGGTTTGGATCCGGCAAATTCAGGGATCGAAACAAATTGTAATTGTTCCCCATTCCAATCGGCTCTGTATTTACCTTCCGCCAAAACACCAGAAAGAATTTCTTTTGCCAAAGGTCGGTTCACAACACGATTAAAAACACTCGCGAGCGGCCTTGCTCCAAATTTTGGATCAAATCCTTGTTCTCTCAAAATATGTTCTGTACTTTCAGAAAGTTCGATCACAATTCCTTTGACCTTTAACCTTTCGTTCAACTGGCGAAGTTGTTTTTCAATTAGTTTTTCCATGATGGAAGAATCCAATGAATGATAAGTCAAAATCGCATCAAGTCGCCCGAGAACTTCCGGTTTAAAATCTCCTTCAATATTTTTGGAATTGGTAGTCAGAATCACTATCGTATTCTTAAAGTTAATGGTTCTTCCTTTGTTATCGGTAAGCCTACCATCATCCAAAATTTGCAAAAGGATATCAGAGAAATCCGGATGTGCTTTTTCCACTTCATCAAAAAGAACCACAGAATAAGGTTTTCTTCGAATAGCTTCTGTTAGAATTCCACCTTCATCATACCCGACATACCCCGCTGGCGCACCAATCAGTTTGGCAACAGAATGTTTTTCAGAATACTCGCTGAGATCTAGCCGAACCAAATTTGTTTCTTGATCAAATAAAAATTTGGCAATGGCTTTGGCAGTTTCTGTTTTTCCAACACCAGTAGGCCCTTTGAGCAAAAATGATCCGAGTGGCCTTGTTTCCGAGGAAATACCTGCGTAAGAAGTGAGAAGTGTATCAGCAATTTCCCGAATGGAATCCTTTTGACCATAAACAACAGAATTTAAATCATCTTCCAAATGAAGTAAATTGTCTTGTTTTGTTTTCAAAATTTTTTCAGAAGGAATTCCTGTTTGTCTAGAAATAACAGCCGCTATATGATTTCTCTCTAAAATCCAACTGTTCTGAAATTTGTTCAATTCTTTTTCCAATTCAGGAAGGACAGCATACTTCAGCCGAGAAGCCTCTGTATAATCAGCTCTTTGTTGGGCTGCATCCAAATCAAATTTAACTCTATCAATTTTATTTTTGATAGATGCGATTTGTTTTAAGGAATTTACTTCCTTTTCCCAAACAACTTTCCCCGCTTCGAATTTTTTTTCCAAAACCTCAATTTCCTTTAAGATTTCTTCATTTTTTTTCTCTACCTGAGCAAAGATTTTTTTGGATCGAATTTCACTTTCTAGTTCTACAAGTTCTGTTGGCATAGCCTCCGCAGAAAGTTTTAAAGCTGAGGCAGCTTCATCAACCAAGTCAATGGCTTTGTCTGGTAAAAACTTATCTGTAATGTATTGGTCAGACAAAAGCACTGAAGCATAAATTGCCTCATCAGAAATTTTAATTCCATGATGGATTTCATGTTTGTCACGAATCCCCATAAGAATTTCGATCGCATCTTCTTTGCTAGGTTCGTTGACTGGGACTGCACGAAATCTTCTTTCCAGTGCTTGGTCACCAAGAATGTATTTTTGAAATTCATCCTGTGTTGTGGCTCCAATACAATGTAATTCTCCTCGTGCTAAAGCCGGTTTCAATAAATTGGCTGCATCCATTGCTCCGTCGGTTTTCCCTGCCCCTACCAATTGATGGATCTCATCGATAAAAAGTACGGCCTCACCTGATTGTCCTTTGATATAACGAAGCATAGCTGTTAATTTTTCTTCAAACTCACCTCGGTATTTTGTTCCGGCCATCAATAAACCCATATCCAATGAATAAATGGTTTTCCCTTTTAATACATCGGGAACTCGGCCCTTAACAATTTGTTCTGCAAGTCCTTCGACGATTGCCGTTTTACCAACACCTGCACTACCAACTAACACTGGGTTATTTTTTGACCGGCGACCCAAAATTTCCATAACAGAACGAATCTCTTTACTCCTTCCAATCACAGGATCAAGTTTTCCTTCCCGAGCTAGATCGTTTAAGTTTACAAGAAAGTTCGGCACTTCCTCGTCCGTCTCTTTCACTTGTAGATCTTCATAATTAATTTTGAGTTCGGGAAGGACTTGTGGTAAAAATTTAAGGAAGTCCGCCTCCTTTAGCTCTTCCCTTCCATTTTCCGCTGCCCTAGACGAAGCCATCGTGAACCACTGGGCTAATTTCGGCGAAGTCCGGAGGGACTCAAAAGGGATCTCACCTGACGCCCTTGCCTGTTTCTTCAAAAATTCATCCACTGTAGATTTATATTTAATTAATGTTTTGCCCGAAACAGAGGTCGGTAGGGTCATAAACCCCCAAACCAAATGGTAAGGAGTGATTTCTGTATTTTGTCTCCTCATTGCTTCTGTCTGCGCGATGTCCAGGGCTCCTTGGACGTTGGAATCATATTGTTTCATAACATTTCCCCTATATTAGCACTCTATCGATTAGACTGCTAATTTTGCGTTCTTCCTACAAGTTTTTTTAGGAAATTCACTTTCTTTTCCCCGTTCTCGTCTTATTATAGTGCGGATGTTTCGAAACTGGCTTACTTTTTTCCATTCCTTACCTGTTTTTCACCGAGGTCTCACAGAGAATCCGGTTCGAAAAATACAAAAAAGGAAATAGGAAGTTTATGAAAATTTCTCAACCTTTGTTTTCTTTTTTTCTCAGCGTTCTCCTTCTTTCTTCTCCTCTTTTCTCTTTTCCTCTATCCATAGAAGAATCCAAAAACTATCGAGATATCGGGAAATACTTTGAATATGTAATTGTACCAGAAAAAGATTCCAGTTTAGATCGGATCCTAAGAGAAGATACTCTCTGGAGGCCAAACCCAAAAGCCACAATTTCTTTTCCGCGCACCAAAGATCCGTTATGGATCAAAATTACTCTCATCCATTATGGGAATTTACCTCATACATTTTTTTTACATTTTTCCAGTCCAGTGATTGATGTGTTTGAGTTACACACGCAGGTCAAAGGGAATTGGATCACTCAAGTTTCGGGAGAACAAGTTCTACAAAGTAATAAACCCATCTACTCTCATATCCCAGCCTTTCCTATCACACTTTCACCAGACGAAACAAGAACCATCTATGTAAAAATTTTTTCAGCAAATCCAATTTTTAATTTTGTTTCGATTTATAACTCGAGAAGTTTCATTGCATATTCAAAGAAACAAGATATATTCTTTGCCGCTTACTTCGGCGCAGGATTTATGATGTTTCTTTTTAGTATCTTCCTTGCTCATACCTTACGATATAAAAAGTTTTTCTATTATTTCTTTTATCTGGCTACCATTCTTTTAATTAATTCATTTTCCACTGGATTTATGCAGTACATTGAAATAGGAAATAATCACACCTGGAAAAACTATCTTTTTCCAATAACAATTTACCTTACATCTGTATTCGGTTTGTTGTTCACCATAGAGTTTTTGGAAACAGAGAAAAACTTTCCGAAAACTACGAAACTAACCGAAGGATTTATATTATTATTCATAACATTGATTTTTTCTCTATTTTTCTTAGAACTTAAAAACTTCATCCAATTAGGACTAACTCTTGTTATTATTCCTATTTTATTAGCACTTACTATTTCAACTATGGCATTTTTCAAAAGCAAAAGGAAACTGGAGGTTATCTTATTTCTATTTGCTTTTGGATCAATTCTTATCGGTGGTGCCCTAAACACACTCACAGTCCAGGGATGGATACGACCAGTGCACTTATCATCGTATTCATTGCCACTAGGCTCAGCGATAGAAGTATTTTTCTTATCAATGGCATTGGTTTTAAAAGTATCCGATTATAGAAAAGCAACAGAGGAGAAACAAGAATTAGACCTACAATTAAAAATCGCTCAAAAACTTCAAAACGGGCTCCTTCCACAGAAAAGAAGCCATGCCAATGGACATGCCTTAGGATTTAGATATTCCCCTGCTTCCGATATTGGCGGTGACTTTGTTCAGATCATTGTTAAAGAAAATGAAATTGGTTTATTCTTATGTGATGTTTCTGGACACGGAATTCCTGCTGCCATGATTGCATCCATGACGAAGGTATCTTTACAAATTTGGGATGATTCACTAGATAAACCTTGTTATGCTGCCGAACGAATTCGGTTGTCCTTACTTAGTTCTCTTGCGGGTCATTTTTTAAGTGCCTTCTTTGTTTATATCAACCAAAAAGAAAAAATAATAAAAATTGCAAATGCTGGTCACCATCCTATGATTTATCTAGATCGAAATGGGAATATAGAACATATTACAAGTCCTGGTAGAGCCATGAATGAATATGTCGAATCCAGACTGATTGAAAAAACGTTACCTTTACCAAACTCCGGAACTTTGATTCTATATACAGATGGTGTTATTGAAGCGAGGAATACAACTCATGGGGAACTTTTCGGTGAAGATCGATTTCATTCTTTATTGCAAACTTTAGCAAAACAAAATCCGCAAAGTATTTGTGATCAAGTCATAACAGAAGTTGAAAAATTTCAAAAGTCTAAACGATCCGACGATGACGTTACAATTCTTGCCATTTCTTTGGAAAAAGAAATCTAATCTGGCACCCAATTTAATAACTTCTGGTATAAATCATTTGGATAAAAAGGTTTGGAGATAAAATCGTTCATTCCGACTGAGTGAATTTTTTCCTGTGTTTCTAATTGAGCTGATGCCGTCAGAGCAATGATTGGTATTTGACTCCACTTTTCCGTTTCACGAATTTGTTTTGTCGCCATATAACCATCAACATTCGGCATATGTAAGTCCATAAGTATCAAATCAATTTTTCCATTGGACAACTTAAGTATGACTTCCGCGCCGTCGGTAGCTTCTTCATACTCGACACCCCAACGTTTGAGAAAACGAATCACAATCGAGCGATTGATTTCAATATCATCAGCAATCAAAATTCTTTTTCCAACTAAATCCTTGGTTTCCTTTAATAAAAAAGTATTTGGAGAGGATTTAGAATGACCTATTTTACAAGGGAAAGTGAATGAAAATTTAGATCCTTTTTCTAGTTCCGATTCCAATTCCAATTTTCCTTTCATTAACTCCACAAGGCCTTTTGAGATCGCAAGACCAAGTCCAGAACCACCGTATTTTCTGGTAGTGTCTTGGCTTGCTTGAGTGAATTTTTCAAATACATATTTGAGTTTATCTTGTGATATACCAATACCAGTATCCACCACCTCAAAACGAATCAAAACATCTTCTTCTTGTTTCTCTAATAACAATACACGTAGAGTAATGGAACCTTCCTTAGTAAACTTAATTGCATTGGATAATAAATTATTCATCACTTGCAACATTCTTGTTGGATCAAAACGAATGAATTCAGGCAGATTTGGATCGATCTCTTCTCGAAACAATAAAAGTTGTTCTTTCGCTTTAACTGCAAAAGATGTAGAAATAGAACTTATAAACTCTTTTAAACTAAAATCAATTTCTTCAATAATAATCATATGTTCTTCGATTTTATTAAAATCCAAGATATCATTGATTAAAGTAAGAAGTGTTTCGCTGGAGAAACGTAAGTTTTTTAGATATTCAACCTGTTCTGGTTTTGGATTTTCTTCCATAAGCAACATAGAAAGACCAATGACGGCATTCAGTGGTGTCCGTAATTCATGACTCATACTGGAAAGAAATTCAGACTTCGCACGGTTTGCATCCTCTGCTCGAACCCTTGATTCAATCAATTCTCTTTCGTATTGAACCATCTGAGAGATATCAAGTAAAACAGACCTGGATCTGATCATTTCATTGTTTTTTGAATAAATAGCAGTTGCAGAAAGATTTAAAAACAAAGAACTTCCATCTTTACGTAATACTTCAAATCTTAAGTTTTCAATGTTTCCCGCCTCTTTAAATACCGGAAAGTTTCTCTGGAAGGTCTCCCGACTTTCCTCTGTTAAAATATCAGGCCACCTAACTTTTCCAATTAATTCCTCTGCTGAATAACCCAACCAATCACATTCTGTGTGATTGACTTTAACAAAGTATCCATTAGCATCTAAACTATGAAACCCAACAGGTGAATTGTGATATAAGTCATCTATTTCATAGAGACGATCTTCCACCAACTCTTTCTCTACTAAAATTTGTGCATTTCGTTTTAATACAAAAATCATCCACAAGATAAGTATGGACAGAAGAAAGAAAAAACCGCCTGAAACTGCGACCAATCGAATTGTAAATTTACGAGCCTTTTCATTTTCAATATTTTCTTTCTCTAACTTTTTATTAAGTAAGTTTTTGACTGCTGTACGAAAGACGTTCATACGCCTTTTACTTTCTAAAAAATCAGCCTTATAAAATATTTTTCTGGAATAATTACTTACATATCCATGTATAAATTCCATTTTGGATTGATTGGCCCGGATGATCAAATCAAGGTCATCTTTATAAATATCTTCGCATCCAGCTCGAAGGTCTGTTTCGAGTTTAGCTAGTAAAATAATCGCATTTTTATAAGGTCCTAAAAAATCGGGGTCACCCGTAAGAAGATATCCTCTCCCACTAGTCTCTGCATCTTTTAGATAAGAAGCATAATCATTTAGCTGAGCATTCCAACGACTTTTATCTTCAAATGAAATTCGATCCATTCGACTTTCATACACTTGATAGAAGAAAAAAAAGGAAGAAAAAAAAAGCAATATGAGTAACCCCCATAGGAAACCTATGTAGAGTGACTCAAAGCGTTTTCTTAGGAAATAACTCACGGAATCATGAAATAGGTAACCGAATAACAGGAATTTGTCAATAGATTAAAACATAGTTCGCCATGCGGGAAAATACAAATCAAACTCTGTTCCCACCCCCAAACTGGAGTTAACTAATATGGTTCCACCCATTTTTACCATAATTCCATATATGATGGGTAGTCCCAGCCCCGTTCCTTTGCCTCCTTTTGTAGTAAAAAAGGGGTCAAAAATTTTTTCGATAATTTCAGGAGCAATTCCTGAGCCGTTATCTGCAAACCCCAATTTCCAATATTCTGTATTTTTCATAAATCCAACATGTAATAGTTCCGATTTTTCGTAGGACACCTTGGAAAGAGAAATTGTAATTTTAGGGTCTGGATTCTCTTGTAACGCAAACACCGCGTTTTCATAGAGATTGGAGAGGATTTGAAAAATTTGAATGGGGTCGGCATTTACGAAAGCCGGTTCATTTCCTAAATCAGTAGACAAAACGATTTGATTCGAAGATACAACTCTTACTTCTTGTAATACCTGCAAAAGTTGTTCTCTTAGATCCAATTGTTTGGAAACGGAATTATCAATTTTGGAATAAGTAAGAATTTGTTGGATCAAATTTTTAGCACGATCCAAAGATTTAGAAATTCCTTCAATCGCCGGTAAAGATTTTTTAATAGATTCGTCTGTATCGTTTTTAGACCATTCAGAATTCAAATACGAAACATAAGCCATCATTGGAGTTAAAAGGTTGTTAAAATCGTGGGCAATCCCACCGGCAAAGGTACCGAGTGCTTCCAATTTTTGTGACTGTGCATAAGCCCGTTCCAATACTATTTTTTCTGTAATATCTTTTGCTTCTAAAACTATATAGATAATTTTTCCAGATGGATCCGTAAGAGGGTAAAAGTCGCAGTCAAAATATTTTTCTCGTCCATCCGACAAACTATACCTTACAAATACTTCAAAACTTTGGTTTTTTAACGAAAGTTTCATCCCATAAGTCAGTTTTTTTATCGATTCTTCATCCGAATTGGAAAATACAGAGCGAATTAGCTCCAATCCTTGAATGTCCGTTTCATCCCGTTCAAAGGACAGTACAGCATTACGATTCATTCGAATGACATGACCCTGTAAGTCTAAAAGAAAAATTGCTTGAGAAGAATTATTAAAAATACCTTTAAACAGCTGTTCGTTGACTTGAATCGAATGTTCCAATTCAGAAACATCGGATATATCATGAATGGTTCCAAAAATCCTGTATCTAAAATCGTCAAATCGTTCCGCTTCCAACCATAAGTTAACTTTTTTCCTACCAAGTTTGGTATTTAATGTAACTATCATTTCTTTAGAATGATTGTCTTTTAAAAGTTCTTCCCAAACTACTTTGATATGATCGTGTTCCGGTTCATCTAACAATGACCAAACCTTTTCCATCAGCGGGATTTCACCGAAATCAAATCCCAAAATTCTATACAATTCCAAAGACCATAAGGTATTTTTTTCAGGAAATATAACTTCAAAATGTCCTAAATGAGAAATTCTTTGAGAACGAGTGAGAAGTTCTTCTCCGTGAACTAACATATCCCAAGCTTTTTTTTGAGATACCTTTAACCTATAGGCTTCTAATTCACGATTTACGACAAACGGAAGTTTGATGATTGACGATTTGGGTAAAAACTCGGATGCACCTAAATTAAGAAACTCGGATCCCGCTTCTTCTGGCAAAAACTCTGTTACAAGAATCACTGGTAAATCAGGATTGACTTCTTTGACTCTGGTAATCACATAACGACCGTCAAAATCAGGAAGATAAAAATCAGAAATAACAATATCCCATTTTTCATCAGCGATTAGTTGTTCAAACTCGGCTTTCCATTCAGCTCTTTCTGAAAAAATTGAAAACCCGAAGTTTTGAAGTACAGAAACAATTGCTTTGTAAGAAGTAACTGAATCTTCAACAACAAGTACATTGAGTTTCTTTTGGATGTCCATTGGTTCCTTTATTGATTTAAAAACCCGAAAATAGGAAGTTCCAAATCACCTAAAATTTCTGCTTTATGTCTGTAGGCCGTCCCTCGACCTTCAGCCAGAGCAAATTTCCCTTTTGAAAAATCATTAGGCGATAAATAAGGAGTATTTGTTTCCAGACGGATTAGTTTTTTTCCTTTTTCTTTTGCTAAGAGAGATTTTAAATCTTCTGTTTCTGATTCAATGATTTGTACTGAAGCATCTAATGCTCGCTTCATGGTGTTTCGACTGAGTGGTCTATGATTATTGATTTGATGAATGACAATTCTATCGATACTTGGGTCTAAAATTAATTCTTTGATGGGTTCACCATCGCCAATCCCACCATCTAAAAATTCCTGGCCTTGAAATTCCTGCACTTCATACAAAAAGGGAAATGCAATGGATGCCATTACCGCATCAAGAACGTTGCCTTCCGTAATAAGTTCTCGTTTATTTTTGGAAAGATTAGAAACAGCGATTCCAAGTTTAATGGGTAAGTCGGAAAACTTTTGATTACCTAGGTAAGGATAAAGAATTTTACGTGTGGCCTTCCCAGTAAGAACACCACTGTAACCATTCAAACCTTTCCGTAACAAACGACCAAACATAGTGATTGAATTTCCTTCCCAAAAATCCTTTTTCTTTAATCCCAAAACTAAGGATTCAAAGTCCACCATTTCACGACCCGTCGCATACAAAGCACCGATCATTGCCCCCGAGCTGGAACCTGTGACAATTGCTGGTTTAAAGCCAATTTCTTGTAACCCACGAACAAATCCAGTATGGGCAAAAAAACCAAAAAAGGCAGATTTCAAACAAAGAGCAGAATACTTTTTGGGAAAGAAGAGTTCTATCATAAGCTTTTACTAAGTTTGGAAATAGACTCCATGTATGTCAGCCACGAAGTAATTTCGAAACTAAAAGTTTTGTCATATCGTAGAACAATACTCCCACAAATGCAACCAGTATCGCCGAGAATAATTGCAGAAAATTGAGTGGGACAAATCGAAACATGGCATTCATCCCGGGCAAATATATGGACAATATTAAAACAGCGATCGTTCCCGCAAAAACATATAGAATGATTGGGTTAGGAACCCGCATCCGGCTCCACATAGATTCGTGTAATGACCGATTGGCCAAAATTAAAAATAAATTCGAGAATACTAATGTAACGAAGGTCGCCGTACTCACTACTTGGGGCGGAGAATTTCCCTTCAAAAACCATTCGGTGATCCAGTAGGAAGAAACTACGGAAATCAAAGAAATAGCACCTTGGATCAGAGAATTGATAAACAATTCCCGATCCAAAAGGGGCTCAGATGTTTCTCTCGGTTTTCGTTTCATCAAATCAGATTCTGCGGATTCCTTTTCAAATACAATTGTACAAGTGGGATCAATGACCATTTCCATAAAAACAATATGGATGGCTGATAACACAATGATAGGCCAATCGAAGAGGATCGGAAAAAACGTAATCCCAACAATCGGAATATGAACGCCAATTATATAACCTAAGGCTTTCTTTAAATTATCAAAAATCTGTCTACCAATCCGAACCGATTCTAAAATTGATGAGAAGGAATCATCTAACAAAACAATGTCGGAAGCTTCTCGTGCTACGTCAGTTCCTCTTTCCCCCATGGCAACACCTATATTTGCAGTTCGCAAAGCTGGGGCATCATTCACACCATCCCCAGTCATAGCGACTATCTCACCATCAGCTTTTAACATGCGAACAATCTGCCATTTGTCTTCGGGACTAACCCTTGAAAAAATATTACAATTGCGAATAACAGATAACATTTTTTCTTCACTTAAATTCGAAAAATCTTTTCCGGTATAAACTATCTCCGGATTCTTTAGTCCGATTTGTCCTGCAATGTTTTTAGCAGTCTCTGGATAATCACCCGTAATCATAATCACACGAATCCCAGATTCATAAGCTGTTTTGACAGCTAAGGGAACAATCTCTCTGATCGGATCTAAAAATGCCAATAGACCATAAAACAAATATTCACAACCATCTCTATCTTCAGGGATTTGACTCAATGGTGATTTTGATTTTGCGACTCCCAAAACACGATATCCATCTTTTGCCAGTTCATTGGTTTTATTTGTCCAAAACGTAGACTCCGATGGATCAAACTGACAAAGTTCAAAAATTGCTTCAGGAGAACCTTTGGCATAACTAATATACGAATCCTTTTCTTTTAGTACACGAACCATTGTTAATTGGACAGGAGTTAAAGGAAAATCGCGAACAGAAATAAGGGCCGAATCATCCACTTGGTCATATAAATGCAAACAATCGGAAATTGCAATATCCATAGGGTCAAAACTCGGATGTTTGGATGCAGAATGAGCAATTTGAAGTAAATCTTTTGTAGCCTCCGAGATCTTCAAATTGGGGTTTAGTTCCACTTTTTCCGATTTGGTCAAAACGATCCCGACTTTCATTTTGTTTTGTGTGATGGTTCCTGTTTTATCAGAACAAAGCACAGTGGCTGCACCTAACGTTTCGATAATGGAAGAACGTCTAACTAAAACGTTTTTTGTACTCAGCCGAAAAGCACCTAATGCAAAAAATATTGTTAGTACCAAAGGAAGTTCCTCTGGCATCAAACCAATCGCAAGTGTCAAACCTGAAAGTAATCCTTGTAACCACTGGCTTTTGGAAATCCCAAAATAAAGGGCAAGCACAACACATAAAGTAGCTGCTACGATGAATAAATTACGAACAAGCCTTGCGACTTCTAACTCCAGTAAAGTTCTTCCTACTGCTTCATCTGCAATCTTTCGGCCAATTTTTCCTATTTCTGTATGGTTTCCAACGGCTCTAACACGACAAACACCTTCACCACTAACAACTAACGATCCACAATAAACTACTTCCGATTGCGATTTAGAAACGGGAACAGATTCTCCCGTTAACAGAGATTCATCACAAGAAAACATCCGATCCGAAATCAGTTCTGAATCGGCAGGCACCCTATCCCCTTCGTTTAAAATTAATAAATCACCAAACACAACATCTTTACCTTCGATACGAATGATTTGTTTGTCGCGAATGGCATTGGTTCTGGGACTGGCAAGGGAACGGAGAGCAGAGATAGCCGTTTCTGTTTTTTTCTCCTGAATGAAGGTAATAGTAATGATTCCAATAACTGAAAACAAAAGTAGGATTGCTTCCCCAAGATCCCCTAAAAGTAAATAAACAATACTTATGGAAATGAGAAGCAAAATCATTGGTTCGGTGACAACCCCAAACAACATCAAAAAAATCCCTTTCTTTTGTGAGGAAATGATTTCATTGGCACCGTATTTGTTGCGGTTTTCTTTGACTTGTTCTTGGGTTAAACCCATAAGAATGAATTCTGAAATTTGTTTTGGGATGGAAGGCATATTCTTAATTGATTTGGTCTTGTATTTTGAAAGAAATCTGTTTAACATTCTAGAATGTGCGATACCTCCCTTGCCACTGAAAAATTTACAAGTACACAAAAAAGAATCTTTTCCAAAAACTCAGATCGAGAACCAAACGAAGCACAATCGATCCTCCATCTCCCACGGATGGAATATGGGAAAGGAAGTACGGTAAGAACGACATACATAGAAATTCCGCAAAACCCTATTACTTACGAAGTATTTTTAAGTAAGCCCTTTCATATGTGGGGGGCTGAAATGGGAGTCAATGAATTTGGCCTCTGCATTGGAAACGAAGCCGTTTTTACAAACTTAAAAATAAAGAAACAAAACAATGGTTTAACGGGAATGGATTTAATCCGCCTGGCTTTAGAAAGATGTAAATCTGCAAAAGATGGATTATTCCTCATCACAGAGTTATTGGAAACCTATGGGCAAGATGCCTGCGGTGGTTACGAAAACCGCTCGTTTTTTTACCATAATAGTTTCATCATCGCAGATAGAACCGATGGTTATGTTTTAGAAACAGCTGACAGGTATTGGGTAGCAAAAAAAATTGATTCGTTTTATGCTATATCCAATGGACTAACGATTGGATCAGATTTTGAATACTCGTCTTCAAACTTAATTGATAAACTAAAAGTAAAACAGGGAAAAGAATTCTCTTTTAAAAACCATTTCAGTGATCATTTTTATACTTATATGAGTCATTGTAAAGAGAGAAGGAAATTACACGAAAAAACCGCAGAAAATTTAGAAAAGATTAACACTCATTATACAATTAAACAAGCGATGGAAACTTTAAAAACTCATCCAATAGAAACTGATGAGTTTGAACCATCTTCCTCTTCAATGAAATCACTTTGTTTACATGCAACGGGACTTGCAACTCCCAACCAAACCAATGGAAGTTTAATTGTAGAATGGGATACATCGGAGACAAACCAAGATCCACTTCGTATATTTTATACAGGAACGTCCTCACCTTGCCTCAGTCTTTTCAAACCTTTCTTTTTCGGAACAAAGAACTTTATCGATTCATCGAGCCTAATCTCGAATTCAACTTATTCAGAAACTTTATGGTGGTTACATGAATCAGTTGCTAGAAAATCAAATTTTGATTACCAATCCGTTCGATCTATCCTTGTCCCTGCACTCACCGGGTTACAAGAATCAATTTTAAATTTGTCAAAAGAAAAGCTTTCTCTTCCCAAAAAAGAAGAAACTCAATGGCGATTTTTAAAAGATCATGTCAATATATTAAAAAAAATAGATGAAGAGTTGTTACAGGTAAAAATAGGAAGGAGCAGATGGCAAAATCCATTTTTCCAAATTTATTGGTCAGGACAAAATAAAAAATCAAGAATTCCTTTCAGCTAACAAAAGAATGATGATATCATTAACATTGGTTCCCGTGGCACCAGTAAAAAGCAGTGCATTTGAATCTTTGAGGATTGGATAGGAGTTCGAACGCATTAGTTCTGCTCTAGGATCCCATCCTCTTTTTATCATCAAATCAAAACTATCTGGCCCAATGATTCCGCCTGCTGCATCCGTTGGACCATCGGTTCCGTCAGTGCCACAAGATAAAAACAACCACTCCCGATCGATTTTTAAAGAAGACGAGAGTATCGCCATTCGTAACGCGGCCTCTTGGTTACGCCCCCCTAACCCATCCCCAAAAACTGGACAAACTAATTCTCCACCGAACAATATAACCTGTTTGTTAGGATTTGAGTTGGCTTGGATTAATTCCATAAACGCTCGTTTTGCGGTGTCTTCACTGGACTTATCCCACGAATCAGAAATCGTTTTTACTTCGTAACCTAAATCCATTGCCTTTTTTTGAATTGCAGATAGAGAATTGGATAAATTCCCCATAAGATAGTATTCACTTCCAGGATAAGTTGGGGCCGAAGCAATGACGTTGGGATCATCACCTAAAACATCTGATATCACAAAAGTATATACTTTTACAAGAGGATTTAGTTTCCCAAGTAACTTACCCGCTTTTACTGCTGAAAACTCTTTTCTTCTTCGATTGATTTCTTGGATAGGAAGTCCTTCTTTTAACAAGGCTTGATTCAGTTGGATCAGGTTTTCTAAATGGAGTCCAGATTCAGGAATCTCAAATAAACTAGAACCTCCTCCTGACAACAAAACAATCAATTGGTGGTCTTCACCAAGATCCATCAGTTCAGATAAAACTTCGCGAGAATATTTTTCTGAATTGTAATCCGGAATGGGATGAGCCGCCTCCCTACATTTTAATACTCCCATTTGTCCTTTAGATCTGACTTCATCCGGAAGATGATTGTATTTTGTAAGAACAAAACCGGCATCCACAGGAAAAAAATCCAAAAACGACAAAACCATCGAATGAGCTGCTTTGCCCAAAGCAAAAACATAATTCTTTTTTTTGGGGTTGGAAAATAAATCACATAAATGAGGATGTTCCTTCCAAAAGGAATGGGAAAGGTATTCGGGCGTTGCGGCCCTGACTCCCTCCCAATATAGAAACTCTATATCGTCCTTTAGACTCACAAAGGATTATTTCCTTAGTTTGGCTTGAATGGAATCATAACGAATGCCAGAAGATACAATTTGTCCAAATTCCAAAACGTCAGTTGGACACAAAGAAACACAAGCAGAACAACGTACACACTGCACGCTATCTAAAGGAATTCCCCTACTTGCATAACCCATAACATCAATCCCTTGATGGCAATTTTTTGTACAAATATTACAAGAAATACATTTTTTTTTCTCAGAGAAAATACGAAACCGGCTAAACTTCGCATAGATGTGCATGAGTGATGCCAATGGACAAAACATTCGACACCAAATCCTTCCAGAAAATAAAAAATAAAATCCAACACCGACAACACCGGCAAGTCCTATGTCAACCACCAGATCATAAATCCATTTGACGGAATCAGCAATGGATTCACTGATCTCAAGTCCCGGATGAATGGACTTACCGTAAACTCCCAAAAGTTTTAATGTTGTTACTAGAAAAGCGACTAGAAGGATGTACTGGCCCGAATGTTCTAAGCGGTAAGCCCACTTCCCATGCGGCATCTTTTGTCTATGTTCATCTCCCAAAGTTTCTGCAAGGCCGCCGCAAGAACAAATCCAACCGCAATAGGCTCCTTTTCCATAACGATAAACCAAAAAAGGGATGACTCCAAACGTAAAGAATAATCCATAACCTAACCAAAAATTGGTGATTCCACCGTCATACAACACACCCATACTCAGTGGCCAGGCTAAAATAAATCCATAAGCCTTCCAGTAGGCATCGTTTGGAAAAATTTCCTTACGGATATATCCATCAGGACTACCTAAATAACCCATCTCACCTAATGCCGGCAAAATGAGTTCAGGCAAAAGAAACAAAAAGAAAATTTGAACAAAGATCAAACTAAGCGTTTGATAAAGTATATAATCTGTTTTTCGAACGATAATCCTTCGAATTCCAAAAACCAAAATGGTAAGTGAATACAACATGGTGTAGTGAAAGGAAGGGTATTTACCAAATAAAAGATAACCGAAATACGTAGCAGATAAATAAACAAAAAGAAAGTAAAAGAAAACTCCCAAAAGATAGGTATTACGAATCAATAACCATGTTTGAAAATTTTTTACGCCACTTTTCCACTTTAAAAACAAAAAGGAAATTAGGCCCAAAATTGCCAAACCACCAAAACCTGTGGCGACGGGAGAAAACCAACCTGGCCCGTAAAAGGATGCCTTTCCTAAATAAGCAAGACCAGCAAATGAAAAAAGTGTAACAAAACCAATCCAATCAGAAATTGATTTTTCATTTTGAATTTTGATTCCTATTTTTTTAAGAAAAGATATAGGAGCTAAATTTCCAATTAGAATATAAACCAAATCAGCTTTACGTTTGTTAGATGAACCAGGAGACCGCACAAACACATTTTGTTCGTTAATCTCAGTCACTTCAGACTCCAATAGAAGTTTTATTTTTCCCTCATGTACTTTTTTCTCTAAAAGAATTCTGTTTTCTTCTTTGGGTCTTTGGAACTCTTTCCCTCGATGAACAATGGTGACTTCGTTTGCAAAATCGGAACAAAGGATGGCAGCTTCGACCGCACTGTCACCACCTCCGACTATCACTACTGATTTGTCTTTTGAATCATAAGGATCAAAAAAACGATAAAATACATTGGAACTTGACTCACCCTTAACACCTAATCGTTTAGGATCTCCCGATTTTCCAATGGCAATGACCACTGAGTGGGTGGTATAAGAATCTCCTGATTCTGTTTTGACGGTATAAAGAGAACCATCCGATTCTATAGAGGAAACCCGTTTTCCAATTTGTAATTCAATAGGTTCCTTTTCTAGTAAGTGATTTAGATACTCTAATAAGTCTTCTTTATTCGAATCCCCAATTTTAATTTTTGATTTGGTTAAAGTTTCTTTGGGTTCAGCAAAGATAGGTTTTTGTTTTGGATAACTTTGAATGGTTTGGAAGGGAAGGTTTGCCTCAAGAACTACATATTTTTTATGTAAGCGGCTTGCTTCGTAAACACAAGATAATCCTGCAGGACCTGAACCAATGATCACAACATCCAATGCGTTTGTTTTATTTTCTCGAATGTGTTTCCAAACCTTCACTCCACTTTCTGCAGCGAGTTTGAGTAAAGGAACACCCGTTAGGTCTCCAATAATAAACACATTAGGAAGATTTGTTTCATAAGAATCAGAAATTTCGGGATAAATTTCTACTGCACCCGTTGGTACGGATTTGGTTAACCATTGGAAATAAAACTTCGGCCACATAATTTATGATTCAAACACAGGTATAAAAAAAAGAAATGAATTTAACGTTTTAGAGGTAGTTGGATGAAAATTTTTGTTCCGAGATCAGGAAGACTGACCACTCTAAGAGAACCACCTTGTTCTTTTAACAATTCCATACAAACTAAAAGCCCAAGCCCTGTTCCTTTTTCTCCCACAGTGCCAAATTCAGAAGTAAACCGTTTGCCTTCGATAATTTTTTCCAAAAGATCACTTGTCATTCCAATTCCTTGGTCTAACACTTGGATTTCCATAAATGAGGATACATGTTTTGCTTCAATGACCACCTTACCTTTTGGATGCGAATATTTTATGGCATTAGATAAAATATTGCGCAAGACGGTTGATGTCATCCTTTCATCACAATAAATTGAATCATCATTCGGAACTTTTGTTTCCCAAAGAATCTCTTTGTTCGTTGCTTGAATATTTAGTATATCCATTGTACTTTTTAATAGAACTGAAAAATTCAAATTTTTCGGATTACATTGTGTTTTCTTTGTTTCGTTTTGCACCCAATCAAGTAAACTTTCTAAAACCAAATAAGATTGGTTGATACTTTTTTTAAGTTCCTTTAGTCCCATAACCAACTCCTCCCTTTCGGGTAAGGAACGAGTCAAATAACCTAAATAATTACTCATAGTTCCCATCGGACCTTTTAAATCATGGGCAAGGATGGAGAATATACGGTCTTTGTGATCGTTAATTCGAATCATTTCCTTTTGGATTCGATTGATATTCCTTAGGAAATAAAACATAACCAAGGCTACAAAGGACAAACAGGAAACAACAGAATTCACTCGAAACAAATCTTGAATATCTTTGCGATATAAAAGAGTCCCTTCTCTAAATACACCTGGACGGCCAAAAAACTCGAACCAAACATAAAATGAGGTATTCATCAAAAACAAAAAGAGAATCCACCACTTATCATCGTAGGAAAAAAGAACAAAGGGAATGATAGCAAAAACAAGAAAGTAATAATAAAACCCACCAGAGGTTCCAAAACTAAACGTTGAAACACATAAAAGTGGCACTGAAATGATGAATACTAAAATGAATTTTGAAAGAGCATACCGACCCTTTAGATTGAAATAGAAAACCATAAAAAAAACAAAAACAACAATGGTATGAACAAAATTCATCACCTGATAATAAGGAGCTTCGGCGATAGTGAAAAATATGGAATATTGAACGTTCGAAAAAATTCCCAAAAAAGCAATTAAATTAGAAAGTTGAACTCGAACAGAGGACTCTAATCCCAATTGTTCCGTAACTCCTAAATTCAATAACTTTCTGATGCCTAACCTTTCCAGTAAAACATTCATTTGATATCGATTGTAAAGTAAGTTACATCATCTGACAAACGAAATGCAAAATTCCGAATGTCCTTTTTGATTTTTTCGTTGAGATCTTTTGGAGGAAGGTTCAAACCCGCAGCCAACTGTTCCTTCAGTCTTAATTCTCCGTATAATTCCCTATGTCTATTTTGACTCTCGGTAATCCCATCAGTATAAAAGAAAAAACGATCTCCTGGTTTTAAGTCCCTTGTGAATGTTTCCACAAACACATCCTTTTTCCAACCCATGATTGGCCCACGCCCCCCGAGAGGAGTTAAGGAGTTCGAAATGACATTCATCGAATAAGGACTAGGATGGCCCATCAATGAATATTTTAATATGGATTTTTCTAAATCAAAATGACTAACAACAGCGGTGATATAATTTTTTTCAACTACAGGTAACATCTTTAAATTTAACTCTGACAAAAAAAGAGCAGGGTCTTTTTCTTTTGGCGCAATTTCTAAGAAGTTTACCTTTAACATACTCGCAATTAAAGCCGCTGCAATCCCATGCCCTAAAACATCGCATAACAAAAAAGTAATGGATCCATCTTTATGGATAAAGTAATCAAAGTAATCCCCTCCTATTTTTTCCATAGGCATAAAAACAGAGGCCACACTAAGGGTATTGTGTTTGAATTCCATGGGAGGAATGAGTTTTGATTGTAAACCCGCTGCCATTACCAAATCATCATGTAAAAGTTTATACTGTTTATGTAACTCTTGCGTGCGGAGGGTGACTAACATTTCCAAAGATTCATTTAGATTTCGGAGTTCCTTTCTTGTCCTTGCACTTTGTAAGGCAATCGCAAACACTCCCGTAAATAAAAAAGTTAAGATCCCATATTGAGTTAAATAAGCATTTTTTCCTGTTAATACATCGGTAATGACATCTGCAATTCCAAAAAAAGTTGCCACAAGTGCACCTAAGGAAACAACAATTGCCTCCGCTGTTTTTTTATAATTTTTGATAAGTAACTGAATGAGAATCGGAACCTTTATCCCAAGCAAAAGATACCAAATATAAACCAGATAAAAACGACTATCTGGATCCATAGAAAACAACTGAAACAAGGCAAGCACTGTATCCAAAAAGAAAGTGATCACCGCAAGTTTAGTGATACGACGATCAAATAGGCTATGGACAAACAACATAATAAAAACAGGAAAGATAAATTGACAAAAAAACAATAACCGAACCAGAACTTCAGGTTCAATCAACAGGAAGTGAATTTTATTAAGAACAGGCAATCGCCAACCAACAAAAAATACAGCCGTTCCGGCAAGATACAATCCAGATTTGGAAGAACGATTCAATGCATACCCAATGGCTTGTTGTAAAAAAATCCCAAAAAACAGAGCAAGTATCAAGATTTGATTTACATCTTCAAAAACCATTTTGTCTTTGATTTGGTCTTGAGATCCAAAGATTGGAATGGAACGAAATATTCCGCACCTAAACTGTGTTTCACGGCATTCAATATCAACAGTCAGTTCATTTTTTCCTTCCCTCACAAAAGAGATCGGAATCTCATAATATCTAACTTTATGCCAATAAGGATAATAGTCTGGGGAAAAACTTCCAATGGAACCAATGGATTTTCCATTCCAGAATGTTTGATCGGCGGAATGAATTCGATCCATATAAATGGCAAGCGAGGACTCCGGTAAAGTGGGAACCAAAATTTCCAATCGATACTTGCCACGTAAAGGGACTTTGTATCCTTGGTTGACCAAAGGGACACCGACTGACACCGGTTTAGGATTCATTTCCCCCTCGGCTTGAAATGTCCAACCCGATTCTAATGATAGAACCTCTGCACTGAGTGATACAGTAGAAAGAAACACCAATGAAAAAACGAGTTTCATGGAATCTGCGTAGAACACCGAAAGGATTGAATAGAATCTCCAAAGAAGTGCAAGGATTTTTTCAGAATGATTGGTAAGAGAAAACCCTGCCCACCTTGGCAGACAGGGTTACCGGCCTAAACTCCGGCTTTTTCTGCGATTTTTTTTCCGTATTCAGGATCACATTTAGTAAAGTGTTCCACGTTCTTTTTCACCAAATCCTTGGGAATCCCTTTCATGGTTCCAGCAATCACAGAGGTGAGTCTTTCTCTTTCCTCTGGTTTCAACATTCGATACAAATCACCCGCCTGAGAAAAATCATCGTTCTCCTTATGGCTATTGTAGCGATCGGCATCACCGGATATTCGAAGTGGAGGTTCACTGATCTGTCCATCCTCTTCTGCTCCAGAAAAACCATTTGGTTCATAATTATCATACGAAGGATTCTCCTCTGAACGATATCCATCCATTTGATAATTGTTTGTAGGACTCAAAGATCGATTTACGGGGATTAGTTGGTAGTTTCCCCCCAACCTGTATCTTTGTGCATCAGGATAAGCAAATAACCTACCTTGCAACATTTTATCAGGGGAAGCTCCAATCCCAGGAACTAAATTACTTGGACTGAAGGCCGCTTGTTCCACTTCAAAAAAGTAATTTTTGGGGTTTCGATTCAATTCAAGTTCACCAACTTCAATCAAAGGATAATCTTTATGTGACCAAACTTTTGTTAAATCAAAAGGATTTACTTTGTAGTTTTCGGCTTCTTTTTCAGGCATAATTTGTATACAAACCTTCCATTTCGGAAAATCCTTTTTATGAATGGATTCAAACAAATCTCTAGTTGCATAATCAGGGTCGGATCCCGCAAGTTCACTAGCCTTTTCAGGAGTTAAATTTTTAATCCCTTGTTTGGATTTGAAATGAAACTTAACCCAAAATCTTTCGGACTTTTGATTCCAAAAACTAAAAGTATGAGAACCATATCCATTCATAAACCGGTACCCATCAGGAATTCCACGATCACTGAATAAAATCGTAATTTGGTGCATGGCTTCAGGCGCTTTTGACCAATAGTCCCACATCCTCACAGGATTTTTATATCCAGTGATAGGATCTCTTTTTTGTGAGTGGATGAAGTCTGGAAACTTCAATGGATCTCTTTCAAAAAATACAGGAGTGTTATTACCAACAACATCCCAGATCCCATCTTCGGTATAAAACTTCACTGCAAATCCCCTTGGGTCACGTTCCGTATCTGCAGAACCTTTTTCACCAGCAACCGTAGAAAATCGAAGAAATAGTGGAGTTTCCTTTCCTACTTTTTGAAAAACTTTTGCGATGGTGTAATCTGATAAATCTTTTGTTAGACGAAAAACTCCATAAGCACCTGCACCTTTCGCGTGAACCACTCTTTCTGGAATTCTTTCCCGGTTGAAATGAGCTAGTTTTTCTATCAAATGAGTATCCTGGATGAGAACAGGTCCTCGTTTTCCTGCAGTTACGCTGTGTTGGTTACTAGAAACAGGTTGTCCACCTGCTGTTGTTAGTTGTTTTTTGCTCATACCTGAGCCTCCTTTTTATTTTTTAAAAAATGATTTCTGAAAATTTTGGAGAGATACTGAATCCAAAGTCGCAATCTCTTGTTTTTGGTTTTGGAAATGTTGGATACCTTAGAATCCAAAATCGAAATTACCTTCCCCCTACCAAACATTGTGGCATAGTCAAGAGCAGTGAACCCTTGGGGATTTTTATAATTAGGATCTGCGCCAAAGTTCAAAAGTAAGGAAACAACCGCTAGGTGCCCTTTAAAGGCAGCTCCCATAAGAATGGAATTTCCAGAATGATCGTTTTCATTGGGGTTAGCACCCCATCCAAGTAAATGAGAAACGAAACTCTCGTGACCGTGGTAAGAAGCCAACATCAAAAGGGAATTTCCCTTCTCGTCCCTCCAATCCAAGGCTTCCGGTAAAGGGATTTCTTTGGAAAATCCCTCGAAATCTCCCATCCGTGCAAAACGAAAGGCAGTTTCTTTTTCCGGATCTAACCCAGGAATCGTTGATTGAAATTCCTGCCAGGCCAACGACTCAGTTTCTTGCCAGTGACTTTCTTTTTGCATCCTTTCCCTCTATCCAAGAGATTCGTTTCTCGAATCCAATAATTAGACTTAATCTAACTTGATACCAAATCTAATCAAATGATTTTTTAGACTTAGTCTAATTATTGACAAAAAAAAGCATAAGGAGAATTTGAAACTGAGATGGACTTAAGTTACCAGAAAACCAAGGAACTCCTAGAATCGCACGGGATTCGACCGACCTCGCAAAGATTGGAAATGGCACACCTACTTTTGGAACGCCACCAACACCTTTTTGCGGAAGAAGTCTTTCATTTGGTGAATTCTCATTTCCCTCATGCATCGCGGGCGACGATTTTTAATAACCTCAAACTTTTTGCGGAAAAGGGAATGCTCGGGACATTGGAATTAAAAAATGGTGTGACTCATTTTGATTCTAACATTGATCACCACCACCATGCTTTGAATGAAGAGACCGGAGAAATCACAGATGTTGAAATGGACGAAGCACTAGAATCGAAAGTTCTAGATGAACTGAGAGAAAGTTATTTCAAAAAAACCGGAAAAAAATTAGATAACGTAAAACTTATCATCACACTTAGAGGAAAATAAATTCCTCTAACCTCTTCGATTTGATTCTAATGATTTTGTTACGGATGTAAACCTAGGTTCATTGATAAACAAATGCAAAACACATTTCCTACCATTGCCTTTAGTGGAATAGGTTCCGTAACAGTAACCATCATCCATGCATTTTACCAAAACCAGGTTCCTTTTAAAATTCTTTGTAGGAATCCAGATAGATTTCAATCCTTAGGCAAAACACCGATTCGATTCCAAGGCCCAAATGGAAAAATAACTTCCATAGATTTAAAAAACCATCTAACACTTGCTGATACAGAATCAGAAAAATTCGATTATATATTGATTGGCTGTAAAAATCAAAATCTCAAAGAATATTTAGAAGAAACAAAACCTTTCCTTTCGCCAAAAGGAAAATGGATCCTCATACAAAATGGAATTCCAGAATCCAACTTTAAATCTTATCAAAATCAAATCATCGGTGGGGTTGTTGGGTGGAACACCCAAACACTTTCCGATGGATTGTATTACCAATCCAATGTGGGTAGCCTTATCTTAGGCGAAATGTCTGGAGACAAACCAAATCCCATTTGGAACCAAATCCTTCCCCCTCATTTACCTGTGATTTTAACAGACAAACTCAATGGATTTCGTTGGCATAAACTAGCAATTAACTCAATCATTAATGGCCTTGCTGCTTCCAAAAGGCAAAGTTTAGGAGAACTATTCCTGAACTACCAGTCGAGAAAAGAGGCATTGGAAACACTAACAGAAATCAAAGAACTCATTCAAAAATTAAATATAAAAGAACAAGTAGTCCCTGGATCATTTCCCATTCAAAAGTTAGGTGGTGGGAACGGGGCATTACCAAATTGGATTCGTCACCTAATCCTTATTATTTTAGGATTAAAGTATTTTAGAATCCGCACTTCAATGGTTCAAGATTTAGACAATGGTAGAACCACAGAAATTGATTTTATCAATGGAGAGGTGGTAAAAACTGCAAAAGAACTAGGTTTGCCCGTTCCGAAAAATGAATGGATTGTATCCAAGGTGAAAGAACAGACAAACAAAACAAATTAAATCGTTTTTTTACTTTCCTAAACTTAAAAGTTCCAAAATGGAATGGTTGGATTCTAAGGGATGGCGTAACTTTTGTTCCGTTTGGATGAGATATTGATTTCTACGTCCATCCTTACTCTTCTCTAAAATTTCAGCGTCTGCCAAATCTTTGACAATGGTTTGCACTGCCCGTTCTGTGATTCCCACAAGTTGAGCAACATCTTTCAGCCGCATTTCAGGGTCTTTACTCAAACAAATCAAAACATGAGCATGGTTGGAAAGAAAGGTCCACTGTCCGTTTTTTTTTGTAGATTCAGGAATTTTTCTTTTTGGCTCTTTTGTCATTCTATGATTCACAGCACTTAGGATTTTATATTTTAGACATAAAAATTGAAATTTAAGCTGGCTCTTCTGAGAATTTAAAATCCCGAACCGCCCATGCCCAATAAATAAATAAAAACTGAATGGGAAGCCGCGCATACAAAGCCCAAATAGGAACTCCATAGTCCTTACCTTCTAAAGCTGTTAACAACATATTGATGTTAGCAGGATAAATGGCGAGTAACAGAAGAATGATCCCATAACAGGTTATCTTACGCATCCTTTCATAAAGAACCAGGGAACCAAGAGTAATTTCTGCAAGACCACTGGTTACATTCAAAAGTTCGTGAAAAGGAAGGTAATCTGGCATCATTTCCAAATAAAACTCAGGGGAAAAAAAGTGATTGATTCCCGCTGTAATATAGAACGCACCTAAAGAATACACGAGAAATTTTTTCATCACCGAACTAGAACACAAAGAGAAAAAAAAATCATTACAAATTTTTCTAAAGAAAAAATTTCTAACAATTTTCTTATAAATTAAGCCACAATTTGCCCTTCTTTGGATTTATAATGGCCCAATTTTTCTTCTAAACGTTTGCGACTTTTTATGGTAATGCGGTTTGGTTCAATGACCAAATTGGTATCACCGAGGAACTCCTGGATACTTTCAGATTTAACCTTGATGATTCCGCACATATTACAAAGTTCTTCCAGTTGGATATAAATGGTATGTGCATTGGCCAGGCTCTCATCTAAATTTCGGCCCAACCGAATGTCCTGGTCACGGATGGAATTATACAGGTAAGCATACAGTCGAATCACTGGAGTTTTCAATCGAAGGATTACCAGACGTTGGTGTGAGAACCAAATTCGCCTTGCGATGCTTTCGAAAATTTTTTGTAATAAAGAAGGTCCCACTGATTCAAATAAATTTTCTGCGGTCACTCGAAGGATTTTACTTTTGGTTTCTGTGATGGCAGAAGCCATCCTTGGAGCATTATCAATTAGAGACATTTCGCCAAAAATTTCTCCAGGCCCAAGAACATCGATTACGTATTCAAAACCGCGAACAATTCCGAAAAGTTTGACATTCCCCTCTAACACCACATAGATTTCGTTACTCTTTTCACTTTCGACAAAAAGAATTTCGCCAGCTTCCAAACTAGCTTGCATACCTTCCCATTGGAAAGGTTTGTAGTTGGAACCAAATGATTTTAGTAAATCCGTAGCTTCTGTTAGGTTTTCTGTAGAATGATTTTCTTTGGACCAATTCAAAAAACTTTGAATGGAATATGCAGCTAAGTTTGGCTTTTGCCAAGATAAATAAGTTTTAGCATTCTGTACCAATCGTTCTGGGTGGTATTCTCGGTCTGCTGGTCTATTGGCTTTGGAAAGATGTTTTTGTAAGGTTCGAAGTTCCCTAGAATAAAGACCCAAAATCTTCATCGCAAGTTCTTTTCTTTCTTTCAGATAAGATCCTAAAAGTCGAATAGGAATTTGAACTAATTCCACATCCGTATCAGCAAATAATGTAACCAAAAACCGATGTTCGGTGAGTGCCGATACGAGGCCAAAACTATCCCCTGCTTCATAAAACGCAAGTTCATGATCGACAACAATGTGTTCGGAATCAACGGAAACTCGACCAGACCTAACAATAAAAAAATTCCCTGTATTGATGGAATTCTGCACAACAATGGCAGCACCTTTGGAAAAATTAACAACTTTGATTTCTTCTACAGACACTGAATTAAAAATATTGGTTTTGAATGGAAACAGTCAAACATTTATTAAATCTTTGAAGTCATTTGATCCCAAATCAAATCGTACACTTTATTAGCAGAAATTTCTTTTTCAGAGTATTGACTTTGAGAGGAAAAAATGGGATAAAACTCCCTTTGTTCATGGATGGCCCCATGAGAGCCTTTTACCAAATTAGCATCCAAAGGAATCACATCCATAAGGTAACGGAACCCTAGTTTTTTACGGAGTAATTTAAAACCTGCCCGGAGTCGGATCCCCAGTTTTTTAGGATCCATAAACATTTCGCAAGGATCATAACCTGGTTTTCTATGAATATCCACCAAACGAGCATAATCTGGAGCGTTTTTGTCATCCAACCAATAATAATAGGTAAACCAAAACTTGGGATCAGCGACGAGAACGATGTCACCAGAACGTTTGTGATTGATATGGTATTTTTTTTGTGAATTTTTATCTAAAACAAGAGCAATACCGTCAATGTTTTGTAACAAATTTGTCACTCGGTTTTTAGTTTTAGAATCCTTACAATAAATGTGAGCGACCTGGTGATCCGAAACAGCAAAAGCAGACGAAGCCCCTGGATCAAGAAGTTCATACCATCTTTCTTTACGAACATTAACTAGACCTTCTTTTCTAAGAATTCGATTGATATGAATGGGGTGAGAAACAGGAGTAATTCCATATTCTGATAACAAAATGATCTTTGTATTTTTGTTTTCATAGTATTCGATCAAGTCTTTCAGAATAGAATCTATTTCCAAAAGTTCTTTTTTGATTTTAAGAAGGTTTGGTCCATACTTTTGAAGGCAATAGTCTAAATGAGGAAGATAAACTAATGTAAGAGTAGGATCATATTTTTTATCAACATAGATGCTAGCGTCCGCAATCCACTTTGTTGATTTGATATTTGCATTGGGTCCCCAAAAATTAAATAAGGGGAACGAACCAAGTTTTTTTTGCAACTCATCTCTAAGTTCCGGTGGATTGGAATAACAATCGGGAGCTTTTACACCGTCTGCATGATATTGAGGTCTTGGTGTGACAGAATAGTCAGCGCTAGAGTACATATTGTACCACCAAAACATCTTGGAACAGGTAAAATTAGGATCTAGTTTTTTTGCTCGTTCCCAAATTTTTTCCGCCTCTACCAAATGGTTGGATTGTTTCCAAAATTTTATTTCTGCATCTTCATGATCATACCAACCATTCCCCACAATCCCATGTTCATTTGGCCATTTTCCCGTCAGATAAGTCGATTGAGAACTTGTTGTAAGAGCAGGTAACATTGGTTTAATGAAGAGAGTGTGTTTTTTTTGCAAATATTGTTTAAGAAATGGAGTAAATTCTCCCACCAAAAAAGAACTAAGTCCTACAACATCAATTACAACTGTCTTTTGAAAGGTTATTTGCTTTGGCATCGGTTTCTGATCCTACTAATTACGACTCTGTTTCTAAAACTGACAAAACCCAATCCAATTCACGAACGATAGAGTCTGACATCGGCATTTGTAATTCTTTAGGCAAAACTCCCCAGGTATAAGTTTCTATTTCTAAAGCATTGGTAAAAAGTTTTTTTTTCTGTAATTTCAAAAGATCTAAAATTTCTTTCCTCGTGGAAGATACAAGTCCATAAGTATCCAAAAATACAGGAACATGAAAATGGATTCTCCATTCATCATTTGGTTCTAACTTACTTTGTAATGCCTCGGGTAAATCACGGTATGAAATGATTTTTGAAGAAGGTTTTTTTGCGACAACTTGATGGAGGTAAGTTGGTTCGTCAAAGTTAGATAATAAATTTAGTTTCTCTTCGATATTTTGGTCAAAATTTACCTTTAAAGCGGAACTAATTTGGATTCGACCAACTCGAATGGAATTTTCCAACAAAAGATTAACAACCGCTTGGTTATCTTCGAAACTGACAGCCGAATGACAAATATCCAAACAAATTCTAATATGATTTTTAACTTTCTTTTCCGTATCTTCCCTGGAAAACCCGAATTGGGTTTGTACTTTTGGAATGGCCAGTGGCAAAAATAAATCCAAATACCAATCCACAAAAAGTTTCACATTCCCTAAAATTCCATCAGGTTCTGGCTCTATATCTAGATGTAATGTTTTCCCAGTTGCTATTTGAATTTGAATGAGATGTATTAGAATATTGATTATGTTTTCAGTGGCAAGAGAGATACGTTTGTTTAAATCTAAATCTGTAGAATCAAAAAACTGATAGGATAGAGGTGGCGTTGAAACACCTCCTTCCATCCCCATAGGCAGTAACTTAGATAAAATAGAAAACAAACGAATTGTATATTCCTGCCGTTCTTTAGTTGCCCAATCAGGATTGTATACGTTTCCTTTAACAGTAGTTCCGTGGAAGTTTCCATACGGAAACCCATTGATTAAAAAAACATAAAAACTTTCTTTTTTTAACCAAGTTTGGAATTCTTCCAAAACTTGTGGATTCAAAAGTTCTACCGAGGCCTCATTTGCCAATCGAAGTCCTAAACCCATTTCTGCATTTGGTGATACTTTTTTACGAATTTTGGGAAGGTTTTCTTTAAGCTGGTAAAAATGATCCTTCCAAGTTTCACCAGGATGGATATTGGAACAATACGTTAGGTGACCATATTTAGTTTCCATAAAACTTTTCCAAAAAATCAACCGAACGAACAACGGCACCAAAGTCTATTTCATGGGCTTCTTTAGAGAAACCAATCCCAGATAACAACGTTATGGTGAGTCTTCCTCCTAAATGTTCTCTAAACTCCTGTAATCCTAAATACAAATTCTTTTTTTCACCTTCAGATAGTTTAGGATGATACAAAGAAAATCCAATTGTTTTCAAAAGGGAGTGAATTCGATTTTTATCTTTTTCTGATAAAAGAAAACTTTGGAAGGAATATTCGGTATCTAAAGCCATACCGATCGCCACTGCCTCGCCATGACGTAAAGAAAACTCTGTGAGGTATTCTAGTTTATGGGCTGCCCAATGTCCGAAATCAAGTGGTCTGGAAGATCCGAACTCAAAAGGATCTCCTTTTGCAATATGATCCATATGTAATTTGGCGCAGGTATGGATCAAATAAAACATCTTATCTAAATTACGATCGCGAAGTGCTTCGGCATTGGCCTCTATCCAAAGAAAAAAATCTTTATCCTTGATGAGTGCTACTTTAATTGCCTCTGCCATTCCGGAAAGCCAATCGCGATCATCCAAACTTTCTAAAAACAAAAGATCGTTAAACACGGCAACGGGTGGTGCAAAACTACCTAAAAAGTTCTTTTTACCTTGAAAATTGATTCCATTTTTAACACCCACACCAGAATCATTTTGGGAAAGGACAGTTGTCGGAATCCGAACCAAACGAATCCCTCTATGCGAAACTGCCGCAGCGTATCCAACCAAATCAAGAATAGCCCCTCCCCCAATGGCAATAATATAGGAATGACGATCGATTCCATACAAATCAACAGCATTCACGAGTGAATCCCAAAGTTTGGGATCGTTTTTGCAATCCTCTCCACCGGGGATTACCATTATATCATCCGTTAGCTGGATACATGACGTCAAATTTTGAAAATAAGATCGAATTTCATAAACTAAGTTGGGATGGTGCGAAACCAAACCTTGGTCAATAACAACTAAAGCTTTCTTTATATTTCCTTCTTTTTTTTCAGAAAGAAAAAAATCAGATAAACAAGAATTGTTAGAACCAAAAATTCCCTTGGTGAACTGGACTGTATAACGATAGTGAACTTGGAATTCAGAAAAAAGAGGAGGAAAAAAATCTTCTATCATAAGATGCTCTAGGTAACAGAAAAATATTTAGACAAAAGTATGGAAATAGGTAACAAACAAAGGACAAGAATTGCCAAAGGGAAAAAACCAAAACTTGCAGTAAAACTTGCATCAAGAAGGATGAGTGAAATCACACCTGCCTTCACCGCCTTACCAATATTTGATCCAATGGGATTTTTGTAGGCTTTTAAAAGCGGAGGAAAAACCATTCCCGAATGTAAAATAACAAAAGGAAAACTAAAAGACAAATTCCCTAATCGATACGAAATCAAAGATAAAAACAAAAAAACAGTTAAATAAAAGATTCCGGCAAATACCAATGGTGTTTTTTTACCACCATGGACTTCATCTCGGCTAATCATTGTAATGGCTGCAATGTAAAGGATCGGGAAAAAAGAAAAAGCCAGGTTTGATACGTGTAGATCCGCAACCAAACTCATCCCTAAAATCAAATTCCCTCCCCTACACATTCCCATCACTATGGGACCAAAAATCGAACTATGTTTCGCAAAACGATTGTAAGTAAGAACCAACAAAACAATTACAAAAGCAATCCATCCACTTTGAATATGATAGAAAAAGGCAAAACCAACACCAAAACAAAGAAGAATACTTCCAAAAATTAGGGCCGAAGTTCTAGATACCTTCCCACTGGGAATGGGACGTTCTGGTCTTTCTTTTGTATCAATGTTTGTATCAAAATAATCATTCAAAACCACACCACCACCATACAAACAAATGGTGGAAACAAGTAAAAAGACGGGAGTGTTGTTTTTCCAAACAAAACCGACAATTGCCATCCCGGCCAGAATATCAGCTACCGCAGTGACTAAGTTAGCTGGCCGGAGTAAAGTAAAATAAGCTTTCAGATTCATCTATTGGATTAACAAAGAATTTTTATTCATTACTGGTTGTTGGCCACCGCGAAGGATGGAATTACCGTGAAACTTGGCACTTGGATCTGGCTTTGATTCTGTTTCAAAATCGGCGACATCAATTTGTCCACTTTTTGCAAAGGCATCAATGGCATTTTGATAAGTGACTTTACGGATGACATCCAAAGGAATTCCTCTTTGTTTCATCAGAGCCGCTGTTTTTGGGATGGCGAGTGGATCAGAGATTCCCCAATCTGCACTTGAGTTGATCATAATCCTCTCTGGTCCATACTTCTCAACAACAGCAACCATTCTTTCATTTCCCATTTTAGTGAATGGATAAATAGTAAATGCAGCCCAAAAACCTTGGTCTAACACTGACTTAACGGTTTCTTCATTATTATGATCCACAACAACAAAGGAAGGATCTAATCCATGTTCTAAAGCAATGGACATACTCCTTTCTGTTCCTCTTTTTTTATCTCTGTGTGGGGTGTGGATTTGTACTGGTAAATTTGTTTTTTTGGCAAGATCAAGTTGTAATCTGTAGTATTTTTCCTCTAAAGCTGTTTGGTCATCAAAACCAATTTCACCGATACCAACAACTCCCTCTTTATACGCAAAAAGTGGTAAAATCTCCATCACTTCTTCCGCAAGACGTTCGTTATTTGCTTCTCTAGAATTTAGACCCATTGTACAATAATGTTTGATTCCGAATTGAGAAGAACGGAACCTTTCCCAACCAACAAGGCTACTGTAATAATCTTTAAAACTAGCAAGACCGGTTCTTGGTTGGCCCACCCAAAAAGCAGGTTCAATGATGGCAACAATACCAGCTTTTGCCATCATCTGGTAGTCATCGGTAGTTCTGGATACCATATGAATATGTGGATCAAAGAATCGCATATCTTTGATTAGGTTTTGATAATCCTCCCACAACAAATCCCTATGTGTTGGAGATTCTTCGGTTGCATCTATCGATTCAAAATGAGAAGGATTTTTTGTTTGATTGTTTGGGTTTTGGCACATAGAAATTTTATTCAGGGATGGACTGTAGTTTAGACCAATCCAAGTCTTCATTTTGTATCGATAATTCTAAGTCAGGATACTTTGTTAACAAAGAACGAATTTTTGGCTCTTTTGATTCATAACAGACCAGAGCCGCTGCTTGTTTTTCTGTTTGGATCTCGGATTTAAACATAAGAAACAATTTGGGAACCATCGACTCCAATGTAAATCCGCTGATCAACATCCAAACGGAGATAGGAACATTTCTTCCCGCCGCAGAACGTTCGCTGATAAAATCAAAAACGGCAATGGATAAATCCTCGTTCCTCCTACGATTGATTCCGTAAATCCTATGGATTGGTTTTTCATTAAAAATGGTTTTGAGTACGAGTTGGTTCCATGCAGGTTCTGGGAAATAAAGTTCGGGATAGGGATTTTGTAAGGCAATGGAATCAAATACAAAACCCATATTGGAACGAACGGCATCGGTGGCCCTAGGTAACCACTCTGTAGGATAAGACAAAAGAGGCAAAGCGGAGTATAACGCCACCAATTCATTCAATTCTGCTGTATCAAATAATGTTTCAATATTTTTTATATATTGTTCTTTTGGTTCTGAAGGCAAATGTAAAAGCAACCAAACTCTCGCTAAACGAACCAAATTCCATCCGTTTACTTCGAAACTTGTTAACTCAGGAATTAAACTTCCTCTAGACTTAGAATCATAAGAAATATTTTTTTTAGATAAAAACCGTGGAGCAGCAACAAAGGCTGTCATCAAATCTAAAAAATTCGATTTAACTTTTTCTTCTAACCATTCACGTTCTTTATTTGTACATTGTTCAAAAAGGAATTGAGAAAAATTTGTGGAAAGATTTGCCATAAGGAACTAATAATTGAAATCTTTTGGTTTGTATCTCACCCAGTAAATCAAATATTCCAACCTCGTCCATCTTTCCGAATCAATTCGATTGATTTCTTATGATTTTTTTTAAAATCCTGCCCACACGATCAGAACTTAGCTTACATTCCCTTCTACAAAATAGATGATGGTAATTCAAATATAGAAAAAGAGAATTTTTGGAATGCCCAAAGAAACAGCAAAAGATACCGAAGACATCATTCTCCATGAAACCAAAGAATGGATTTTAAAAGCTGTGATCGGTTTAAATCTTTGTCCTTTTGCAAAACCAACCTTCCAATCGAATACAATTCGTTATACGATTAGCAAATCAAAAAACGCAAAAGACTTACTTTTTGATTTAAAATCTGAATTATTATTTTTAAAAGAAACAAATCCAAAAACCACCGAAACTTCCTTACTCATCCACCCTTATGTTTTAAGTGATTTTTTAGACCAAAATGATTTTTTAGATGATGCTGATTTACTTTTAAATCAATTAGAGTTAGAAGGGATCATCCAGATTGCAAATTTCCACCCGGAATTCCAATTCGCAGGTAAAAAGAAAAACGACATAACTAATTTCGTGGGTAGATCTCCTTATCAAACATTACATTTGTTACGCGAAGATAGTATCACTCGAATTGTGGATTCTCACCCTAATATTGACAGTATTTTCAAAAACAATAGGAAAAAATTAAAGGAATTAGGCCTCGAAGGTTGGAAAAACCTTGGACTACCTTCCTAAATAAATGCTTACAAAACGTACAGAACCTTTTAAAAAACTAGGATTCCTACCAATAAAGAAATATAAGATTTGAATCTTATACAAGTATATGGTCACTGGCTGAATCACAGGTGGTATAAAATGTACGCTTACAATCAGCGAATGGTAATGGGTCTTGTGTCGCTAGGGTTTTTCTTGTTTACTTCTGCATTGCCATTGGATGCTCAGTTCATCACTCCGGTAAAAAAAGAAGTTCCTGAAACTCCCCCACCTCCTCCGCCACAACAACAACCGCCTCCACCTCCCGTTCCTCCAGAAGAACCGGCAGAGTATGTCAGCCCACTCAAGGGAAATTTAACCGGAGAATATTTAAAAAGTATCCAGGTTACCGCCAAACAAAGAAAGGCGATACAAGAAAATACGAATTTATGGTTTGCGGATCGATTCCGAGTTGGATTTGGAATTCGACCCAAAGCGGATTCCCTTTACAATACGGACTTTGATCGATCTACACCGGACAATAGAAATACTGTCACTAACCAAACTCAGTTTTATCTAATCGGAGACCTATCGCCTAACATTGCATTCAAACTAAGTTTTCAAGATGTTAGATTATGGGGAGGAGAAATTGTCAATGGTTCTGCCGATCAAAAGTATGGTGTGATTCCTAACTCCGGGATTCTGATAGATACCTCCAAACAAAGAGAAGTCGCTATCAATAATTATACGGGATTCAGAGAAGCATTTTTAGATTTAAAAACAACCAACCAAATGTTTCGAGTGAGAACTGGCCGACAAATTTTGGATTACGGAGATGGTCGCATATTAGGTTCGCGTAACGATAGTTTGAATGGGAACTCTTTTGATGCCATTCGGTCTACAATTACAGTACAAAAACATAGTTTAGATTTTTTTGGAGCCATCATTGGATCAGAAAATAATTCCAACAGTATGGTATCAAATAATTCCACTCGAGTGGGTGGAGTAGGAAATGCTTCTTATTATGGAGCCCATTATGGATTCAAACCATGGGAATGGTTGGGAATCGAAGTTTATAATTTCACTCTTTACAAACAAAAACAAAAAGCCACAAATACAACAGTAAACTATGGATCCGATATTTATTACCGAGGTTCTGACCAACTGAATACTTCTGGATTTCGCCTCACCAATCGCACCAAAGGAAATATGATCACAAGCGAAACAGGAATCGACTGGATGGTAGAGGCCGCTTGGCAAACTGGTTTTACAGGTGAAAGGTCATCTCCTACTTGGATCAACGAAAAAGGTACATTGACCACCGACAAAAAAACGGGAGAACCACCTCCCCATTCTTCACCTGTCCAATATAAGGCGAATATCGTTGCGGTACAACTTGGCTATACACCCGTAAAAGAATTTCGGATTGGAATCCAATATGTCCAGGCTTCGGGAGATCCCAATCGCAATGATGGGAGTGTGGCAACTTACAATCCACTTTTTGCTACTAGAAGGATGGCGGGTGGAGGATTACCTTTTGCGGGAAATGGAAATTCGGGGATGGTATTTTGGCAAAACATCAAAGATTATTCCGTCCATATTAAATACGAATCATCAAAATGGGGAACCTTTATTATAAACCCTCACTGGTATTATAAAGTAAAACTCCAAGACGGATACTACGATAACAACAACTATGTAGCGGGGAGTAAAGCAACAGGAGAAACAGCATCCACAGAGGATTATTTCAATACGGAAGCCTACAATCCTAATAGACCGAAACTAGGAAGACACGTAGCAACAGAAATCAATTTCATTTATATTGTCACTCCGTTTGAAAATGTTTCCTTTTGGTTTGGTGCCAGTTCGCTTTATGCAGGTGATGCCATTCGCAATCAAAAAAACAATCCATACGAAACTGATCCTTACCATAGATACGATTTCAAACCAAACTCGAGTTATTTTACTTTGCAAAGTGTATTTGCTATTTAAAAATAATTTAATATTTCTAAAAACCGGAGAGCTTTTTTCCGGTTTATCTTATTATTTTTTTAATCAATTGCCGAATCAAACCAGAAATTGGTTTTTTGGCTAATCTATTGTTTCGCGAAGCCTACCCAATCCATCCAAAATTAAATTTAAACCAAACTCAAAGTCATGTAACCCATTGTATTTTCCAGAAACAACTTCTTTGGTTAAATTAGTTAGATGAGAAAAGGGACTAAGCTCCAATGCGGGCAAAAACCCTTCTGCCTTTTTTGCATAATTTTCTGGTTCAATGGGGAAATTCAGTTCTTGTAAAACGTATCCATAAACATGACTATCAATTGTATTGATGATGTGATCAGCTGCTTGTAAACTAAATCCTGCAGAATGTAAACATCCCAGTGATCTATCAAAATAGGTTAACATTGCTTCACCAACATTCATTCGAGATACAACAAGTAAGGTCACCCAAGGATGTAAAATCAAAATCTCACGGGCAGACTTAGCCCTTTTTTTCATTTCCGATTTCCAATCGCCACCTATCTTAGGTAAGTTGATCTTTGAAATCACAAAATCAACCATCTTGTCCAGAAGTTCATCCTTATTTTTTATATGGTTGTACAACGACATTGCTTCCACACTCAAACTCAATGCTAAGTTTCTCATGGACAATTCTTCGATTCCAAACTCATCGGCAAGCCCAATAGCAGCTTCCAAAACAACTTCTTTCGAGAGGGTTTTTCTCTTTCTTCCTTTCTTAAAAAGTTTCGCTGAACTCATCTTTTGTTTCTTCTTTTTATACACTTCCCCTCCTTAACTCATTTTCTATCATAAATCCGATGAGTTTTCTATTGTTTTCTGTGACAAAAGAATGAAATAAATTTCCTTGACATACTTACAGTGTAAGTTAAATTAGTGATTCAGGAGTTAAACCTTTGAAAGTCATCACTTGTAGAAATTACGGAGCCTCCGAAGAACTCCAATTGGAAGACTGGGAAATCCCTACCCCAAAAGAGAATGAAATTAGAATCAAAAATTATAAAACTTCAGTGAACTCGGGAGACTGGCGCATCCGAAAACCAGATCCTGAAATTGCCCGTTTGTATTTTGGACTTACCAAACCAAGGCAACCTGTCCTAGGAATTTCTGTTTCCGGAGTAGTGGATGCCGTTGGAAAAAATGTAACAAAATTCAAAGTAGGTGATCGAGTTTTTGGTTCAAGCGGAATGAAAATGGGAGCCTATGCGGAATTTGTTTGTATTCCAGAATCCGCCGTGATCACAATCCTTCCGAAAGAAATTTCCTTTTCCGAAGGAGCTGCCTTACCTTTCGGAAGTTTGACTGCTCTCGACTTCATTCAAAAATGTAAAATTAAAGAAAACCAAACCATAATCATTTATGGTGCTTCCAGTTCTGTGGGAACTTCTGCCATTCAATTGGCAAACTATTTTGGCGCAAATGTAACAGCCGTTTGCAGCAAAGGTAATTTTAAACTGGTAGAATCACTGGGTGCCAAATCTGTAATGGACTACGAAGAGTTCCATTCAGAATCCCATAAAAAAAACTATGATATTGTTTTTGAATGTGTAGGTAAGTCTACGATCAAATCCAATTTAAAAGTTCTCGCCAAAGGTGGAGTTTTGGTACTAGTGGCTGCCCTGTTTAAAGAAATGTTCCAAGCAGGTTTGTTATCGCTCACAAAAGGAATTAAAATTAAGTTTGGACCAATCGCTGAAACCATAGAAAATTTAGAACTACTAACTAAATTAACCAAAGAAGGAAAGTTCAAAGTGGTCATTGATAGATCTTATCCATTGGAAAAGATGGCGGAGGCTCATAATTATGTAGAAGCTGGCCATAAAAAAGGGAATGTAGTGATTGATATTTTAGACTAATTATCAATAGGTGAGTAATCAAAAAAATATATACAACAACAAATTGTGGTATATATTTCAGTTTATAACTCGTGGCTTCAAATGTTTTCCTTACTCTTTGTGTCACCACAAAAAGATAAGTGAATTTTATTGAGATACAAAAAATTAACAAACAAAATTTTTAATTTGGGATCGGAGGTATGACATAAAACAAAATTGCAAAAAAATGACAAAGACTACCAGACAAAACAAACAAATGCCAGATAGCATGGTTAAAAGGCAAACTATCCCATAAATAAAAAATCACACCAAAAGTATAACTAAGACCACCAGCAACTAACCAGGAAATCCCTCCCAAACCAATGGCTGTTCGGATGTCTTTGACTACAAAAATCGCAAGCCAACCCATAAGGATATAAACCACAACTCGTGCCCCACTATACTTCCCAGGAAATAGAAGTAATAACAAAACTCCAATGAAAGCAAGGGCCCAAATGATGAGAAAAAGAGTCCATCCCCATTCGGAATGTTCGCGCAAACTAACAAGAGTAAATGGGGTATAAGTTCCCGCAATGAGTAAATAGATTGAGGCATGATCAATGACTTTAAAGATACGTTTTGTAGCCGTATGATAAATAGCATGGTATAAGGTAGAAGCGAGATACAAAATGATAAGGGTAGCGCCATAAATGGCGGAACTGACTACATGCCATACATTCCCATAAAGAACTGCCATAGTCAAAAGGAGAGACAAACCTGCAATACTTAGGCCCCCCCCAATTCCATGAGTGACCGCATTCGCAATTTCATGACCAATCGAATATTCGTGAATGGTATCGATAAGTTCAGCGACAGAATGATTTGATTGTGAATCCAATGGAATTTCTAATTCCCTAGACCTAAGTTTAGAAATTGTATTTTTTTTAGAGGAAGCAGTCGGTTTCTTACTTTGTTTTTTGGCTAAAACTGACTTTTTTCGCGGTTGGGATTTAGATTTTTTCGCGTTCATGGGTTGATTCTCCATAAGAGAAGAACAGTCTGTTCATGTCGTCAATCGAAAGAAATCTTAGGATTGACGTTAGTGATCAAAAGAACAATTTTTAAAGAAACAACTTATCCTCTCGCGTTCTTATTTGAGGTTCCTTTATGCAAACTAGATCAAATCCCTCTCCTTGGTGGCAAATGCCGATGGAAGAAACATTAACATCACTAGGTGTGGGAACCTCTGGTCTAAATACAGAAGAAGTAACCTCAAAACTCAAACAATTCGGTGCCAATATTTTTATTGATCCTAAAACAAAACCATTATGGCAAAAACTTTTATCTCGGTTTAGAAATCCTCTAGTTCTACTTCTATTATTTGCGAGTGCCGTGTCGGCGTTTATGGGAGAATTTTCTAATTTCATCATCATTACCGTTTTAGTTTTTATTAGTATTATTCTAGATTTTATCCAAGAACACAAAGCGGGTAAAGCAGCAGATAGTTTACGCCATTCAGTATCCGTTCATACAACAGTAATTCGTGGAGGATTACCCACCGATACTGCTATTTCAAAAATTGTTCCTGGTGATCTTGTATTACTTTCTGCAGGTGATTTAGTTCCTGCCGACGGACGGGTGTTAGAGGCTAAGGATTTTTTTGTCAAACAAGCGCTACTTACTGGTGAAACTTATCCTGTCGAAAAACATCCAGGGGAATTGGAATCAGTATCTAATGACATTACGGATGCATCAAACGCGGTTTTTATGGGAACCTCTGTGATTAGCGGGAGTGCTAAAGTTCTAGTAGTGAATACAGGTTTGAATACTGCGATGGGCGCCATTGCAGACAACTTAAACCTTTCTCCACCACAAAATTCTTTTGAACTAGGCACTGAAAAATTTGGAATTTTGATTATGAGAATGACCATTCTTCTTGTACTTTTTGTTTTATTGGTAAATGCAATTTTACATAAACCTTGGCTTGATTCTTTTTTATTCGCAATTGCTTTAGCAGTCGGATTGACACCAGAGTTACTACCAATGGTAACTTCGATCACACTCTCTCGTGGTGCCATTTTGATGGCAAAAAAGAAAGTCATCGTAAAACAACTTTCGTCCATTCAGAATCTTGGTTCCATGGATACACTCTGTACGGATAAAACGGGAACTCTTACCGAATCAAAAATCAAATTAGAAAAACATGTAAACATTAACGGAGAATCCAATACACGTGTATTGGAGTTGGCTTACCTAAACAGCTTCTTTGAAACTGGATTAAAAAGTCCCTTAGATGAAGCCATTTTAGAACATAAAGAAATTCAAACAGACCGTTGGACAAAAATAGATGAAGTACCCTTTGACTTCGAACGCCGAAGAGTATCGGTTTTATTGGATCCTATGGATCAAAAAAACCGAATGTTGGTTGTGAAAGGTGCTCCTGAAGAAATCATCCAACTCTGCACTCACTATGAAACAGGAAAAGAAACTATTGAACCCATAAACTCGATTGTTTTAGAAAAAATTCGTTCAGTTCACTCTTCCTTAGAAAAAGAAGGATTCCGAGTTTTAGGAATCGCCTGGAGAGAAGAAACAAAAGAACATACTCATGCAGTTGTAAGTGATGAAACGGAATTAACTCTTTCAGGATTTGCAGCCTTTTTAGATCCACCGAAAGAAAGTGCCAAGACCGCCTTATCTGCATTAAACGAATTCGGTGTTTCCGTAAAGGTTATTACTGGTGATAGTGAACTAGTCACCCAACATGTATGTTCTGAATTAAAAATGCCAGTCAAAGGAATTCTCACAGGCAAAGAACTGGATCAAATGGATGATTCGGCACTTAAGTTTCATATAGAAAATACAAATCTGTTTTGTCGCATGAACCCATCACAAAAAAACAGAATCATTTTAGCACTTAAAGAAAACGGTCATGTGGTTGGATATTTAGGTGATGGTGTCAACGATGCACCTTCTTTACACTCTGCAGATGTAGGATTGTCTGTGGATTCCGCAGTGGACGTCGCGAAAGAAGCCGCGGATATGATTTTATTAGATCACGATTTACATGTATTGTATGAAGGAGTGCTGGAAGGTAGACGAACCTTTGGGAATATCATGAAATACATCATGATGGGAACAAGCTCCAATTTTGGAAATATGTTCAGTATGGCAGGTGCCGCTTTATTTTTGCCTTTCCTTCCCATGTTACCTACCCAAATCCTTCTCAATAATCTTTTGTATGATATTTCTGAAATACCTATCCCCTTAGATGAAGTAGATAAAGAAGAACTAAATTTCCCGAGAATCATGGACATTACTTTTATTCGAAACTTTATGTTAACGATAGGACCAATCAGTTCTGCTTTTGATTTTTTAACCTTCTACGTTATGTTGACTCTATTAAATGCAAACGAAGCGTTATTTCAAACTGGTTGGTTTGTAGAATCACTCTGTACCCAAGTTCTTGTAATCTTTATTATCAGAACACGAGGCAATCCAATTAAAAGTAGGCCAAACAGGATTCTTGCAATTGTATCAGTCAGTATTGCTGCCATTGGTGCCTTGTTACCATTCACATCCATCGGATCTTATTTTGGACTGGTTCCCCCGCCAATGGAGTTTTATGCCATCTTAGCTTCTATGATTGTGATTTATTTGATTGTGGTAGAATCGGTGAAACGGATTTTTTATAACTTTCAATATAGAAAATAGAATCCAAGCGCCAGGGAATGGAGACCAACTCATTTTCTCCATCCCTAGTTTAGATATCGTGATTGTCACCACTGTCGGTGGTTACGGAGATCCGACCGCAATCCAAAGGATTTTGGACTCAGTCGAAAAAAAACATAACAACCGCTAAGTGAAACTTTATATCCTCTGTTTATCCAAAATTTTGAATTCGATACAAACAGGACTGTGCAGTGGCGGCACTATCAATGCCATAAGCCTTGCAATCTTTTTCCCAAGTTTCTTTAACTTCAGAATCCTTGATTTTAGAAATAGACTTTTCGTATAACAAACTACAAATGTAACGAGTCATTTGGATCATTAGGTTTTCTGCCACCGTTTCTTTTTTTACTTCTTCCTGAATGTTACGCATCACTCGAATGGATTCTTCCAACACTCGTTCCTGTTCCAAAAGAAAGGCGGAAGGAGAAGGAATTTCTGCTTTCAAAGAATTTAGATACTTTCGAAAGTTTCCATCTCCAGCCATACCCGCGAGGATGGCACCTGTCGCTATACGAACATGGATTTGGCTTGTGCCTTCATAAATGGTATTGATACGTGAATCTCTAAACATACGAGAGATATCGTAATCTTCAGTGTAACCAGCACCACCAAACACCTGCACTGCTAAGTTTGTACATTTATGTCCTTCTTCGGAACTATAATACTTTGCCATCGGTGTGAGTGTGGAGGCAAGTGTGGACCAATATTTTACCTTTTCATCTTTTCGGATTTCTCTGTCTTCTTTTCCAGCTTTTTCCATACGGATTTGGTGGTGTTGGTACATATCAATCACTCGAGCGGTCTCTAAAGTGAGAAGACGCATAGCGTTTGTTTCCCGTTTGATTTTATGAATCATCTCTGCCACGGCAGGAATTTCACCAATAGGTTTTCCAAATTGTTTTCTTTCCTGTGCATACTTTACACATTCAAAATAAGCAGCAGCTCCCCCACCACATCCACCGGAAGCACTCACAAGACGCATAAAGTTTGTCATACCCGCCGTATAACGAGTGAGACCAAGCCCTTCTTCCCCTAAAATTTCTCCGTATGTGTTTTCATAAACGATCTCACAAGTAGGAGAAGCATGGATTCCCATCTTTTTTTCGATTCCTGCAACAAATACATCTTCACTTTTGACAATGAATACAGATAAACCTCTCGCTCCGCCCTCTGATTTTCCAGTGCGTGCCAAAGTAAGTAGTAAAGCAGGATGGTCACCCAATCCACAACCTTGGGAAATGAATCGTTTGGTTCCTGTTAAACGGTAACTTCCATCTTCTTGTTTGACTGCAACCGTTCTTACATTATTAAGATCTGATCCGTAATCAGGTTCCGTGAGTGACATGGCAAACAAACATTCACCATTGGCAGCCTTTGTGGCATAGGTTTCTACTTGTTCTGGAGTTCCAAACCGGTCTACAATTTGTGCTAAGTTGAGTAAGGTGGTTGTCATACAAAATGCAACATCGGCTCTTGCCATAAGCATGGCATAAAGTGCACCAACAGTTGCAGGGAAAGCAAGACCACCCGCTTCTCTGGAAAGAGAATATGCCATAAGGCCAGTGTTACGAAATTTTTCATAAATCTCGATAGTTTCTTTTGGAAATATCACCTTTCCATTGGAATACTTTAGTTCATTCCGATCCATGGTTTGAGATTTTTGAGAGACATCGTTTCCAAAAAAATCGCCCATTGCATCCAAACTGGAAGTATATAACTCGAAGGCTTCTTCTTTGGTGGACGGTGCCATTTCATAACGAGGGTTATTTGTTTTTACAAATGTTTGGTGGTCAAAAAAAACTTCCCCTTCGGTTTCTTTGATGATGGAGTCCCAATCCAACAGTTGGTTAAAAATTACCTGTAAATCTTCGTCTTCTGAAAAATAGTTATTTGCGATCATGTTTTATCTCCTAATGAATGCTATGCGCAGCTTCTAAACCTTCTAAAAATGCCCTTTTGGCATCGATGTTCCTTGGATCTTTTGCCCCACCAATCACGATAGTTTGTTTGTTTGGGTATTTGGTTTGGTATTCTTCTAAAACAGAAGATTCCTTTTCCTGACCAACACACAAAATTAGAGAATCACAAGGATACAAAAATTCCTCTCCGTTTTTTAATTCTACTTTTAAACCCTCTTTTGTGACCTCTTTGTAAGTCAGTCCATGATAGAACTCAACTCCCACAGACTCTAACTCTTGTTTGAGTGCCCAAAATGTTGTTGGCCCAAGACCCGCTCCGTGTTTTCCATTTCTACGAAACACAGCTACATCCCGGTGTGCTTTTTCTTTTTGAACCACCGCATTGGTAAAAGAGCTGATATTGTATTTTTTATCATATGAAATTAAAGTAGGATCTTCCTCTTCTGTCAACCTATGAGCTACATCCACTCCAATCCCTCCTCCACCAATCACTGCCACACGTTTGCCTGGTTTGAATTTTCCCGTGAGATATTCAGTATAATTTCCAGACGGAAGATTTTCTAGTCCTTTTAAGGAAAACTCACGCGGTTTCACACCACTGGCAAAAATCGTTACATCAGGATTTTCTGTTTCTAACAATGTTAAGGTTGCATCTGTATTCAAACGAATGTCTACACCAAGGGCAGGAAGTTCATTGCTAAAATAACGAATGGTTTCTTTAAACTCCGACTTACCTGGAATGTTGGATGCTAGTTGGAATTGCCCACCAAGGACATTTGCTTTTTCTACTAAAGTGACTTTATGTCCAAGACTGGCACTGGCACGTGCTGCTTCAAGGCCGGCGGGTCCTGTTCCAATCACCAAAACTTTTTTCGGATCCTTTGTTTTTGATTTCGAATATTCTAATTCATGTACAGCTTCTGGATTTACGATACAAGATACAAATTTTTCTTGGAAGGCATGATCAAGACAGGCTTGGTTACAAGCCACGCAGGTGTTGATTCGATTTGACATTCCCTCTTGGAATTTTTTTACGATGGCTGGATCGGCAAGAAATGGCCTTGCCATAGAAATGATATCGGCTCTGTTTTCATCAAAAACTCTTTGCATAGTAATCGGATCATTGACGCGGTTGGAGGCAATGATAGGAACACCCGGTGTATTTTCTTTGATACGACTGGCAATAGAAACCCAAGCCCCTCTGGGAACTAATTGGCTAATGGTGGGGATTCTTGATTCATGCCAACCAATACCGATATTGAGTGCAGAGACTTTTTCATCTCGTAAAACTTGCGCTAGCTGAACTACTTCCTCAAAACTTGGATTTCCTGGGATAAGGTCAATTCCCGACATTCGAAAGATCACGGGAAAACCTTCAGGTAATTGTTTTTTTACAGCACGAAGGACTTCTATGGATAAGTTCATCCTTCCTTTGGAATCACCACCAAAATAATCATCTCTTTGGTTTGTCACTGCTGAAAAAAACTGGTTTAAGAGATAACCTTCGCTTCCCATAATTTCGACGGCCCCAAACCCAGATTCACGAGCCAGTTTTGCCGCAAGTCCAAAGTCTTCGATGGTTTTCCAACACTGGTCTTCTGTAAGGGCTTTTGGCACATAACGATTGATTGGTGCTCTAATGGCCGAAGGTGCCACACAATTTCTGTCCGCGGCATAACGTCCCGCATGAAAAAGTTGTGCACACATAGTTCCTTTGCCATGAAGGAGTTCGTTCATACGTTTTAACTCTTTGGCGTGGTCTGGATTTTGGATGTTAAAAAAAGTACGAGATCCTTTTCCTTCCTCATTCACACTGATCCCACCAGTAACAATGAGAGAAACTCCCCCCTCAAAACGTTTGCCATAAAAGGCAGCCATTCTTTCGGCAGTTCCGGTTTCTCCTTCCACACCCAGGTGCATGGATCCCATAATAAAACGATTGGGGAGAGTTAAGTTTCCAATGGAAATAGGTGAAAATGCTGTATTCATACTCGTAAAAAATCCTTAAATCGGAATAATTTACCATTGGTAATATTTTATCCAACTTAGGCAAGCCGTAAAATTACCACCGGTAATTAACACTAGTCAATAAAAGACTGAAACGTAGAATTGGGGAAATGGCGGTTTCGAAAAAAAAAACAAGTCCCAAAAAACCAAAACCAGTGGGTCGCCCTTCCAAAGAAAATGGTCTCAATGTCCGTGAGGCTCTGATCCACGCGGGAGTGGAACTTCTCGAAAACACATCACTAGAAGATATATCTTTACGCAAAGTGGCCGCAAAAGCCGGCGTGAGTCATGTCGCCAGTTACCATCATTTTGAAAATAAACATGCCTTATTTGCGGCGATTGCGGAGATCGGATTTCAAAAGTATTTTGAAACCTACCAAACCGAATTACAAAAAACGGATAAAGACTTCAAGGGCAGATACCTAGCTCTTGGTTGGACCTACTTCCAATTCATTATGACCAATAGACAGTTCGCAAGGATTATGTTTGGTGGGACAGGAGTGGATGTAAAAACCCATCCCAGTTTACTCGCAGTATCAAGAAGAACCTATCGGCAGTTACACGAAATCATTCGCATGGGCCAAAACCTAGGGCATTTAGAAAAAGGAAATACAAGAGAAAAAACCCTAGCCTCTTGGGCCATGATCCATGGAATCGCCATGTTGTTTTTGGAAGGTCGTTTGCAGATGAAAAACGATTTAAAAGAAATGGAAAAATTCATCCAAACCGTAACAGAGTATGCTTACGTAGGAATGAAATCCATATAACCCTTTACTTTTAGGATGTAAATCCCTCCTATTTGCGAACAGACTGCCCAAACTCAATTGATAAATAAATTGCCTGATTGACAAAATAAGTTCCTCAAAACAACTTTGGTTAGTTATGCGAAAATATAGAAAAAACGGAAGAGTCTCTTTTCTATTTGTTTTCCTGCTTATCTGTTTCCAATTCCACTGTTTATTAAACCCGATAGTTCGGGAACTTTTAGAACTCGACCCATCTAAAAAAAATGACAAACTTTTCCAATTAGGTATCCTTCTCGGTTTGTATAGGGGCCCAACTGCCACCATCACTCCGTCTGTGGGATTTGTCATTCTTGCCAATACACAAATCCGAGTGGTTTTCAATCGGAGTATGAATCCGGCATCATTGTCTGCTAGTTTGGGTATTCCGCTTAGCCAATCTTGGTCAGATACGTATACGACAAATGATACGGTGACTCTTTCCGGTTCCATCCCAGTGGGAACAAATACCTTTCAGTTGGATGGTGCGGATGCTAATGGTTTTCGTTTAACTACAATTATAGGAAGTTATACCGTTCTAACTTCCAATACAAATTTATACTATGTTAGTCCCTCTGGCAATAATGGAAATTTAGGAACTACGCCAGGAACTGCCAAACTCACAATTCCTTCTGCCATCACAGGAGCAACCGCTCCCGCAGCCATTTTAGTTTCCGAAGGAATCTATCCTGTGGACAGTGGACTTGGAACGCAAGTGAGTTTGGTAAATAATGTTTCGTTATACGGTGGGTTTAGTTCTGATTTTTTAAATCGAAATTCCAATCTTTATATCGCAAAGATTACAGATACAGCAACGGCAAATGCTGATAGCATTGCAGTGAATGCTGGGGCTACAATCACAACTTCAACAGTAGTGGATGGATTTACGATTTTAGGGGCATCTAACACCAATGCACCGACAGCATCGATAGCCTTTAATTGTTTCTCTGGGTCTCCCTCAATAACAAACAATAGGTTGTTAGGAGGTGTTGTCAGTATTGCCAATTCGATTGCCATTAATCTTTCCGCATCTTCCGCATTCATTTCCAATAATACGATTCAAGGAGGAACTTCTTCGGCTTCTTCTTCTTTCGGAGTTTATATTCTAAATAATTCCTCTCCGAGTATTGTTTCTAATACCATCCATGGGGGTGATGCACCTAATGCTTCTGCACATGGAATCTACAATGCACCGCAAACAAATACTCCATCCATCATAGGGAATACTTTTTTTGGTGGAACGGGAATTATTTCCTATGCATTGAATACAAGCCCGCCTTCCAATCCAACGGTGACGAACAATCATATGGATGGAGGAGCAGGGATTACGAGTAGAGCACTCTATTTTCCAAGCGGTGTGGGGAATTTGGGCAATTACCAAAATAATATACTTTTTACTTCTGGGGGAACCAACCGGTATTGTGTGTATGAAGCGGGAGGAACCAATCCCCTCATTTTCAACGGAAACCGTCTCACTGATTGCCCGACGGCTCTTTACTTTGACGAAGGCACTACAGTCATTACAAATATAGGAACCGTGAATGGTGGGACTGTGAATGGTTCCACCTATTCAGGCAATTATGAATAATACCTACTTAGGTTTGCAAACTTCCGGTAGATAATTTTTTAAATACGAGATCGTTGCTTTTTTCGCTTCTCCCACCATCCAAGGTGTAAAGTCCCCATAAGTTCTGTAAGAGAGTTTTAATAATGAGTCAGCAATGGAAAAGGCAACCGCAAAGATAGGATCTGTATTTTCAAAGGTTGGTAGTTCGAACCGATCCATCAGTCCCAGTTTGGCAAGGTTTGCTAGTTTTGCATCTAACTCTTGGCCCACTTGGCGCATCTCAGGGTTACTCATCCTGTATCCATAAATCAAACGAGGAAAAGCAATTTCTTTATTTGTGACTTCCACTGCCACATCGATCGAACGTTCAATGTATTGTTCCCAGGATACAAAAGTTTCTCTTCTTAATAATAATGATTTTTCAATCAGGCTTTCCGAGTGTAATAACCGGATTCCATGAAAGATGGCTTCCACATTGGGAAAAAAATGGTAGGCGGAAGGTCTAGGGATTTTTGCCTCTTTGCAAATATCTGCAAAACTAATTTCTTCCGGAGATTTTTCCCTGAGGAATTCCAAAGCGATGGTTAACAAACGTGTACGTCTACTCCTCCCTTGTTTACTTGTAAACTTAAAAGGCCTAGAAGCGAGGTCGGGGGATAAGGATGCGTCGACCAATTTATCCATAGTACGAGCCTTCTAGGAAATGATACCTAGTCAATCCCGTTGCAAAGAAAATACCTGACCTTTTTTAAGGGTCAGGTGAGTGAGTGTTCAGATATTACTGCACGGTGAAATTATTTGTGACTCCTTGGTAAGCGCTGATGGCTCCCGTCCAACCACTTTTCCAGTGGCCACGGTGGCGGATGCGATAAGTTCCCGATGGGAAGGAACTCGTTTTCCAAGTGACAGTGACTTTGGAATAAGCAATTCCATCTCTTTGCCATTTGTAAGTAGTGGAAGGATCATTGTCTCTAGCCACCACAGTCCAAGTAGATCCATTTTGTTTTTCCACATCCACAAAACTACTTCCGATGAGCATATTGTTTTTAGGATGGGCGCCCCAAAATACAGCGCTCACAGTGGCTCCGTTTGCATAAGAAGAAGCCGGTTGTGTGAAAACATTTCCAAAACTTTTAAACAGAGGAATATCATCAAAGACAACGCCAGTTTGAAAAGTTGCTTGGTAGTTTGTTAGATCCGCAGGTGTAGGTCCAGCGGGGGAAACACTTCCATTTCTCAAAGCACTTGCTAACTTACCAAATTCCTGTTCATAACCGACAAGTGTGTTTGGTCCAAATTGAGTGGAGGCACCTTCGTATTGTTGGGAAGAGTATTCTTCTCTTGTTGTTAGATACGAAGTGTACGAATTGGAAAGACCGGCAATCACAGTGTAATCATTTGCCAAAATATTTTTCACAAGAGAACGAAGTCTACGTCCAGCCATCGTTGATACCTCCGCAGGGATGGCAAGAATCGCTAAGTTACCAATTTTAATGATTTGCATTGGGATGACAGGAGGTGTCCAAGGATTCCCATCAAAACTAGCAACCCCTGTAGGAATGAGGACAGGTTTTTCGGCATGGCAAAGTTTGTAAGCTTCACTTGTAGAAGCTGGCCAAAGAACACCGAGGGCTCCACCCAGAAAACTAGACTTAAACGCATCCGCAGCATTGGTATTCCAATCCAAGGAATCGACTGTAGTCCCTTCATCGAAAAAATCAAGAGAGACAGCATTGTCTTCCACACTTCCCGCAGAAAAAGATGCTCCCATCCCCGCTTGGCAAGTAGTAGTTCCCACACTACTCACATAAAGATTAGAAAAGTTAACAAACGTGTGGCGAAAGTCAACGGATCCTGAAAGTTGGGTTGTGGCAGATGAATATAGAGATTGAGCTTTATTTAGTTGTTTTTCGGCTATGATGTTTAGTCTCGCATAATCATTCACCCCATCAGCAGGTCCCCAAAGGTTAGGAGTGACATCTCCTGAATTTGTTTGGGCAAATGCAGCCACAAAGGTTTGGTTTGCTGAATAATTAGTTCCTTTTGATTTTTCAAAAAGATAAGAAGCGAGACCTTTGTTATCTCCACCAATGAGTTTGTTTGTAGGCCCAACATTTGTTGGATGTACAGCAAACCAATTGAGCATCCCAAGTTCACGACCATCCGCCGCAACCAACTTCAAAAGAGTCATCGTTTGGTCTACATTGGAAGAATAAAAATTCCTTTCAGCAACAGGGTTTTTATCATAAGCTGCCACCGAACGGTTTTTACTCGCATCTGTTAAATTTCCTTGGTTGATATAAACATTACCTGGAACTAAATTCTGATGAGCGAGTTTGATGGACTTATAAATTCCATCGACAATGACATCAAAGTTTTCTTTGATAAAACCTGAAGTTGTCGCGTTATATAAAAAATAATGAGAATACCCACCAGGCCCACTATGTGTATGTGTCGCGGAAAGAAGAACATTCGCCTGATTGTAATAAGGTGATAGTTCTGCATCTAAGGCAATTTTTTTACTCACTGCTTGTTTGATGGATTGAAAAATCATCCCTAAGTCAGCACTGACAAAAACCACTCGTTTGGATGCATCCCCAATGATATAGGCCCTTGACCAAAGGCGCATATAAATCCCTTCTGTTTTTTGCGCTGTCTCCGCAAACCCCATCATCCCTACTTCGGCAGCAGGTCCAGTAATATCATAAATCCCTGCACCCACAAGATACGGTGACGAACCAAGACTTGGTGCTACAGCCCGGCTCACACCGGAAGAAGCGAATGCGGAACTAGAACTATCAGTAGCACTAGAATCCACCAAACCGAGGATTGGCGAAGGGGAAGATTTCTCGTCTGAACAAGTCAAAACGAAAAAACAACAAACAATGGTAAAACCCAAGCGCACTCGGGATTCTCTTTTGGAATTCATATACTTTCTCCGAATCTAAATTTCTCAATCAAACGGTTTTTCGCATCCTCAACCAACCATAGGGCAAGAGGTAAATTTCGGAATATTAGCCTAAACGATGTTAAAAATAAGGCAAGTAGAATAATCGACATTTGTCGGTTTTTATAGACCAGCGTTCAGGATTTGACTACAAAGGAGTGGAGATCTCCGCATAAATCTGACAAATATAGAAGGAAATGAGCTTTATTTTTCTGAAATTGGCAAAAAGTAACTCACTTTCTTTTTCTAGTGACTTTCCTTTTTCAGTAATGAGATTTCTAAATTCCATATTTATGGAAATTTGGTGTCAGTTTTTTAATCGACAATTGTCGGCTAGTATGTAGCAAGTGACCGTATCTCCTAATCTCAAAAGGAAACGGGAGCGAGGTACTATGAAAATTAAATCGAAAACCCCAACCGTTTGGCTGGTTTCTGCCATCCTATTTCTGACAGCGAGCTCTTGTGCTCCCACCAAAGAATCGCCAACGACTTTCCTTCCCTTACTATTGCCTAGTGATGGTTTGTCGTCGCAAACCAACGGCTCTTCATCAGAAGTAAGGGCTCTCACAGTTACCAACTCACTTCATAATTTAGATTATAGTACCTCTTCTGGTGACAGAGAGATTTTTATTTCTGAAAAGACAAACAACCAGTTCACAGACCAAATCTTTGTGGATGGGCTCGGACGGGAAGTCAGTTTCCGTGGATTTAATATTTCGGGAAATATGAAACTGGCTCAACATGGATTCAAACCTTTTGCAAATGAATCCGATGCGGAACTTGCCTTTGGTAGGCTTGGCAAAACCACAGGATCAAATATCATTCGTTACACGATTGCTTGGGAAGGAGTCCATCCAGCAGTTGATACCATCGATTATAATTACTTAGATGCCATCATCGCCCAAATGAAAAAAGCAACCGCCAAACGAATGTACATCCTTTTGGATTACCACGAAGATTTATTTTCTCGCCATCTCTTTAATAAAAACTCTTGGCATACAGGAAATGGAGCTCCGGCCTGGATCACCAAAGGAGGAAGTTATCCTACAGAATATTGTGGAATCATTTGTGCCAGTTGGAGTCAAAACAATTTAACCAATGAAGCCGTGCGCCGAGCATTTCGTAATTTTTGGAACAATGCCCCCTTATCTACAAGTCTTGGCACAAGAAATATGCAAACAGAGTTTCTTTGGCAAATCGCAAAAACCTCTGCGTACATAAAAGAGAAATTGAGTGCTGAAGAATTTTCCTATGTACTTGGCCTTGATCCATTTAATGAACCTGTGGATGGAGGAATGGAAGGTTTAACACCTGCTCAGTGGGACAATCAAAAACTTTGGCCTATGTACAAAAAAGTCAGAACTATACTAAACCAAAATGGTTGGGAAAATAAATGGGTGTTTGCAGAACCTCTAGTATTCTGGAATACAAACATTGGTTCGGCGATTGCACCTGCCACAGGAGGAGGTCATTTATTGTCTCCACCAGGACCAGGTTTTGTTTTTAACTCCCACTTTTATGATGCTGGTCGAATGGGAACCGATCTTACGGGAATCGACAATGCTACTTATTTCAAATACCTAGATGAAATCAGAAAGGAATCTAGATTTTTAAAAATCCCTGTTTTCCTTAGTGAATTTGGTATGTGGTTAAAAGGAACTGGTGCAAAAGACACACCTCGAATGATCAATGCAGTTTACCAGGCCATGGAAGTCTCTGATGGAAACCAAACTTCAAAATCTAGGTTCGCCGATTTTTACAATCCGATAGTTTCCGGAACACAATGGCATTGGGATTATTATTATAACAACCATGCAGAGTATATGAATGGAAATCCTTCCAAACTCATCACAACAAAGGATGCATGGAATGAAGAAGATTTTTCTGTGGTTGGTAATTATGGAACTAGTTTCAATTTAAACAACCATGTGATTGAACGTGGGTATTTGCGAAAAAGCCAAGGTCGTTTGATGAGTAGTCATTATAACGCTGTTGGTTCAGACACATGGAATAAAGTATTTTCTTGGGCGGCCATCAAACCTGGAAATACAGAACCAAAATATTTTGCCGACAAAAGATTCCAACTCGTGATTTGGAAAGGAAGATTTTCAGATGCTCCCACTGAAATTTATCTACCTCCACACTTTGATCCATCAAAGGTAATTCTAATCTCAGAAAAAAAGATTTATAACCAATCCGTTCCGAAAACTCCCATCCAAGAAACAAACGAAGCGATCATCATTGCAGATAGAAACAGAGAGACTGGTTCTGGAAACATTTTGCATATCTGGGATGATTTGGATGTGGAGGAAAATCCAAATTCTTCTTACCATTATGTTTTGGTTGTGGACGGGGCAGGTGCATCCTATTCATCACAAACCTTACAAGAGATCCAATCCAAGTTAAACACTCGGATTCTTTTGGAACAAAAAAGTCCGATCTATTTAATAGGGAAAATGACTTACAGCGGGTATCCCGCGGAACAGTAATTAGAGATTGGTTCGATGGTTTTGAAAAAACCCTTAACCTAATTTCAAAATTCCATAAAAATCTCACTAGGATTCGTTTTTCTCAGTGAGATTTTATGAACCAATTGACGCGAAGCCAAGTTTAGTGAATTTCTGCCGGCATTCCCTGAAACACCGGTTCCAATGGAGAATTAAACACTCGGTTGGGAAATTTTCCAAATTCCAGATTTGGCTGTTTCTTTCACGTAAGTACGGAAGTCTTTTGGTTTTCTGCCAAGGGCCAATTCCAAATCATTCACAAGAGATTCGTTGCGCCCATCAAGAACCGTTCTAAATAAATAATCAATTAGCCAAGTTACATTTTCTGGAACTCCAAAACCTTTGAGCGTGGAGATATATTCATCTAAAGGCATTTCTTCAAAGGGAATGGTTTGGTTTGTGACTTCGGCAATGAATGCAAATGCCTCACGGAAACTCCAAAGTTCAGGGCCTGTGAGTTCGTATAATTTGTTACGATGTTTGTCTGTAATGAGTGAATCCAAAGCCAAATCAGCAAGGTCGTCAAGATCCACAAACGGTTCTTTGGTGGTGATTTGAGGAAATAAAACCGTTCCTCCCAAAATTTGTTCTTGGAACATTCCTTCGCTAAAATTTTGGTAGAACCAACTGGCACGAAGAATGGTCCATTCCAATCCAGATTTCTGTACAACTTGTTCGCATGCGCGAGCCTCTGGTTCCCCTCTTCCGGATAATAAAACCAGTCGTTTGACTTTATTTTTTTTACATACATCCACCAAAGTTTGAATTGCCTTTAGAGAAGAAGGCACTGCCAAATCCGGTTGGAAGCTGATATAAACTTGATCCACGCCCTGGACGACAGATTCCCATTCTTCCGGTTTTTCCCAGTCGAAGGCGGGTGTAACTTTTCTCGATCCCAATCGCGCAGGATAACCCGCGTTTTCTAGCCTTGATAAAATTCGTGATCCGGTTTTTCCACTGGATCCAATGATTAATGTTTTAGGTTTCATGAATTTTAGAATACAAGAAACTAAAGGATATAAATTGAACAAACCCGACAGGAATTATATTTTTTCTCGAAAACGAAATGGTTTTTGTTTGGTAAAGGATTTGAACTGACGAATGAAATGAGACTGGTCTGCATACCCGCTCATATAAGCAACATCTGTCAACTTAGACTTTGATTCACTATTTAACTCATTTAAGCTGGATTGAAACCGAATGATGGTAGAAAATTGTTTTGGTGTGAGACCTACATAATTTTGGAATCTTCTCTGTAAGGTTCTTTCCGAAAGACCCAATTTTTTTGATAACTTTCCAATTTCGCAATTTCCTTTTTCTTCCAAAATCTCTTCTATACAAATATGCAAAATAGGATCTGGACGAAACTTACTACCCTTTTTCATAATAAAAGTCATCAAGGCATCCATTGCTAGAGAAGAAGAAAACTTCTCTCTCGATAACTCAAAGTTAGGTTCGTCTATCCAATTAGACTGCGGGATAGTAAAACAAGAATTGGTCAGCTCCACTACAGGAATTCCTAATGATTCTTCCACGACAGCTGGGAAAAGTTGTGCCATCACAAAGAAAAATGGGCCTTCGATTTCGATTCGAATGGGTTCGATTGTTTGTCCATAAACAAATACCGGATCCATCACCTTGGATTCCGATCCCACATAAACGGTTACAGGCTTTTCTGAGTGAAAAAACACAAGCCCAGGAAACCCATCTGCATAAAAGGGAAGATTTTGTTTTTCTTCCGTATCTGATTCAAAAACAAATACAGATTGTATGAGTGATTTGAATTCTAAATTTAAATCAGGTTTCCAAACTTTCATTTTATCTTTATTCAAACTATCTTAAGTATCAATATATGACTTTGTAATTTTTAGTCATTTCTTGCTTCAAAATACAAAAACGCATTTGATTTCCAAAGCACTTAGACTTTTAGTTTCAGGTTTTAGTTGATTTTTTTTAAGAAATTTTAAATTCAATCTTTCCTTCACACATAACAGTTGTATTCGAATTTTTAATCAAAACATGATTTTATTTTTTTTACACATTTACACCGGAGAGGTGGAAAAGGGAATGTGTTCCTAATGGCAAAACTTTCGATTCTCGATTTAGTATTTATCAATGAAGGGAACACAGCTACTGATGCCCTAAACAATTCGGTGCGAGTAGCAAAGGCCGCGGAAAGTTTGGGTTACCATCGCATCTGGGTGGCTGAACATCATAATTTCCCTTCCATCGCGAGTGCTGCTACCTCTGTTGTCATCGGTCATTTGGCAAGTCATACAAAATCTATACGAATTGGAGCCGGTGGGATCATGTTACCCAACCATTCCCCACTGGTCATTGCAGAACAATTTGGAACATTAGAAAGTTTGTATCCTGGTAGGATTGATTTAGGGCTTGGACGGGCACCAGGAACCGACCAGCTCACCTTACGAGCATTACGCAGTGATCCAATGAGTTCTCAAAACTTTCCAGAGGATGTAAAAGAATTACTTACTTACTTCGAAGACGAAGGGAGCCAATCACAAATCCGTGCCATTCCTGGAATGGGAACTCATGTCCCTGTTTGGATTTTAGGATCCAGTCTCTTTGGAGCGCAACTGGCAGCAATGCTCGGTCTTCCCTATGCCTTTGCTTCTCATTTTGCACCAGCGGCACTTATGGAAGCCATCTCCATTTATAGAAAACAATTTAGACCATCCAAGTATTTGGACAGACCTTATGTGATGGTGGGTGTCAATGTGATTGCAGCGGATACGGACAAAGAAGCTAATTTCCTATTCACAAGTTCACAACAATCCTTTACTCGCATCCTTCGCAACCGAAGAGGGACTTTCCCACCACCAATTGAAAATATCGAAACCTATTGGAGTCCCGAAGAAAAACAGTTCGCCTCACAAATGTTATCTTATTCTGTAGTGGGTTCACCTGAATCCGTAAAAGTCGGAATTACTAAGGTTTTAGAAGAAACAAAGGCCGATGAACTGATGACTGTGACTTCTGTTTATGACATCGATGCTAAAATTCGTTCCCTAGAAATTCTTATGCAATTGGAAATAGAAACAACCACTCATAGATAATCAGATTTTTTTACTAATATAGATTGGAATTTTATTTTATCTCTACATCAGGGAACTTTTTTTATCAGTTTTAGGTCATATCGGAGAAACCTATACGTAAGGAAAAACCATGAAATATAAATTTAAATTTTTATCTATTTTAGTTTTAAGTCTTATCTTTTTTTCCACAGAGTCTTGCTCTCGTGGTTGGTTGCGTTCGAAAATAAAAGAAAGATTCCAAACGCGAATGGAAGAAAAACCGGCACCAATTGCGTCCTCTGACCTAACAACAAAAATCGAAACACCTGGAGATTATACCTTTACCTTTTCCCATGGAGGTTTCCCGCGTTATTATAAAGTTCATGTTCCAAAGTCGTATGTAACAAACAAACAGGCTCCCCTCCTTTTTGTTTTACATGGTGGTGGTGGAGATATGGAAATCCAAGCAAATGAAGACTACTACCATCAAATTTCCAAATCAGAAGAAAATGGGTATATCGTTCTTTTCCCCAATGGATATAGCAAATTCAAATCGGGGAAAATTGCGACATGGAATGCAGGTAATTGTTGTGCCGATGCCCGTGACCAAAAAATTGATGATGTTGGTTTCATAAAAGAAATCCTGGAACATGCCACCAAACAACTGTATATCGACAAAACCAAAGTGTATGTTACAGGAATGTCGAATGGTGCGATGATGTCTTATCGCCTTGCCTGTGAAATGACAGACAAATTTGCAGCCATCACCACTGTTGCAGGAACTGATAACACCATTACTTGTAATCCAACAAAACCCATTTCCATTTTACACATTCATGCCAAAGACGATGACAAGGTTCTATTTTATGGGGGAGCTGGAAACAGTTTCAAAGATAGAAATCTTGTCACAGACTTTGTTTCTGTACCAAATACGATATCTAAATGGGTGAAATTCAACCAGTGTAACACTACCCCCAAACGAGTCTTAGAGGAACCCGGTGTGACTTGTGATGAGTATGGTGAATGTAAAGATGGTGTGAAGGTAAAACTTTGTGTCACAGAATCAGGAGGCCATTCGTGGCCTGGAGGTAAAAAACCTTCCTTATTTTTTGGATCTGCTACACCCTCCACGGCGATCAAAGCCAATGATGCCATGTGGGAGTTCTTTAAAGGAAATTAAGTAGATTAGAATCATTAGTATGTCCATGTCCCAGACATACTAATTGATAAAACACTTCCAGGTTCCAAAGATATTTCCATTTCTGATTAATACCACTTCGCCCATTTCCGCCATTACCTTTTCACTTTGAGTTGGCCGGTAAAAAACATAATCATCAGGTTGTAATCCAGTGGCACGACTTCCATTTAAAATTCCTTGGTTGGTACTCGCTCCATAAAGACTGTTATCAAACAATCCTTGAGGTGATTCTTTTTTTGCTAGATAAGCACCACCATACGTAAAATAGGTGACTTGTAAGTTTGGATTCCATAGAGGAAATAAAAAGGAAATAGGTTCTAAAAAGGGAATTGTAGTTCCTTCCAATCGTTTCAACACAGGAGCCGCAATGAAAAATGCAGGTTTGTGTTCTTTCAGAGTCACTACATCAAAATCGGTAGGCATTACGAGGGCAGAACCCACTGACACATCGTTTACAACTTGGTTATTTTTTTGATAAAATCGATAGGTTTTACTCCCACCGCCATTCAAAAGTAGTTCTTTTTCAAATAAGGATGGAAAGGATCTTTTTCCTTCGGTAACAAATTCATTATAAAGAGACAATGAAGATTGAATTTCTTTTGTTATCGCTTCCTGTTTATCACCTAACAAATTCGGAACAGAGGCCACATGAGGTTCATATCCCATAAATCCATCAAATTCTAGATTGTTTGTATAATTTTGAATGATAGAAAGAGTTTGATTTGATTCCTTTGGATTTACAAATCCACCACGATGGAGTCCTATATCAATTTCTAAAACCAGATGTAACTTTAAGTTTTTAGATTTTGCAAATTCCAAATATTGGTTAAGTCTTGTTTCCGTATCAACCAACCAATGGATTTTTTGGAACCGATCTGCTTTTGTCTTTTTATAAATCTCCTCTAGGGCACGCACCGGCATAGGTTTACCGAGTAAAATATCAAAAGAAGAAAACTCGGGATCATTCAAAAGCATAACCACATCACCTGAATGAAAAACCATAAGCCGACTTGTTTTAGTTTTGTGGATGATATAACGGAGAAGGTCTAGTGAAGGGAGAGATTTCACTACAATTCGATAATGTAGTGGTGGTGGGATATTTTTCGTCAGTGTGGATAAATTTTCATCCAATCGATCCAAATCCAAAAGTACAACCGGTTTACCAAATCCTTCGGTTTTTAGTTTTTGGTTGAGATTGGAAAAGTATTCTAAATAAGGAGAACCTTCATCCTTTGGTCTTAGAAACAAAACAAAAGCGAACAAGATGACCAGAAAAATAAGAAATTTTCGAAAAACCCGACTCTTTAACATCGATAATACTGACTCCCAAGGATTGGTAATTTCCAAAAAGTCCAATGGAAACAACTGAATGTAAATCGAATTTAGCTCTAATTTTAACTGAATGAATGATTTTTTAAGCAACACCAAGAGATCATTGGATTGGCAAGAGAATCCAGTTTTCCTCCGCACTGAATCTTTTCTTCTTGGTTAATTTTTGGCATAACCACTAATGATGCAAAAGGTCGCCTCTTTTACTTTGGAATTAAAATGAAAGTTCGTTATCTATTTGCGATTTATTGTTCCTTTTGCCTACTGCCTGTCTATGCAAGTCCGAACCTTTCCACCTTCTCCCTCGATGACCCAACTCAATTAGTCAAACTTTCAGGAACTTGGAAATTTAATCCCAAGGATGATTTAAATCTAAGAAAAAAAAATATACCAGAAGATGGGTGGCAAACATTATCAATTCCAGCACAATGGAACAATTCAGGATTATCAGGATTTAAAATTGGTTGGTATAGGCAATCTTTTGAAGTTTCAAAAACCTTCAAAAATAAAAAGATTAGCATACTCACACCTATCATAGCTGACGCAAATGAAATTTATATCAACGGAGTCCTTGTTGGTAGAACTGGGCACATTTCCGAATCAGGAGAACTTGTAAAAAAAAGCAGTCGGATTTCCGTGTATTCAATCCCGCCGGAACTTATTTTATATGATTCCGAGAATATAATTGCAGTGCGAGTAGCCGACGATGTGGGTTGGGGAGGATTTGTAAATTCAGAGTTTTATATTGGGGAATCAAATCTCATCCAAGGAAAATTTTATAAATACATAATGTGGAATTCCGCCACTTGTTTCGCATTTCTTTATTCGGCACTTTATTGTTTAATTCTTTGGATAAGAAGTAGAAGGGAAAAGGCTTATCTATTATATTTTTTCTTTGCTATCTTAGCAGGATTTGCAACATTCGGAAACTTATCACTTCCTTACTTTGTTTGCGATGAGTTTTGGTTTAACCATTATGTTTTTCATCCTAGTTTGAATCTTATGGGTGTGGCCGGCACAGTTTTCTTTTTAGAATTTACAAACCATAAACCATCCAAATTAATCAAAGGCATTTTATGGTTCCATTTTGTATTAGCACTTGTTTCATTATTCACTTTTCATCCTACAGTTTTAAGTTTATATTCCAAATATACATTAAACATTTGTCATTTATTTTCTCTATTTGAATTGGTTTATGCTTTTTTTCTAAACTTCGAAGCAGTTAAAAACAAACAACCAGGTGCATTCATCATCTTAGTTGGACAAATAGCCCTTGGCGTTACTGCAACCTTTTCAATTTTAAGTTACACACAAATTTTAGTTACTGTCCTTGATAGATCACTTTCCGAAGGTTTTTTAATTTATACCTTAAGTTTATCTTTTGCCTTATCGATTCGGTTTGCAAAACTATATGAAGTCACAAACCAACTAAAGGGTGAATTAGAACTAAAAAACGAAGAGTTAGTTTCCTTGGATAAAATGAAAAATGAATTTTTATCCAATACTTCTCATGAACTGAGAACACCACTCAATGGCATCATTGGGATCACAGAATCTTTGATCGAAGGTTCCATGGGTGCATTAAGTTCAGGTGTGAATAAAAATTTAGGAATCATCATTTCTTCGGCCAAAAGACTTTCTAGTTTGGTCAACGACCTACTCGATTTTTCTATGATCAAAAATAGAAAAATCAATCTTTTTCCTATCACCTTAGCCATCCAACCATCCGTTGACATTGTGATCAGTTTACTAGAACCAGCGGCAAAAGAAAAGGGGATCAGTCTCACAAGTGAAATACCAGACAACACAGCACTTGTGTTTGGTGATGAAGGTCGGATCCAACAAATTTTGTTTAATTTGATTGGAAATGCGTTAAAGTTTACAGAATCCGGAAGTATCCGAGTCACTGTAAGGCCAATTAACAAAGGTATCTTGGAGTATTTAGAAATCTCAGTTACAGATACAGGAATTGGTTTATCCAAGGAAGACCAAGGAAAAATTTTTGCTCCGTTTGCCCAGGCCGATGCAAGTATATCCCGAAACTTCGGAGGTGTAGGTCTCGGATTATCCATTACAAAAACCTTGGTAGAACTTCATACAGGAAACATTTCTGTTGAATCCGAACTAGGAAAAGGATCTGTATTTCGATTCACTCTTCCTCTTGCTAATGGCCAAACAGGATTTCAATCCAATTCAAATTTATCAATAGAAACATTTAATCCTGTAAACTTGGATGAAGACTTACGTGGTAACTTCATTGTCGAACAAAACTATGTAGAAAGGATGGAAGTCACTTCCAATCTTTCCAAAGATTTAAATAAAAACTTTACCATCCTTGCTGTTGATGATGATCCAATTAATCTGGAAGTATTAAAAATCCAATTGAGTGGTTGCGGATTCAACGTAGTGCCAGTTTTAGATGGACCAACCGCCATTTCTGTTGCCAATGAAATTAAACCAGATTTAATTCTTTTGGATATCATGATGCCAAAGATGAGTGGGTATCAAGTTTGCAAAATTCTTAGAGAAACTTATTCGATTCATGAAATGCCCATACTGATGCTCACGGCAAAAAACAGAATCGACGATGTCCTTTCCGGATTAGAAGCAGGAGCAAACGACTTTTTAGGCAAACCTTTTGATAAAAGAGAACTCCTCGCAAGAGTCAATACTCTCATCCTTTTAAAGTCTGCCGTAGAAGAAAAAGAAGATTATTTAAATATCAAAGCGGAACTCAAACTCGCAAAAAAAATCCAAGATTCTTCCTTACCTTTACATCCACCCACAGGCGAAAGAGCAAAAATTGTATCTAGATACAATCCAATGACTGCTATAGGTGGAGACTATTATGATTTCTATACTCCCGACGAATATAGTTTAGGCGTTGTTATCGCAGACGTTTCTGGACACGGAATCCCTGCTGCCATTGTAGCCGCAATGTTTAAAATGGCATTTAACTTACAAAAACATGTTTCAAAAAAGCCAAACGAAGTTTTAAAAAGAATCAATAAACTATTGTTAGATTCAATCCATAAACAATTTGTAACTGCCTGTTATTTATTTTTTGATTTAAAAAACCAAAGAATCCTCTATGCAAGCGCTGGTCACCCTCCCGTTGCCTTTTATAGAAGGCAAACAAACAAAGTGGAACTCGTTCGGCCCAGAGGAAGGATACTTGGATGTTTTCCTGAAATCCCTGACGAGGTTTTAGACATTCCTTTTAATGTAGGTGACAGAGTTATTCTTTATACAGATGGGATTTCCGAAGCAAGAAACCCAGCTGGCGATATGTTTGGTGACGAAAGGCTTAGCAATTATATAGTGGAAAATTCCACAAACGGCTCCGCAGAGATTTTTGCCGATGGGCTTCTGGAAAAAGTAAAAGAATTCTGCGAAAAACCAATTCCCGAGGATGACATAACTCTCGTTGTAGTAGACTTATAGCCAACCCACCAAACATCTAACTTTTTTCAGTTGTATTTAAAATTTGTAATGATTAATTTTTAGAATGAGTTAAAAACTTCTCTGATTCATTTGAATGACTTAGAGGATATAATGAGCGAATATATTTACTGTTCTGGACCTATGTTTAGCCCCGAAGAACTAAACACAATGGCAACCATTGCTACCACTTTGGAAACAGCTGGTTACAAAACCTACCTCCCACAAAGAGATGGGATCGAAGTGGCAAAGGTTATGGCTATGATCAATACACCTATCATATCTGGTGAAATCTTTCGAGATATCATGATTTTTGTTCAAAAAGCAGTGTTTGCAATGGATGTATACCAAGTTGTGGAACGATGTAATGCAACAGTGTTCAATATGAACGGAAGACCTGCTGACGACGGTTCTATTTCAGAAACAGGGATATCGTTTGCCACAGGGAAACCAATTGTTATATATAAAAATGATCCAAGGACTGAGTTTAACGGGTTAGACAACCCTCTTCTCACTGGCCTTAGTTATAACTGGAAATATGTCACAGATATTTCCCAAATTCCCACCAAACTTGCAGAAATCATTGGGACGGTAAACGCTGCGGGAGAAAATCCTTATCTGAAGAACCCACCACCTATGGTCAAAAAAACAATGGAAGTTGGCAAAGAGGTATGGGAAATTTTAAACATCATTCGGTTTTTTGACCATAAAGAAAAAGATCTACTGGCTATCCTTAAGGTGCTTGTGGAAAAACTAAAAGCTTCCGCAAGTTTTATGAAATTTTTAGAAGGCTAGAATCCATTTTTTTTAGGGGATTTTAAATAAAAAAATCCCCAGTTTTCCAATCCTCTCCGTATTTTGTCCTACCCCACTGGTATTCTGGTTTTAGAGGTTAACAAATTTATGGAATACATGGAATCCCTACTTGATGAGTATTATGATCTTTCTTTGAAACTGACAGGACTCGGTGGCCCTGAGAACGATTCAGAACTCTACCTTGAAATTTTGTCCATTGAAGAAGAAATCTGTTGGGAATTTTCCCTTCCTGCTTCTGCAAAAAACCGCCAACTCTTTCAATTCTTTGATCCAAAAAAAACAAAAGAGACAAACATTCAAACTGCGATCCAATCATTAGAACGAACCAGAACCAAATACTTTTACAAACCTGAAAAAACTTTTTTTGAATATTTAGAAACAAAATCAGATAAGAATGATTTTAAAAACATAAGAGTTCCTATGGTCAATGGAACCTTTTATGAATTTTTGTATCCAGTTTGAACTCTCTTTAGAGTAAAAAAAAATGATAACCGAATGGCTCCGATACAAAGGAGCCACTAACTTAAGTCCTTCACAAGTCGATCGAACCCAGCATTGGTTCCTTCTACTCTGCCTCGGACCTCCTCATCTGTAGAAAATTCATCTGCACTGCCAGGTTCTCGCAATAGTACAATTTGTTCGGTAAAAGTCATTTTAGTTCTGCCTTCCACAGGTGACTCAAATAAAACAGTAACGAGAGAGACAGAAATACGAATGTCATTAACATACATACCAAAGGCATATACAATCCGTTCATTCGGTACAATATCATAAAATGTTGCATCAAAAACATGCCTCCCTCCGGAGGGAGTTACCACTAAATTGGATTCTTTTCCGCCAACTTTAAAATCCAAATTAAATTCAACCGTTTTCCAATCATCATGACAAGCAAACCATCTTCGTTTGGATTCAGCATTGCCCCAAGCAGCAAAAGATCTTTCAATCGAGGCAGGTAAAATCCTTTCGATTGTAAATGTAGAATGTGATTCTTGTCTTTTTTTCATTTCACTCTCCGTCGGAATTCTCGTCTGATGATTCTATTAAAAAATTTGCCAACCTGTCAAAACTTCGATTCCAAGAGTCTTTTCTTTCCGAAATCCATGAATCAATCCCAGAAAGTTGTTGGATATCCAATTGGTATGTGCGAACTCTACCTGACTTTTCAGATTTCACAATCCCACAATCTTCTAAAACTTTTAAATGTTTTAATACAGATGGTAAAGCCATGGAAAGCGGTTCAGCTAATTCTTTTACTGAGATAGGCCCCTGACTCAAACGTTCTACCATTGACAAACGACTGCTATCACCGAGTGCATGAAAGATATCTTCTAATCCAGAAGTTTTAGATTTCATAAAAACCTTAGTTTTCATTTTTTTCTTTTAAAAATCGTTTGGGAATCTTATCAAAAAGAGGATACAAATAAAAATATGGTTCTGCTTCCGCTATCGTCCGTTTGACTGAAGGTCTTTCCAATAAACTTTCAAAATAAACTGTGAGTTTTGGATGAGTGGAACGGAAACTCAAAATTGTATCTGCATAAAAAAGAGCTGGCACCGCCGAACAATCCGCCATAGTAAAACGATCATTGGTGATAAAGTAACTAGAATTCAATTGTTTCTCCAACATATCATAAGCGATTCGAAGACTTTCATAGGCTTGTTCCACGCCGAAAGTATCATTCTGACCTTCGGGACGCAAACGATCGACAACAATCTTTTGCATGGGTACACTGATATAAAGATCGAAAAAACGATCCCAAAGCCTAGTTTCTAATGCCAACGAAAACTCATTTGGAATCAGATCAATTTTCCCAGGATAAAATTCGTTTACATATTCAATCATGATGGAGGTTTCTGGAATCGTTTTCTGCTGTTTTCTATCTCGGAGAAGAGGAATTTTGCCCACTGGCCAATAAGACAAAAGTTCGGCACTGGACTCTTCAGACATTAAGTCGACAAACCGACATTCAAATTCTGTCCCGTTTTCATAAAGAGCAATCAAAGCCTTATGACAAAAAGAAGCAAGCGGGTGGATGTAAAGCAATAGGTTGGGAGTCCGATAGTTAGCCATTTGGAAAACTATTTGACAAGCCAGAAATTTAGGCAAACAAAATACTTAGCCAAATGGAAAAGTATTTAATAAGATTTAGTGAATTTAAATGGTAACTCACTTTCGAATTCCACCTTGTGTAAAAGGTAACTGAGTTTCGAATTTCAGCGCCTGACAAAGGAAACCCAGTTTCCTAATCGCTTCAGCGGAAAATTCCATCCAATGCAAATCGAAACTCACTCACTGTTTACCATACCTTTTCCAAGCAAACGAGGAGAAACCAAAACAGAGAGGATCAAACATTTGGAAACAATCCAAACATGACATTTGGGATAGGCCAAAACCACGGCTCGTGACATCTAGGACATGGTCGGGAAGAGCGGTTCATGTTAACTTAAATGCATGAAAACACCCAAAAACTCCATTCGGCATTTTGATAGGCTGAGACGAAGAACTGTCCAGTTTGTTCGCTGGAACCTTCCGGTTTTAGTCATGACTGGCTTATCTCTTTTTTTTCTAAAATGTGAGGGCACTTCCCCCGATGCAAAAACCCTTCTCGTTCCTCTTTTGGTCTCTGCAGATTCTTCAGCATCTACAGCATTTGGAGGGAACCAAGGAGGACAAACAGGAAACGAAACTCCAATAGCCGTGGATGATATCCCACAAGCAGTTGCTCCGACCCTCAACGAAATAACGTATATCACCAATGATGCCAATCCAGCAGATGATCCTTATTCTACAAAGGGACTATTGCAATTTCAAAAAACAAGCGTTAGTTTCAAAAAACCAGTTCCCTCAAATACAACCATTACTCTCTACTTCGGGAAAAAAAATATGGAACTCCAACCAGATGGAACCGTTACCAATGCACTGGTAACACTCAACCGTACAGCCGCTACCTTTTCTGGTTACACCTATCTTACTGATGCTGACAAAAAGGTCAAAGTGTTCGTTGTGGCAAAAAATGAATTTGGAATTTCCACAAAACAACTAACTATCGGACATCCAAGAATCTGTGCCGATGCACCAAAGATTCCGGCCACATTCGGTGATTGCAATGACCATTGTATTGAAGCAACGAAGACGGGTAGTATAGTGGAACTTAACGCAAAATACAAACTACCGATCCAAGGTACATCTCTTAACTTAGACATAGTTGGAGTAAGTCCCAGAAGTTTCCCGGAATACATAGCCCCATCCCAGAACTTAGTGATCCCCGTTCCGAATGCCGGTATCCATACAATCAAAACGAACTTTAACATTTATGATAAAGAATTTCTCTGCGCAAAAGTTACTTCCCTTTTGGTGATCGATAACCCCATGCGGTTTACAATTGCAAATGGCTATTTAAGTATTCCCAATGATTGATCCTGTTTTCAAAAAAATCCGATCTGCCTCTTTGAACAAAATACCAATTTGCAGATCTGGATTTTGGTCGGGCAAAAGAAGATACACTTTTTCTTATAAACACAAAAATGCATTTTTCTCTTTGGTTTCGATCACTCATCCTTTTGTTATTTTCTTTTTTTCAATAGGAATGATAACTAACTGTGATCCATCTAAAATGGAAAATGTATGTGATCCAAGTTCCGAATCTTATTCCAAAACAATTGCCGCAAAATCATTACTAGGTGATGAAAGTCCTCATTGTTTTCCGGCGAATGGTACAAGTTTTACTGTTGGAGGAAAAATTTCAGGGCTTACTGGAAGCGGACTCACATTAATTTTAAATCAAAAAAATACACTTGTGATTCCCGCAGGCAGCACAGAATTTTCTTTTCCTACCAAGGTTCCTATTGGCTCTAACTACGAAGTCAATTTTGCAACTCAAGCGGAAGGTAACTTCTGTGAGTTGGCAAATTCATCAGGAAAAGTTTCCAACAAAAACATAAAGGATATTCAGATTTATTGTAAGGCATCCTGTATCAAATGTATTATATTTATCACCCAAAATGGTTATCCCGCCAATATAGGGAAAGCATCGATCTTTGATTCCAGCTGCCAATCGGATCCAAACTATCCTGGCACAGGGAATTACAAAGCAATGGTGGTTGATGGAATCTCACGACGAGCCAGTCTCACAGCCAATTTAGGGGATGGTCAAATCGATTGGGTTTTTAAAGCAAACCAGGCTTATATAAGGCCAGGCGGAGTGAATATAGAAACATCCAATGCCAATGGATTATTTACCTCAAGTCTTTCTACGCCAATTACAAGCGTTAGCTCTGACCATTGGACAGGACTCAATCCAGATTGGACTTCCTATTTGGATGGGGCTTGTTTGAAGTGGACTACAAACGCCACTTTTGAACTTGGAATGACTGGAGATGGTTATACCCAAGATATAGTGACACTCACAGCAGGGAGAGGATTACAACAATGCTCCGTCAATCGTGAGTTAGTTTGTGTTGAACAATAAGATAAAACAGACAAACGAATTTTTTTATATGTTCAATGATTCAATTGCTCTGTGATTTTTGTTTAGATAAAAATACAGTCAGTCGTTGGAGTTGGTCTTTTGATGTAGAATTAGATTCTGGAAGTACTTTTCCATATATATTCTTTAAATGATTTCTTAAGGTTCCATCTGATACATTTAAAATTAGCCGAATAAAGGAACGACTATGACCTTCGGCAATTAACTCACAAATCCTTAGTTCTTGTTTGGACAAACCAAAGTTTTCAAGAGGAAGAGAAAACGAAAGGTTCGGTTTTTCATCCTTCAAAGTGGTTTTTAACAGATACGAAAAAAACAACAAACTAGTAAGAGTCGTCACAATCGAAACAACCAACTCGCGTAGTGGAAAAATAGGAAGGATACCCAAAACTAAAATTCCAACAAGTAATCCAACAGCAAGGGAAATCAAAATAGAAGCAAACAAACTATAAATACTTGGTTTTGATGCATTATAACGATTCAAATAAATGGAAAATAAAACTGAAATGGTGGCATCAACTACCGGATGCAAAGGTGGAAAATTGAATCCATACATGGGCAAAAAATTAGAAAATAAACCGAACCACCAAACGCATAATGCCAAAATAAATGTTTTTCGATGAAAGAAGGAATTCCATTCCAAAGGCGAAAGGACAAAGTATAAGGAAATAGCAATTGCAAAAAAATGGACAGAACCACCTAAAATTCCACCGAAAAAAGTAAGCAGAGGAGCTGTCCCAAAGGACAAGGTAGCGAATCCATAAACAATGGTTTTTGGAATGGAAGAACAAAGTAAATCAACTACAAGTGCGTAGACTGCAATAAAAATTGTTCCTTGATTGAATAATTTTCTTCCCGTACAAAAAGAACACAAAGCAACAAGGACTGGAGCCAGAAGGAAAAAGGAATGGCATTGAAAGATCCAAAAAGCAAGTCCAGAAGTTTCATCGGGGGCTAAACAAAGAGCTGCTGTGGCCGCATTCTGAACCCCAATGGTAAAATAAAAAATACTTAAAAGCCTGTGGAAACGATGGTCGCGGGTGATATTTTCAATAAAACAACTTAAATTTGCCAAGGAAGCAAACAAAGGTACTAGAAAAAATAAACTAATCACAAAAAATCATAACCCTACTTATACTAATAAAACAACTAACAAAGTTTTTTTTCCATTCAATTTTAAAATTTATCAAAAACTCCAAGTGATTGCCTTATAAGATTTTGTAATCCTATACTCAAAAGCAAGTGTTTCCATACACTGGTAACAAAGACAATCGGAATACTGTGCCGCCAAATAGTCTCTTTCCTCTCTTGAAAGGTAAACTTTCGTACATTGACAAAGACTAATGGAACCAACCTTACATTCAAAACTTCGATTACAATTAGGACAAAGTTTTTCATCGTGTTTGATTTTAGATTCAGTTTTTTTCGGAATTTCTGAATTGTTTGATTTGGATTCTTCCAAGATAAATCTCCTTACACCCACGAATCGCTCAACCTCTGTTAGTTGGATGTCACAAAGATTCCGGTATCTCGGCAATCATAGTGTTGTCTTTCGATTGTATTAAAAATTCAGGAGGCATCTCATCTTTCAGATCCACACCAGAAAGTTTTCTTTGGATGGATTCAGTGATGAGATACATGGTTTTGGCAACCGCACTCTCAAAATTAAAACCACTGGGGCGAACGTTTGAAATACAGTTTCGACTTTCATCGGTTTTTCCCACTTTTGGATGATAGGTGATGTACACCCCCAAACTATCGGCAGAAGACAAACCGGGTCTTTCTCCGATCACCACAACGGAAAGTTTTGCATTTAAAACTTCACCAATTTCATCACCAATAGCAACCCGCCCAAATTTAGAAAGAACAAGCGGTGCGATAGATAACTTAGTTTTTCTAATGGCTTCTATGAAAAGTTTTAAAAAAGGAATTAAATTTTCATCAATTGCTTTTGCTGAAAGTCCATCCACCCCAACCAAAACCAAATCGAAATTACCAGCGAATGGTTGTAACTTGCTTTTGGACTCAAAATCCAATCTTTTGCCCAGATCTGGTCTAAGTAAATATTCTTCTTTGGAATGAACTTGACTTTTCACAAACAGGCTGGAGAGATTTTGTGGGTTCCCCAAAACTTCCATCTCTTCCACTAACTTAGAATAGTCGGGATTAAGTAAAACTGCATCTCTTGCACGAGCATGATCCAAACGAAAACGTAACGTTTCTTTAGTGGATATCGAACTACCAAACCGAGAAAGTCCAATCCTCGCGTTACTAAACTGTTTCCATTCATCCAAAAAAGTCATAATTTTGATTTCCCCAAAATTTCTTCCAACAACAGTAACTCTCGATTCTCTTTGGGTAAAAAGCCATTTTGGTTTGAAAAAATTCCACGGTCGAGTAACCAAGTTTCAAATTCAGGAGCCGGTTTTAATCCCAAAACTTGCCTGAGATAGAGAGCATCATGAAAAGATGTGCTTTGGTATGACAACATCACATCATCGGCCCCGGGGATTCCCATAATGTACGTGCAACCCGCAACACCGAGTAGTGTTAAAAGTGTATCCATATCATCTTGGTCCGCTTCCGCATGATTGGTATAACAGACATCCACTCCCATGGGAAGACCAAGTAGTTTCCCACAAAAATGATCTTCGAGTCCAGCTCTGATGATTTGTTTTCCATTGTATAAATATTCAGGTCCAATAAAACCCACAACGGTATTCACAAGAAGTGGAGAAAACTCTCTAGCAACTGCGTATGCTCGAACCTCTAACGTTTGTTGGTCGATTCCATGGTGAGCCCCTGCAGACAGGGCACTTCCCTGCCCTGTTTCAAAATACATCACGTTATCTCCCACAGTCCCTCGTCGCAAAGAAAGTGCCATATCTCTTGCTTCTTTTAATACAGAAAGTGAAATACCAAAACTTTTATTTAAATCTTCTGTTCCCCCAATCGACTGAAATACCAAATCGAGAGGAGCCCCTCGTTTCATCACTTCCATAGAAGTTGTCACGTGAGATAAAATACAAGATTGGGTGGGAATGGAATACTTTTGAATGAGGTTGTCCAACATTTCTAAAAGTGCAATCGAAGTGGGAATGTTATCAGTAGCAGGATTGATTCCAATCACTGCATCTCCACTTCCGAGTAATAATCCATCCAGAAGACTAGCGGCAATTCCTTTTGGATCATCCGTCGGATGGTTAGGTTGTAACCGAACAGAAAGGCGACCAGGTAAACCCAAGGTATTTCTAAATTTTGTGATTACATTTATTTTTTTACCAACCAAAATTAAATCTTGGTTAGACATGAGTTTGGATACAGCCGCGGCCATCTCGGGTGTGATTCCCCATCGGATGGAAGTGATCAATTCGGATGTTGTTGTCTCCGATAACAAAAATTCGCGAAACCCACCTACCGTTAAGTGGGAAATCAAAAGAAAGGCTTCTTTATTATGAGATTCAAATATAAGACGAGTCACCTCATCTTTGTTTGCCGGTATTAATTCTACATTTAAAAATTCTGATAAATATACATCTGCCAGCGCCATTTGAGCCGCAATTCGTTCTTCCTGGTTTTCCGCAGAAACACATGCTAAATCATCACCGGAACGATGAGGGCTTGCCTTTGCTAACAGGTCTTTTAATTCAGGAAAATGATAGGTTTTTGATCCGAGTATGGTTTGGTAACCCATAAAGAAATTATATTAGATTTAGGATTTTTAGGATATAACTTTTCCCTAAGATTTGGCTTGGGAAGCCATGTTTATTTGATTCTACCGACTTCCTTCGAAACCCCGAGGACGACCACTAAACAAATAACAAGCATTCAGTGATTTATTGCAAAATTCTACCAAAAGTTTAAAAACAAAGCTAAATATCAACTTTGTAATGGAAAATATTACAAAACTAAACATCAATATATTCGCATAATATCTATTTCCAATTGCAGAATATATTGACTCCGGAAAGAAAGACGACTAACTTTGTCTGAAAATTCATCGTGAATGAGGAAGATCTATGAAAAAACTAGCGTTAGCTGGAATTCTATTTTCAATGTGTGGTTTTGCAAATTGTACGCAATACCGCGTCATTGATTCTGCAAATGTTGACGGAAAACTATACTTAACCGTAATTAAAGCACCTTTTTTTGGTGGGGCTGAAGGATACGTTGCAAAATGTGACGCAGATGCTTCTGGAAACCTAAAATGCAAACAAGTTCGTTTGAATGTAACTAACTAAGGAGAAGAAAATTATGAAAAAAATAGCATTAACACTGGGAACCCTTCTCATTCTTACTTTTGCAACAAACTGTGTCTCTGTTTATCAAATTAAATCAGGTGGCAAAGGAAAAGTAACAGTCACACAACATGGACCAATTATTTTTACTACTGATGAATATACTTGCGATGTTACAGCTCAAGATGACCTATCCTGCGTAAACATTGAAAGTGCTTTCGATAACAACCCAAGCTTTGGTGCAAACAATTAATCAGTTAAGGAATAAAAACTATGAAAAAGATACTATTAACACTTTCACTCGTTTCTGTTAGTGCACTCATTTCTTGCACAACAACAAGTTTGACACAAGTTGGAAACTCAACATACCGTTTCTACTTTCACCCTTACCAATTCAATTCTGAAGTAGAAAAATGTGAAATTGCTGCTGACGGAAAAAAAGTTTCTTGTAAAGAAGTAACAATCGCTTTCGAGTAATTCTACAAAAGGTAGGTTATGTTAAAAATTTTCATTTATTGTTTCGTTTTAGGTGTAACCTACCTTTCCTGCAAACCATCCACAACTTTGGATTCCAAAACCTTAGTTGGAAATCCTGAAATCAAATCCATCTCTCTTTCAACTTTTATCTCCAGTACAAAACCAGCTACGGAAATGGACAATGTAGAAACTTCCATAGCCAACCTGGGAAGTTTTAGCTCCTCCATCGCTGTTGCCAAGTCTCGCACTGTTTTCAAAGAGAACAAAAATAAGTTCACAGTCCCGAGGGCCATATACATCCTCTCTGGTTCTGGCAAGATACATTTTGATGATGCTGTATTACCAATCAACAAAGAAGACTGGGTTCATTTCCCACCGGCAAATGCGATTGATATAGAACCAACACCTGGTAAAGTTTTAAAGTTTATCATTTTTCAAGGCTATTGGACAAACAATCAATAACCATCATTAGTTCTAATTTTCAAACACACCAAGTAACAAAAACTTAACGGAATTTCTTTTTTCGTTTAGGCATTCCCAATGCCTTCTGATTTTAATATATTTTCCAGGTTCGGGCCGAACTCGTCTGGGGTTCCGCTTTCCCTCCCGTCCCCCACCTACTGTTAAGTGGGAAATCAAAAGAAAGGCTTCCTTATTATGAGATTCAAAGATAAGGCAAGTCACCTCATCTTTGTTTGCTGGTATCAATCCTACATTTAAAAATTCTGATAAATATACATCTGCCAGCGCTATTTGAGCCGCAATTCGTTCTTCCTGGTTTTCCACAGAAACACATGACAAATCATCACCGGAACGATGAGGGCTTGTCTTTGCTAACAGGTCTTTAATTCAGGAAAATGATAGGTTTTTGATCCGAGTATGGTTTGGTAACCCATAAAGAAATTATATTAGATTTAGGATTTTTAGGTTATAACTTTTCTATTTTCTTAACTAAGGACTTGTATATTTCTTACGAAAAATGTCTAAAGATCACGCTCACACAAAAGATGAAAAAAGGCCTTCTGATACTTGGGAATCAACTTTTTGATTTGTCTGACTTGGTTCCAAAGACCGTCAGAGATCAATATACCATTTTTATGCGTGAGGATAAAGAGTTGTGTAATTACTATCAGTTTCATAAACAAAAAATTGCCTTTTTCTTTTTGGCTATGAGGAAATATTCCGATGAGTTAAAATCTTTAGGTTTTAATGTTCAATATGAATATTTGGATGAAACAGGTATTTCCTACGATGATAGTTTATCAAATTTTTTAATCCAAAACCAATTCGATGAATTCCATATTTTTGAAATCGAAGATAAATTTTTTGAAGTACGAATCAAACATGTTTTAACTCAACAAAAAATCCATTGGATTGAACACAAATCTCCAATGTTTCTAACTTCCCGAGAAGAATTTAACAAATACTTGGTGAAAGTATCAAAACCATTTATGAAAACATTTTATCAGTCTCAAAGAAAAAAATTAAATATTTTAATTGATGAAAATGGAAAACCAGAAGGTGGGACATGGAGTTTCGATCTTGAAAATCGAAAAAAATTACCAAAAGGATTTTACCCTCCACCTATCCCCGAAATCAGAATAAACTCTGACGAACAAAAGGTTTTAGATTTAATTGAAAACAAATTTCCCTCTCATCCAGGAGATACACGCCATCTTTGGTTGCCCACAACTAGAGTTGAGGCCAAGGAATGGTTAAATCATTTTCTAAAATTCAGACTATATGATTTTGGAGTTTATGAAGATGCTCTCTCCACCGAATTTCCGTTCATACATCATTCGATTCTGACTCCTTTTCTAAATCTAGGATTACTTACACCTGCTGCAGTCATTGATGAAACATTAAAATATTCCAAAAACAACAATATTCCACTTCAATCATTGGAAGGATTTATCCGCCAAGTCATCGGTTGGCGAGAATTCGTAAGAGGTATCTACCAGAATTTTGGAGAAACTCAACTTACATCCAATTTTTTTGGACACAAAAGAAAACTCACCAAACATTGGTATGAAGGAAATACTCTCATTCCTCCGTTAGATCACGTAATTCATAAATGTAACCGTTATGGATATGCACATCATATTGAAAGACTGATGATTGTTGGTTCATTAATGGTATTATTAGAAATAGATCCATTGGATTCATATAAATGGTTTATGGAAATGTTTATTGATTCTTCGGATTGGGTCATGACACCCAATGTATTTGGAATGGCTTTGTTTAGTGATGGAGGAATTTTTGCCACCAAACCCTATATATGCGGCTCCAACTATTACAAAAAAATGGGATCCTATCCAAAAGGAGAATGGGAAATGGTTGTTGATGGGTTATATTGGAAGTTTATTGAAAAACATAAAAGTTTCTTTGAAAAAAATCCTCGCCTTTCAGTGATGATTGGAAATTTGAATCGATTAGATTCAAAAAAGAAAACCCAACTTTATCAAATAAGCGATGAATGGAAAGAAAGGATCACTAGTATAGAATCCAATTAGTTTAGAATCGACTTTCGCCTAACTACCAAATGAGTCATAAAGTTTAATTCGAAAACTTGTTTGGTTCCATGAACTTCCTGATTTTTACCTGTCGTTGAAACTCCCAATGCCTAAAAAAAACCGAATAGAGAATCCGATTCAGATTTTTTTTCCGTTCGCATTGACAAAAACCAGATTTAGTAGTCCCTCCTGCATAAATTTAGACTAAATCTAAAAAAATAGCTTGATTTCCATTGTTAGACTTGTTCTAAATCTAAACTAAATCTAGAAAGTGAAGGACAATATGAGAACATTTAATCTACCTGCTATTGCCATTTTAGTGCTCTCCTTAAGCTCACTGGGAGCAGCGGACACTAAAGAATCATCGAGTTCGATGGAGCGCCAAGGAAACTCTAACCAGTTTTGGTGGCCCGAAAGACTCGATTTAGCACCTCTCCGCCAACACGCTGCGGAATCAAACCCCTTGGGAAAACAATTCAACTACTCCAAGGAATTCAAAGAACTCGACATCCAGGCAATTAAGGAAGAAATCAAAACCTTAATGAAGACCTCGCAAGATTGGTGGCCTTCTGACTACGGTCACTACGGGCCATTTTTCATTCGGATGGCTTGGCATAGCGCCGGAACTTACCGGATCGCAGACGGTCGTGGTGGTGCCGGTGGTGGACAACAAAGATTTGAACCACTCAATAGTTGGCCTGACAACGCAAACCTAGACAAAGCAAGACGACTCCTTTGGCCGATCAAAAAGAAATACGGAAAAAAAATATCTTGGGCCGACCTTATGGTTCTCACAGGAAATGTGGCTCTTGAGTCCATGGGTTTCAAAACTTACGGTTTTGCAGGAGGAAGGACAGATGATTGGGAAGCCGACCTCGTGTATTGGGGTCCAGAAAAAAAATGGTTAGCCGACGAACGATACGAAGGTGATAGGAAACTAAAGAACCCTCTCGGTGCCGTACAAATGGGACTTATTTATGTAAATCCAGAAGGACCTAATGGGAATCCTGACCCACTAGCAGCCGCTAAAGACATCAGAGATACCTTTGGAAGAATGGCGATGAATGACGAAGAAACCGTAGCTCTCATTGCCGGTGGACATACTTTTGGAAAAGCTCATGGGAAAGCGGACCCTTCCAAACATGTGGGAAAAGAACCAGCAGCAGCCGGAATCGAAGAACAAGGATTTGGTTGGAAGAATGCTTATAAAAAAGGAAATGCAGAAGACACCATCACCAGTGGACTCGAAGGGGCCTGGACTGCCAATCCAACAAAATGGACAACCCAATATCTAAACAACCTATTTGGTTTTGAATGGGTACAATCAAAAAGTCCAGCAGGTGCCATCCAATGGATTCCTAAAGATGGAGCCGGTGCCAATATGGTTCCCGATGCTCATGACAAAACATTACGTCATGCACCCATCATGTTTACAACCGACTTGGCTTTAAAATTTGATCCAAGTTACAAAGTCATAGCCAAAAAATTCCAAGAAAATCCCAAAGAGTTCGAACTTGCTTTTGCAAAAGCCTGGTTCAAACTCACTCACAGAGATATGGGGCCTCTTTCCCGTTATATCTCTAAGGATCTACCAAAAGAACCTCTCATTTGGCAAGACCCACTCCCAGCCGTAGACCACAAGTTAGTTGGGGCAAAAGAAATTGATACCCTCAAAGGCAAAATTCTAAAATCAGGACTCAGTATCCCTGAATTAGTGAAAACTGCTTGGGCATCAGCCGCAAGTTTCCGAAGTACTGACATGCGAGGGGGAGCCAATGGAGCAAGAATTCGTTTGGCACCTCAAAAAAATTGGCCAGTCAATGATCCTGAAGAACTCGCAAAATCATTAAAAAAACTGGAAGAAATCAAATCCGATTTTAATGAATCAGGATCCAAGATTTCTCTCGCAGACTTAATTGTCCTCGGTGGAAATGTTGCCATAGAAGAAGCCGCAAAAAAAGCAGGAGTCAAAATTTCTATTCCTTTTACACCGGGACGAACGGATGCAAGTGCTGAACAAACAGACGTTTATTCATTCTCTGTTTTGGAGCCAAAAGCAGATGCATTCCGTAACTATTATGGTGCAGGTAACTCTCTTTCACCTACAGAGATGTTAGTTGACAGATCCAACATGTTGTCGTTATCCATTCCGGAAATGACAGTGTTACTAGGTGGACTCAGATCTCTCGATGCCAATTCAGGAAAATCGAAACATGGAATCCTCACCACACGACCAGGGATTCTCAGCAATGATTTCTTTGTCAACTTACTCGATATGTCGACAAAATGGCAAAAGTCAACGCAAACGGACGGATTATATGAAGGTGTTGATCGCAAAACAGGCGCTAAAAAATGGGCTGCCACTTCTGTGGATCTCATTTTTGGTTCCCATTCCGAACTCCGCGCCGTTGCCGAAGTGTATGCGGCAGATGATGGTAAAGATAAGTTTGTTAAAGACTTTGTGGCCGCATGGAACAAAGTGATGATGTTAGATCGATTTGACGTGAAGAAGTAAAATGCCCAAAACTTCGCGAAAAGACTTTTTAACCAACACATTGTATTTGGTAACCTCTCTCTATTTTGTAGAGGGAGGTTTTGGTTTCTCTTCTAGTTTGGTGGCAGAAGAAAAACTTCCTGAGACTATGCCAGAAGGATTCAAACCCGCTTCCGAATCAGATCCAACAGCAAAAGCACTAGGGTTTCATCAGGATGCCAAAAATACAGATTTCACCCTTTATCCAGAAAGAAAAGAACCAGGATCTAAAAACCAATTTTGTAAACACTGCGTACAGTATACAAAGATCAACGAAAAATGGGGGAAATGTAATATCATTTCTTCTGGTTTTGTTTCTTCACAAGGTTGGTGTTCTGCTTGGTCGTTAAAATAGTAATAGTAGTTTGGAAATAATTTTTATTTCCAAACACATTGAGTCAGATCTACTTTTTCAAAAACCCAAGGTTTATGGGCATGTTTTGCATTTTTATCTTCGATCAAATCGAATGACTTTGTTTCGGAAGGAATACTCGGAAAATGCAAAGTAAACGGAGTATTTTTCATCTGTGTTCGTTTGGGGCAAAGTCCCACACCTTCAGATTTCACAAAAGGATAAGATGTTCCTAAGTCATCGCGAAACAACATCCCTTCTTTCAATACACAAACTTTTTTAGATTCTTTTGTGTACAATTCCAATTTGGTTTCTGTTTCGGAAACACAAACTTTACTAAGGACAACCACTCCTAAAAATCCGGAATGGAGGTCACAACATTGCGGAGTCGGATTCCAATTACGTTTTGTGACGGTTGTTTGAGTTGACTCTTCCACCACCCCATCTTTTATCTGCTCGGTCGAACAAAAACTAACAAAACAAAAAATACGTATAAATATTAAAATATTCGAATTTAAAAATTTATTACCCATACAAAAATACTTCCTTAATATCCTGATGAAAGGATGAGAATCACATTTACACTAAGAAAACCCATTTCCTCTTCCATCCCTTTTTTTAAGCATTTGTATAATTTCTTCAGAAAACAAAACCGGCAAAGTGATAAAATAAAGGAAGTTTTCAGCCAAAAATTTGGTAATTTATTGACTCCCGAAATAAAATTCCGATTTCAAAATTTAGAATCCCTATAGATTTATACATAAATCTATAGGTGGGAATGTCCCATTTGACTCTGTTTTTTAGGTTTGGAAGGACGGTTAGGATCAATATGAAACGAAGTGATGAACGTTCTCTTACAAACTTCCGTTTCATTTATTTCTCCTTACTGGTATTTTTCATTACCTGCAAAAATCCCGAGTTGGAAAACCTTTGCGACCCAAAGTATAGTGGTTACTATGAAACCATCCTTTTCAAAATCCTTTCTGGAAATACATCCAATCACTGTGGCCTGAACCTAAACCAAGTATTTATCCCTATGTTTTCTCCAAATCCTGGACACTATACGAAACCTAATTTTATCTCCATAACCTCCCTCACACCCGGGGCCACCATCTATATCACAACGGATGGTTCTTTACCAACGACAGGTTCTACTCCCTATACTTCTGCCTCTTCCATTTGGCTACTGGCAGGACAAAGGATCCGTGCGGTGGCGACCAAACTAGGAATGGAGAATAGCCCCATTGCGGAAGCTACCTATTCCATTATCCCATTAAAAACGGGACAAACGGCTTCTTATACTGCCGGAGATGATGCCTTCATTGGTTCGGGTCTGTCGATTAGTTATGGTACACCGAATTCGAGCGCATCCTACCCGAATGATTACACTACTTTGGATAACGCCACAGGAATTCTTTGGAAAACTTGTTCCGAAGGTTTATCTGGATCAACTTGCGCAATCAACAGTCCGAGTGTCACAACCGCAGACATTACAACTTTAATTGCATCTTGTAATGCACTCAATACTGCCAATTCAGGAAATGGATACGCAGGATACAAAACCTGGCGATTGTCCACAGCGAAGGAATTACTAAGTACAAATGATGCAAGTAAATCATCGTTAACTATTCTAGATCCAACAGCACTCCCAGCAACTGTCAATTTTGCATATTGGGCTTCCACTCCCTATCCTTCCAATTTAAGTTCCGGATGGTATCTTGACTATAGTGGTGGCAATTCCTATGCAACAATATCGAATGTCTATCATGGTCGCTGTGTGGCTTCCCTTCCGCCGATAGAAACTTCTACCTTTTTCGATCACGGAGACGGGACAATCAAAGACAATACAACCGGACTTACTTGGCAAAAATGTTCTTACGGACAGAATAATGACTCGAGCTGTTCATCGGCAGCAAACCCTCTCGATTGGTCTAATGCTATTACTTATTGCAATTCTTTATCTTTAGGATCTAAATCCTGGAGATTACCCAACCGAAATGAACTGGCAAGTCTCTATGATTATACAAAGGCAGCAGGACCGACCATCAACCAAACAGTATTCCCAAATACTGTCTCTAGTCCTAGCGGGTATTATTGGACGTCCACAACCGCTGCCAGTAATGCAAATCTAGCTTGGTATATTAATTTTACTACTACCTTTAATAGTTTCTATGAAATCCATGCCAAAGTAAATAGTTTGTACGTTCGTTGTGTCTCGCAATAATCATAATTTTCTCGATGGATTAATTCCCTTTCTAACAACGGCAACGACCAAGGTGTTCACTCCCACATTGTTGTTTGCCATCAACCGTGACCATTTGATTCATAGCGGTGGGAAACTGAAATTGGTTCAAATCACCTTTCTCTCACTACAACGCTTTCAAAAAAGTACAAAAGTGATAGTTCACAAATTTAGAACACAAACAACTCTGCCCTAAGTGTGCAAAGAAAAACTGCGGCAGGTAACGGTAAATAAAATCAGCCGTACAGACCGTACCATCTTAGTATAAAAACTGATTTAACTAGGAAATAAGACTACAGAAAATAATAAAATTCGCGTATCAATATATTATAAATTATAGAATCAATTGTGTATTGCAAAAAAGAATCAAGAAAACAGATTGGCCAAAAGCCGTTTCCGATCAAGTTTCCAAAATTCTATACGACATAGTTCTGAAAACCTCTTTATATCTTAATTTATGAATTTTTTTTCATACGCCCCCTTGAATTTATGAATTTATTATGTTATAAATAGAGTCCATTCATAATGTATTCTAATTCAAAACCTGAGGCTGAGACGACAGAAATGTCCACGGATGATATGATTAAATCTTTTGCCGGTTCTTTATTCCCCTCGTTACCTACTGGAACCTACATCTTGCTCTCAGCCACTGGAGAAATTTTAGAAATCCATACCTCAGAAACAAATCCTTGGCAGTTGGATTCGAGTACCATTGGGAAATCTTTTGAAGAACTACTTCCTCAAAGTTATGTAAACTTGAGAGAAACCATAACTAAAGCAATGGAAACCGAAATTCCCTTTGCCTCTAGTTTTTCTTTTTCAAATTTTCAATTGCATATCAAAGTAGCTCCTTTTCTATTTCCCAACCAAACACAAAAATTTTTTCTAATCTCTGCTTTGGAAACCGCGGGAGACTCTGAAACTTTAGCGAACCTTTCCCAAGTAGAAAAAGCAGTCGTACAATACGAAGAAAATTTACATAAAGAAATCATCAAAATCTTTAATTGGCGCCACGAGATCGAAGGCAAAGGAAACCATAAAGATTGGATGGAAAAAGCCTTACCAAATCTCAATACATCCCTCATGCAAGGCTCTGGACTTGGTGCACTGGTAACAACGGTTGGTTCTTTGATCAGAAAGGCAAAAAAAGTAGGCGATCATTATGAAGTTCCTTCTGCTATCTTTGAACTGATTGACGACAACTTCCGTAGCACCAAAAAATTAGTTCAAACCTTAGCGGAAGCACAAATAGTTTTTGAAGGAAGTGCCAGCCAGACGGAAGCTTCTTCATTAAAAGAACTTCATTCTATGATCCAGGAAGAAGTCAGTTATCTTTCGGACATGGCTGCCATCAAAAATCAAAAGTTTCATCTCTCTAACTTACAAAATGGACATGATAATCACTTCAAATGTCATTTTAAATTATTAAGAACTGCCATTCGCGAGCTTTTAATCAATGCGATGAAATATGGGCCAGATAATTCCAGCATCTATATTCTATTTATGAGAGCAGGAAGTAAACTTTCTCTAAAAATTTTAAATTCTCCTATGGATTCTTCCATCCACCAATTTGATTTCAAAAAATCGGAAGAAATCATTTTATTCCAACCATTTTACCGTGTGAATAGATATGTAGATGAAAGGTTTTCTAAAGAGGAATTTGGATTAGGGCTTGGATTGCCAATTGTTAAAAAAATTTTAGAAGATATGAACGCAAAAATTTATTTTAGTGTTTTGGATTCGAATATTTACAAAGATAAATCGTCAGAAGTATCTGTAACTTTGGAATTTGACATTGTTTCTTAAAAACTAATTCATTCAGCAATGTTTCGATTTTTATAATTTTGGCTTAAATAGATTTTTTTGATCACAAGTAGGTGACGTGATGAACAACTTAGATATGGACTCTCTTTCTGATGAAAATGATGATTACGATGACGATGATACGTTAGACGGTCGCTTTTTAATCTTCTCACTCGCTGACCGAAGTTACGGGATCGAAATTAAATTCATCACCGAAATTGTAGGGATGCAAAATATAACAGAAATCCCCGACATGCCTACTTTTATCAAAGGAGTCATCAATCTTCGAGGAAAAGTAATCGCACTTATCGATGTTCGTGATCGGTTCCGAATGCAATCCATTGGATACAATGACAAAACTTGTGTCATCATTCTCAACGTAAACCAACAACTCATCGGACTTATTGTTGATACTGTTAAAGAGGTAATCAAAATCCCTCCAACAAACATGGAAGAAGCTCCAAAATTTGGAGACCACCAAGGCAATCAGTTCATTAAGTCAATAGCAAAGGTCAGCGACGATGTAAAAGTTTTACTCAATATCGAAAACCTTCTTAAAGATGAAGACCAACTTGCGTTAGATGCAGCAATTAATAATCAAACATAAAAAGAGGAATAAAAAATGTTTAATCTTAAATCCATGACAGTGAAAGGAAAATTGATCCTCGGATTCAGTTTGTTAGTTTTATTCATAGGTATAGGTACCGGATCAGGAATTTACAGTGTTAATATTTTTAACCAAAAAGTAACCGATTTGGTTTTGATATATTCACCTAAGGTTCAGTTATCTGAGAAAATCCGAACCAAATTTATGTGGCTTGCTCGAAACGAAAAAAACCTAATTCTTGATCAATCAATCGAATTAATGAATAAAAGAATCAGTGACCGGGCCATTTATACCAAAGAATTATTTGGATACATTGCAGACTTAGAAAAAATTGGGAATCCAAAAGACAAAGAAAAACTAGAAGAACTGAAAAGCGCATTCAAAGATTATGCAGATGCCTTTGAACTAGTCAAAGTAGTTGCTTTAAAGAATTTAACCCAACAAGCACAAGACATATCAACAGCCAAAGGTCGCCCAGCGGCAGATCGTTTTGATGCGGTAGCAGATGACATTGCTGCTATGGCTGCAGCCGATATGGACGAAGCCAACAAACTGACTGACGAACTTTACCAAGGAATTTTTATATTTATGGCAGCCCTTTTCGTAGTTTCTGCTGTCATTTCAACCTTAATCGCTGCTTGGATCATCATAAGCATCACCAAGGCACTTAACTCTGCCGTAGAAATTGCAGCCACTGTATCCACCGCAGCAGAACAAGTTTCTTCTACGGCTTTTTCTCTTAGCCAAGGTGCCAGTGAACAGGCAGCTTCGATCGAAGAGTCTACTGCCTCTATCGAAGAGATGTCATCTTCTGTTACCCAAAATTCACAGGCAGCAAACGAAACAAACGAAATTGCATCAAAGTCTGCGAATGAGACAACAAAAGGTAGAGAATCAGTATTTAAAACTCTTGATGCAATGAAAAATATCTCTTCCAAAATTAAAATCATCGAAGAAATCGCATACCAAACCAACTTACTTGCATTAAATGCTGCTATCGAAGCAGCTCGTGCCGGGAAACACGGAAAAGGATTTGCTGTCGTAGCTGACGAAGTTAGAAAACTTGCCGAAAGAAGTCAGGTGGCTGCCCAAGAAATCAACCAACTTTCTTTTAACAGTGTTTCCCTAGCGGAAGAAGCCGGAAAAGTCATTGAAGAAATTGTTCCTAGCATTCAAAAAACCGCGGAACTAGTTTCATCCATCGCCGATGCATCTAGCGAACAATCCTCAGGAATCAACCAAATTTCTCTAGCCATGACTCAAATGGATCAAACAACTCAAATTGCAGCATCATCATCTGAAGAGTTAGCAGCAACTTCCAATCAGTTAAAAGAACAATCAACCCACCTAATGGAAATTATGGGAACACTAGTCTCTATTGATAAAGAAAAACTCACGCACAATAAACAGAAAAAAAACGTTCCGAACAAACCTGGTGATCTCAAAAACATTGCAGCTGAATTTGGGAAAAATAATAAATCCTCCAATGTTTTTGGTTCTGGGCATGAACACGCTGCTTTGACTGAAAAATTCTGAGTTAAGTTATGGGAAGAGAACAGCTCTTACTCGATTTTATCCCTGAGGGATTTGAACTCATAGAGGTTTGCGAATCAGCAATTCTTTCTATTGAAGAAATCAATGATAGATCAGGTGATTATGATGAAGAGTTAATTAATAACTTATTCAGGGCCGTCCATACCTTTAAAGGTTCTAGTGGATTACTCAAACTGGAAAGTTTAGTAAAAATTTCTCACGAAGCAGAAACCCTAATGGATATTTTGCGAAAAGAAAAATTACTGCCGGACGAAGATATATGCCAAGTATTAATTAACACCTGTGACCAGCTCCGAAGATTGTTACAAAAGGTAGATGAAACCAAATCTAACCCGGAACTAGATGAAGAGTCGGAAACAATCATTGAAGTTCTCAAACGAGAAATCAAGCAATTGATGCAAAATACAAATGTTTCAGAAGCAGAAGTCAAAACAAGTGAACCAAAGAAAAAAAGTTACGAAATTTTTGGAGAAGAATCTGAAAATGTTTCTGCCGCATCCGTAATAAAAAAACCAGCATTTGAAATTTTTGGTGAGTCATCTACGCCCACACCTCCTCAATCTGAAGAAGTTAAAAATCCTGAGATTCTTAAACCTCAAATTAATACGGAAAAACAACTCCAGGATTCAGTTACCCAAACAAAAACCCCGATCGACAAAGATGGAATGAATGCTCCCACAGCAGTCCACAAAAAAGAAATCAAAGTCGCCAATGAAAAGTTAGATGCTCTGATGGATTTAGTTGGCGAACTAGTCATTGCGGAATCGAACGTGACCCAACACCCGATGTTGAAATCGTTACGAAACGAAGATTTTAATTCTTCGATCAATCGACTTCGTAAAATTGTTTTAGATCTACAAGAAGTTGCACTCTCCACACGAATGATACCAATTAGTGGGGTTTTTCATAAAATGTCTCGTCTCATACGAGATCTACAAAAAAAAGCCAATAAAAAAGTGGCGCTGTATATCAGTGGAGAAGAAACTGAAATCGACAAATCCATTGTTGATTTAATTGCAGATCCTATTATACATATTCTAAGAAACTCAATCGATCATGGAATTGAAAACACAGAAGAACGTTTATTATCAAATAAACCTGAAGTAGGATCCATCCAACTCAGCGCAAAACAATCCGTTAACGAAGTTTGGGTGATGATTCGTGACGATGGAAGAGGACTGAACAGAGAAAAAATAATCAAAAAATCAATCGAAAGAGGAATTCTTTCTGGTGATACTGATCAACTTTCAGATAAAGAAGTGTATAATCTAATTTTTGTACCGGGTCTTTCAACTGCAGAATCAGTAACGGATATTTCTGGCCGTGGTGTCGGCATGGATATTGTTCGTCAAAACGTAGAAAGGATGGGCGGAAAAATTGAAATCCATAGTCGTTACGGCATGGGCACTAGTTTTATCTTAAGAATTCCATTATCCCTTGGAATTATGGAAGGAACCGTTGTTCGCATAGGATTTAAATTTTTTACAATCCAAACAACAGAACTGAGAGAGTTCATTAGCCTTCGTGATAGAGAAGAAATTCCCTTGGAAGACAATCAAAAGGTAATCGATGTTAGAGGAGTATTCATCCCCATCTTTGACATCAATCAAATTTTAAACCACAGAGAAGAAATTCCTTATGATGGTTTGGATCCACTTATGATTGTCCTTGAATATGAAAAAAAACTAATAGGGATCCGAGTTGATGAAATCATCGGCAACCAAAACGTTGTCATCAAACCACTACAAGGAATTTTAGAAGAAGCAAATGGGGTAAACGGATTTACTATTCTCGGCAGTGGGAATGTTAGTTTGATCTTGGATGTTAAATCCATTTTTCAAAAAATGCAAAGAATCGACTAATGATAAAGTTACTCATTGTTGATGATCAATCGGTTGTACGAAAAGTTCTTTCTGAGATGTTTATTGGTGATAAAAACATACAAGTTGTTGGAACAGCAGCAAATGCCTTGGAAGCCAAACGATTGATTCCCCAACTCCTTCCTGACGTAATTAGTTTAGATGTGGACATGCCTGGAATGTCAGGCATCGAATTTTTGGACTGGCTTATGCCCAACTTCCCTACTCCAGTAATTATGCTTAGCACCTATACAGAGACAGGTGCCAATGCAACAATCCAAGCACTTGAAAGAGGTGCGATGGATTTTGTAAAAAAACCAGATGGTACTGAAGCTGATTTTTTGCGAATGTTAGACGAACTAACAAACAAAATTAAAAAGTTAGGTTTAGGTGCAAAACCCAAACAATACATCACAAATTCCCAACCAAAACTGGTAAGCCCAAAAGGCAAACAAACAAACATCAAACTAATTGCCATTGGAGCCTCAACTGGGGGAACCCAAGCATTAGATTTCATTTTACATGCATTACCCAACGACCTGCCACCTATTGTTGTTGTACAACATATGCCTGAACATTTTACAACCTTGTTTGCGCAAAGGCTCAACCAAACCACCGGTCTTCCGGTAAAAGAAGCCGCGCATGGAGATATTCTAGAAAAAGGTCATGTTTATTTAGCACCCGGTGACCAACATCTTCTTGTTCGTCGTATGGCAGGCCGTTATTATTTAGAAATCGAAATGTTTGATAAAGTTAGTGGCCATCGTCCATCAGTAGATGTTATGTTCAACTCAATCTCAAAAGGGAAGATGGGAGATCATTGTTTAGCAATTCTACTCACAGGAATGGGAAGAGATGGAGCCAGTGGATTAAAAGGAATCAGAGATGCTGGCGGACGAACCATTGGCCAAGATGAAGAGTCTAGTGTAGTTTACGGAATGCCTAAAGAAGCATTTTTGTTAGGTGGTGTAGAAAAACAAGTAAGCCTTTCCGCCATACCCGATGTTATTTTACAATATTTATAATGAAAGAGGAGATTCAATATGTCAAAAAAAATATTACTTTGTGATGATGCACCAACTGCCCTAAAACTCATGGAGATGGTACTTGGTGATGAGGGTTACGAAATATTCAAAGCAGAAAATGCAGAGCAGGCAATAAAAAGTCTAGAACTCAATGGTCCTTTTGATGGTTGTGTATTTGATGTCAACATGCCAGGAAAAAATGGAATCGAATTATCTCGTGATTTTTTAGCACACCCAAAAGGAGCTGGAGCCAATATTGTGATTGTTTCCACAGAATCTAGCGATCATTTACGCCAAGCAGGAAAAGACGCTGGTGTAAAAGCTTGGATCGTCAAACCTTTTGATGATGAAGATTTGATCGAAGTATTGAAACGGATCACTACCTAAAATGTATAAATAGCCGTTTTTTTAACCATCCTTTCGCGAACCTTCGTTTCAAAATGTCTTTCTTGTGTGAGAATTTCAGTAGATAGGTTCGCAGGTAACCTTGTTATAAAAACATCATAACTATCCGTATGGAAAACCAACTTTCGATACAACTCTCCACCCGTGTCTTCACTGATGATTGGGATTTTTTCTGTTTGCAAAAAACTTTTAACAAACGTTACGTTTTTAGGACCAGCATTACTCGTTGTTAGTTTCAAAGTCTGAGATCCACCAAATATTTTTGCTTTTAATTCGTTACGAGGAATATTGAGTTTAACAAATTCGTTGATGATAAGCTCCATAGAAGTTATCCCATACCGTGAACTTTTTTTTTCTTCTATTTTATCGTTACTTCCAGGTAACAGAATATGATTGATGGCGCTATGTTTTGTTTTTTCGTGAAATAAACAGACAGAAACGCAAGATCCCAAAATAGTCCGGACTTCATAATTTCCAGAGGTAAAATAAGCTTCACCAATATTTAGAAAAACTTGCTGTTTCATAGAAAACGATACATTAGGCAGAGATATATTTTCATAATTATCGGAGAAATAAATTTGTCATTCCAAATTATTTTTCTGATTCATTTAGTCGCGGATCCGACCTAAACACAAATCACAATTCCCACAAATCTCAAAAGGAGAATCAAAATATTCATGGATAAACTTTCTTCTGCAATCTTGTGTTTTTGTATAAAGAACCGTTTGATAGAGTCGTTTCTGGTTTTCCTTTTTTTTATCCAATAATTCTGATTCTGAAAAAATCGAATCTGACCAAGTGGACTCAATTTGTAAAGTTCCGCGTTCGATATCCCCAGAAATAAGACCTTTGCTTGCCAATAAACTTAGAGCTGTTTGGATTCGATGGTCTCCTTTGTTCTTATAAGTCATATAAGATTGTAAAGTTTCATAATCCAAACTTGGTAATTCAGTTTGTTTTTGCACCAGCGTATGAAATAACTTTTTCAAATACAACACATCTGGGTTTTGCCATTCAATAAATTCCATTTGTACACTGAGATCATCTTGGCAATAATAAAGCCTACAATCAGAAGGGTGCCCATCTCTCCCAGCGCGGCCAATTTCTTGATAATACGATTCAATACTCCCTGAAATTTGTGCATGGTAAATATTACGAATATTTGGTTTATCAATTCCCATTCCAAAAGCGTTAGTAGCAAGTAGTAGCCCCTCCTCCGATTTAAGAAATAATGATTGGATTTTATTTCTTTGATCTGGAGAAAGTTTGCCGTGATACGAAAAATGTCTTTTATTTTTTGTATCCAAAAAGTGGCTAAACTTTTCTAATTCGCCAATCAAACTAAAATAGATAATACTTGCTCCTTTCGATTGATTTAAATCGTCTAAAATTGTTTTGTATTTTGATTCCGAATCAAAACAATCCTTTACAGATAACTTCAAATTAGGACGAAACAAACCATTATCAAAAATCTGAATTTCCTCTTTGGGAAATCCCAGTTGAGTGATGATATCGCCTTGTACTCGTTTGGAGGCAGTTGCCGTCAGTGCAATTGTAGTTGGAGAACCTAAAATTTCACGAAACCAAGCAACCTTAGTATAGTCAGGCCTAAAATCATGACCCCATTGGCTGATACAATGCGCCTCATCAATGGCAAGAAGAGAAATATTGATTCCCCTGAGTGCATCCAAAAATTCTTTTTTTTGAAATCTTTCCGGTGAAATATATACTATTTTATACTCTCCGGATTTTAGTTTCTCATACCGATCCAACCTTTCCTTTTTTCCCAAACTCGAATTGATAAATGTTGTTGGAACAGCTTTACTTTGTAAGGCAGCGACTTGGTCTTTCATGAGAGCAATCAGAGGAGAAATGACAACACATGTTCCAGGCAAAATGAGAGCCGGGATTTGATAACACAAAGATTTACCCATCCCCGTCGGCATAAGGACGAGAGTATGTTTGTTCGAGAGAACATGTTTGATGATAGTTTCCTGGTTTCCACGGAACTGGGAAATACCAAAAACTTCACAAGACTGTTTTAAATCTAAAGATGTTGGGAGAGATATTTTATGATCAATATTCAGAGTCTATACCTAACTCTAATGATCTTAATACCTAGTTAGAGTCATTTATTTTTTTAAAATTCTAGGACTCGTGTGTGACGAGAAAAACTTCGATCGGCTTTAGCTTTCCTTTTACAGTTTCTTCCGCAACAAACTTAGTCTGAAATAATTCAGGCCTTTCTAAACCAGCAATCGTAGATCCAGAAACCAGAATGTCGGCAGAATATTTTTTTGTTAATCCTTCTAAACGAATACATGGAAACATTTCCCGGAATGCTAACGGATAGTAGGAGATTGTCAATCGAATTCGATCCTAAAGAAGAACAAGGAAAGGCAAAAACATCGACCATTGATCAATATAATTCCACCAATGAAGTAAGAACGATTCATTCACACAGAATCTACTGGTATTAAATCCAACGAATCATCTTACAAAAATTACGGTGTAATACTAAACGTTAATAATGTAACTACACTTTTAATCCCGTTTGTTATAAAGAAATGAACAAAGTCAAAACAGAAAAGATACCCAAAGAACTTGACAATCGATTTTAGAACTTTAAACTTTTGTAATCTAAAGGAGGCTAGATGAAATTAAAATTCTCAATGATCATTTCGATTTGTATTTTTTTTACGCTGATTGTATCCATTACGGCGCAAAAGGGACAACAGTATGAAGCAAAACCACATGGTGGATTTACAAAAAATTTATCAGGCACTTGGGATTGTGGTGACTTTGGGAAACTAACACTCAAACAAAATGGAATTTCAGTCACTGGTGTTTATGATACCAACGGAGGGAGTATTAGAGGAACCATCACTGACAATACATTTAGTGGGGTCTGGTCTGAATCAGAAACTGGTGATTCCGGAGCGTTTGAGTTCAAACTAGCAATCAAACGTATGACTCCAGACCCAACACATTTAGAAGGAAAGTGGAACCACACAAACGATCGTAAATGGCAGACTGGTTGGAACTGCGTCAAATAAGATTATGATAGGAACAATCGTAAAATCTGTTTTGATTATCGCAGGATTCATTGCATTAGGTGGGCTCATTGGTTTTTTTGGACCTTTCATCATTGCACAATTCGATCAAAATCCTGCTTGGTCTATGATCACAATGATTACAGTACCAATAGGTTTTCATATAGGACTTGTCATCGGGTTATTTTGGGTTTTTGGATTTACCTTTCCAGGAGTCATCGTTCCTTTAATTACAAGTCTTGGTTTAGTTACAATGGTTTATTATCTAATTTTTAATCAGTAGGTGTTATGAAATTTCTTTTTACTTTCTTCATTCTCTTTATACCATTATTTGCCAGGCCCAATCTTCCCATCTCTTTTGAAGAAAATGGGCTTTATGGTTTTAAAAATAAATCGGGCAAAGTCATCATCAAACCCCAATACCAACATGTGATGGACTTCACTAAAGAATCAGTCAGTTTTGTTGTGAATGAGAACAAGTGGGTATGTATCGATACCAAAAACAAAATTCTTTTGGAAACCTTTGTTTATGATAATGGACCTGATTATTATTCAGAAAAACTCGCAAGGTTTGTAGAAAATGGTAAGTTCGGTTTTTTTGATTCTCGTTGTAAAAAACAAATCCCAGCAACTTATGATTTTGTTTTTCCTTTCGAAAATGGTTTTTCTATCGTATGTAATGGCTGTAAATTACAACCAGAGGAAGAACATTCAAGGATCGTAGGAGGAAAGTATGGTGCAATAAATAAAACAGGCAAACTAGTCATTCCCATCGAATTTGAATCAATCAATTCCATCGATGCAAAAAAGAAAACAGCCAACGTTACCAACAACAAAACAAAAAGCACAATCAACTTCAAATAGAGAATCACAATGCCAATTCGAATGACAGATGACGACAAGGAGCCAGAAGAAGAATCAAAATCAGAAGGAAGTTCTTTTTTTCTAATAGCGATTATCGCCTTCCTCGGTGGACTTATTTTCAAATACCCCAAGGTAATGATCCCGATTCTGCTGATAGGTCTACTTGGACTCATTTGTATTGGAAGTATTTCAGATGATTCTAATACAGAAGAAGATCATTCCACCGAATCTCTGTCAGATGGCCCTCATAAATTAGGTGCAAAGTTTGATGCAAAAAAATATGACGAAACTCCTATTTATGAACCTCTTTCAAAAGATTCTGAGAATACATTACCTTCCGAAATTTCGTTACTCAAATACGCGCCCAGAAGACAAAGCCAAGGGGAACAAGGTTCATGCACAGGCTGGGCAGTTTCCTATGCAGCTCGTACCATTTTACTTGCAAAAGCAACAGGAGAAGATCCAAACAAAGTTAGTTTTAGTCCTGCTTACCTTTTCAATCAAAACACAGATAGAAATTGTGATGGGGCTTACCCTGTCGACTTACTGGAAGATTTAAAAAAACAAGGGAATTTACAATTTTCAGAATTTCCTTACAATGAAAATTCGTGCCGCAACAAACCTTCGTCAGAACAAAAAGAAAAAGCAAAAGAGTTTCGAATTGAAGGTTATCAGCGACTAACAGAAGATGATGAAAAATACGAAACAGACATTGATTCGATAAAACAATATTTATCTCAAGGTTCTCCTGTCGTGATTTCGATGGAAGTTGGTGGAACTTTTTTAGACCTAAACAAAGCAGTTTGGATTCCCACTTCAGAGGATTACAAAGCAGTCAAACGTTATAAAAAAGGAAAAGATTCATCGGGAGACTGGGGTGGTCATGCAATGACTGCCATCGGTTATGATGATAACAAAGAAGGTGGTGCCATCCAAATCATGAATTCCTGGGGAGAACGATTTGGCCATAAAGGAATTTTTTGGCTTCGTTATGAAGATTTTAATCTATTTGTGAGAGAGGCCTATGCTCTTTACCCTCCAAAAACTTTTGCACCTAACGAAACCTTTTCTTACCAACTAGGTCTGGTCGACAATGCCACCAAAGATTTCATCCAATTAGAACAAATTAAAGACAATGTCTACAAAACGAAAAATCCAATTAAAATTGGGACTCGATTCAAAGTCAGTGTAAAAAACGAAAAACCAATATATCTTTATATTTTTGGACAAGAAACAGATGGTAGCTCCTATGTTTTATTTCCCTATACTGAAAAACATAGCCCTTATTGCGGAACCAGTGGTGTAAGAGTTTTTCCCAAAAAACAAAGTTTAGAAGTGGATAACTTTGGTAAAAAAGATAGTATCGTTATTGTTTTCGCAAAAAAGCAGTTAGACTACAAATCAATCAATGGTACCGTCAATCGCTCTAAATCAAATTCTTATTTAGAAAAATTCCAATCAGCAACTAAAACAAAACTATCGAAAACATCCCAATTTGGAAAGGATGGAGATAAAATTGAATTGGTTTCCACTGATCATGATCCGAACACAATAGACTTTGTATTCGTTGAGTTTGATAAAGAATAAGAGAACCATCTTTCCAAAAACGTGACAGAAAATATTGTTTCTTTAAATATAACTAATGTTACCGCTGATTGTACTCTCTGCGGAAATGGGATAAAAGCATCTTACGAAGTATATGATGATGCAAACCATATGAATGGTGATGGCTGTAGTAATACTTTTACCATTGAGCCTGGATTCACTTGCAATAATACATCACCCTCTGCCTGCACCAATTAGTTTAGGATGAATTTAAGTTGGGTTCCCATTCTAATTTTGACTAGTTGTTTCAGAATCCGAATCAATTCGGAGCTTTGACAAGTTCAAAATACCTGTGACAACATGATCCAGATTTTTACGATGGCAGTGCTGGGTGGAATTGATTTCATCGGATTTTTTAAAAATGAATTGGAAACTTTTTATTGGGTTACTTTGTCTTTGTGGTTGCGTACAACTCCCACAAAACACTCCTGTGGCAACCAAAGGACAAATTGATTTTAGGAATTGGGATTTCCAAGAATCACATCCTCTTAATGGTGAGTGGGTTTTTCACTGGAAACATTTCATTCCACCAAAATCTACCCTTTCGGAAAATGCCAAGGGTTCTAATTCCACAAAGATAAATTCCGAACAGTTGTCCAGTTTTCAAAAAATTGGAGAAAGATGGAAAAATAAAGGGGAAGGCAGAGGATATGCTACTTACCAATTAAATATTTTATTCCCTGAATCCGCAAAAGAAAATATATATGCCCTTCGATTCTTTCAAACCGGTGGAGCAGCAATGTCTATCTATGTCGATGGAGTTTTGCAACTCAAACTAGGTGAAGTTGGAAACACTAAGGAAACAATGGTACCCACTCGTAGTTCAGGGATTGTTCTTCTTACTCATCCGGAGATAGAAACAAAAATCCTTGTCCATATTTCTAATTATTATCATGATGATGGAGCTTTTTGGTACCCACCTGTTTTAGGACTTCAAAAAAATATATACCACCAATCGTTTTTAGAAATCACAAGAGATTCCCTACTCACTGGTGCTCTTTTGTTTATGGCATTCTATCACTTTGTGGTGTTTTTATTTAGAAGGAACCGGTCGTTAATTTTTTACTTTGGATTGTATAGTTTCGTTATTGCTTTACACTCCATTTCACTGAACGGAGATTCTCTATATTATTTATTTCCGAATGTTCCTTATCGATTGGCGTTTGCGCTGTCTTTGGTTTTTTTCTTAGCATTACCTGCTTATCTTTTATTTTTAACAGAAAGATTTCCAAATCACTTTTCCAAACGAATTACCAATTTTTTAGTAATAACCTCTTCATCATTGTTTATATTTGTTTTAGTGACACCGTCTGAATGGGGATCACAAACTACATTCTATGGTATATTTCTCACCATCCTTGGTTTATTTTACTCGATCGTTTGTATCACTTATGCAGCGGTTCAGAAAAAAGAAATGGCCATTCCTTTGTTACTGATCCAAGTTTTTTTATTTTTAGCAGCGATCAATGATACCCTTTTTCTCTACGGGATATTCAATTACTTTTTAATCCTTAAATATTCTTATCTTTCCACAGTTTTATTTCAATCTTTAGTTCTCGCATCGTATTTCACAAAATCGTTTATCAAAAACGAAACCCTTGGAAAAGAACTTACGGCACTCAATGAATCTCTGGAAAAAACAGTCATTCTGCGTACAAATGAATACAAAGAAGCAAAACAAATTGCCGAAGAGGCCAATGAATGGAAAGACAAGTTCATATCTCTTGTGGCACATGATTTACGTTCACCACTTAGTACTGTTTATTCTGCCTTAACCATCGTAACGGACAAAGATTCTACCGAAGAAGAAAAAACTCATATTTACAAACAAGTGTTTGTTATTTTAGAAAATGCCATGTCCACTGTGGAACATTTATTAAACCTAAACCGGTTCCGAAGAAACCAAGGACAATTTCTTTTACAAGTAACAGATAATCGTCTTATCGAAGTTACAAATTCTCTGAAGGCTTCAGTCTCATATGATCTACAAAAAAAATCCTTACAAATGGATTGGGACATTTCTGAAACGGCAACCGTCTATGCAGATCCTTCCATTTTGAAAGAAATCCTTCGTAACCTAATCACAAACGCAATTAAATTCAGTAATCCTAATGGTTGGATCCGAGTCAGTTCAGAAGAACTAAGTGATTTTACTACAATCGCGATTGAGGATGGTGGCCAAGGGATTTCACTAGAATATCAGAAAGAAATTTTTACTAACCCTAAGCCATCACTGGGAACCTTGGGTGAAAAAGGATTTGGGATTGGTCTTAAACTTTGTTTGGAACTCATGCGTCTCCATGGTGGAAACATCAAAGTGGAATCTGAACCAGAGAAAGGTAGTAAGTTTATTTTAGAGTTTCCGAAAAAAAATTAAGATAACAAAGTTTGGTCGGCCAAATTTCTTACTTCGTTTATTTTTTAATTTCTATCATTGACAAAACTTAATTTTGTCAATAAATTTACTGATTAGATCATGAAATCTAAAATTATAAAAGTTTCCATTTTTGCCTTCATTCTGTTACAAACTTGTAAACTTGAGGATATCTGTAATCCCAACGATGTGAATACAAAATGTGGTTTAACTAATGATCTAATCATAACAAATTGCCAAATATCCACTTCTCCACCGGCTATTCCGAAAAATTTAAATGGTACGCCAAACAATGGGAAAATCACATTAAATTGGAATGATAGTTATTGTGCCAGCCAGTATAATGTTTATTGGTCAACAACACCCAATGTAAATATTGTTACGGCAAACAAAATAGTAACACAAGAAGCAAAACTCACACATTCAGGAATCATCAACGGTGTTACCTATTATTATAAAATTTCTGCCGAAAATTCTTTGATCCGAAAGGAAAGTGGTTTGTCAGACGAAGTGTTTTTTTCACCATCTATGGCAACTTTAAAAACATTTATTACTGGGGCTACATACTCAATACCCACAATTGGGAGCGTTGCCGGTGCCGATTCCATTTGTAATAGTGATGGTGGCAAACCGTCTGGTGGTTCCACATACAAAGCATTACTTGTAGATGAATCTGGATGTAGTTCATTGCCTTGCCGTAGGGCTTCCATCACTGCCAATGTGGGAGACGGACAAATTGATTGGGTATTGAAACCTAATACAAATTATGTGAGAGCCGATGGAGTGACTCCAATTATGACAACCAATGCAAATGGGCTTTTTATTTTTGGAACGTTAACCAATAGTTGGACAACGGCTGCTGTGACCGGGATCAGTGGAATGGCGGGAACATGGAATACTTTTTCAAACTCGAGCTGTTCCAATTATAGTAATGGCGCAACCGGGACGGTAACAACAACACAATACAACCAAACTGGGAGCGGATCCCTTTCTAGTGCTGGTTTAAGCTGTACCAACTCTTATTCTTTACTTTGCATTGAACAATAGAAAAAATATTTTTGATTGAAACTTTGATTTCAGTTCTTAGTCCATTGGCTCTAGAAACTGAAATCAAAGAAAGTTACTAAAAACTTAATTCCAATTATTGGTTTTTGGTTTTGCAATGTTCACTTTCATTTCACGGTTTAGAATATTCTTTCCGTTTAAATCATTGATTGCATTGTCTGCATCTTTACGTTCTTTCATTTCGATAAAACCGAAACCTTTAGATCCACCAGTGTACTGGTCTGTAATGATTTTTGCAGAAGATACTGCTCCGTGTACTGAAAAAAGCTCATTCAACTTGTTTTCCGTCATTTCGTAAGAAAGGTTGCCTACATAGATATTTACTGACATTTGATTTCCTCAAATTTTAATTTTGACTCTTACATTTTAATGGATTAGAAACGACTTTCCCGGAAGGAGATTAGGTAAAAACACAACGAAAATGCAGAGGAAAACTTTTAAAGGAGATCAGGATGCAAGAAAGTGAGGACTACTTAGAGGTTAAAAAAACTATATTACTTCGAATCACTTACCAGTATTATATTTGTCCTAAAAAATAGCAAGGCAGATAAAACTTTTTGTTTGAACAACTAGTCAGTTTGGACTTTCTTCCTTCAATGAAAATCCATCGAACGATCTGAAAGTAAAAAACTTCCGAGTTTTTCCCTATGAAATATCTTGATTAAAATCCAAAACCTAGGACAATAGTGATACTTATAGGGAATCAAATGAAGAAAATCACATTGCCATTGGTATTTTTTCTTCTTTGTTCCTGTTCGTTACCTTCGCTCACTCGCAGCCCACTAGATTTTTTAGCATTCCTACGTTTTTTTACAGGCCCACAGTTTACAGGACATAGTATCGGTGGAGTGGTCTCTGGACTCCTACCGGGAACTTCCGTCACAGTTACGAACAACCAAGAATCGGTGACAGTGAGTTCCGATGGAAACTTTATTTTTCCAACCAAACTCAGTTCAGGACAAAGTTACGACGTTAGTTTTGTGACCAATGGTGTTGGACTCATTTGTTCCATTGCCAATTCCCAAGGTGTTGTACAAAGTAGCAATATAACAAACGTAAGTATCACCTGTGGGCTTGGCTCAAACTTTTATGAAGTCGGTGTGAATGTCTCCGGCTTAAGCGGAACCATTACGGTTCAAAATAATGCCGTCGATACTTTAAATATTTCCACCACTGGCCTTACTAAATTTACAACACTTGTACCAACGGGCAACAATTATGCAGTGACCATTACATCACAACCGGTTGGTACAATCTGTTCGTTTGATGATCCTAATTTATCAGTGGGAACTATTGTCGCTGCCAATGTAACAATATTCATCACTTGTGTAACAGGATACCTTGTGGGAGGGAATATTCACCCGAATCCAAGTGCAGATCTCGGAACTAGTTTGATAGGAAGAAAATCTTTTCTAAGAACCAGAGTTGGATCTTATCCTACGAATGCTGGTGGTGGTGGCGCTGTCACAGGGGGAGCCGTTGCCACCGCGGGGCCAACAGCAGCACGTTTCAACGGGCCAGCAACAATTATCACTGATGGCAATTTTATTTATGTTGCAGATAGTGTAAATGCAGTCATCAGAAAGATTGATAAATCGAATGGAACCACAACCATCCTTGCCGGTGGAAATTCAGGTGGAGGAACTGTTTGCCCGGGTACTGTCACAACCAATTGCCAAGATGGAGTGGGAACCGCAGCGCAGTTTAACGGTCTTGTTGGTCTCACAACAAATGGTAACAATTTATTTGTTTTAGAATCTTCTGGTAGACGGATTAGAAAAGTCAATCTGGCAACATCCGTAGTATCGACGTTAGCTGGAAGCGGAAGTGCGGCTTCGGCGGATAACGTTTCCGGAATTTTAGCCTCTTTTAATAATCCTTCCTCCATTACCATTTTTAATGGGAGTTTGTATGTAGTTGATCGTGGAAATTGTACCATTCGTGTGATCAACCCTAATACAACTGCCGTTAGTACCATTGCTGGAGGGGCCACTCTTTGTAGTTTCGCCGACGACACAACGGGAACTAATGCTCGCTTTGTGTCTCCCATAACTGCGATTGGTTTAGGTGGATACCTTTATATTACGGATCTTGCGGGAGTGGGCGGACATAAAATTCGCAGACTTTCCTTAAGTGGTACTAATGCAGTGGATACAATTGCTGGTGATGGTGTGCAAGCGTCTACAGATGGAATAGGAACGGCGGCCCAGTTCAATGACCCGCATGGACTCACAACCGACGGAACCAATTTGTTTATCTCTGAATGGTCAGGACATAAAATCAGACATCTAAACTTATCAACCAGTAAAGTCACAACCCTTGTGGGAAGTAGTTCGGGATATTCTGACAATACTGGTGGAATGGGTCTTTTGAATTTTCCTGGATATCTACTTTCCGATGGTCTTAATATTTATATTTCGGATTCTGGAAATCATTCCATCCGTTACTTAGAACCTTCCGAATTACTTCGCTATACCTTTGATGGAAATTCAAATGATTCGATAGGAACAAACCATGGTTTGGTGACTGGTGCACCTACTCCCACAATGGATGAAAATGGCCTCGCCAGTGGAGCTTATGAATTTCATGGAAGTCCCGAAGTCATCCAGTCGACGTCAAATATTACACCTCAGATTTCCGATAATTTAACCGTTTCCGCATGGGTTTATCCTGCGGGAAATGCCGGTTCTCAGTTTTTGTTTTATAATGGAATGGGTGGTTCCAATGGTTATGGTGTTATATTTGATGGAGCCACTCGAAAGCTAAGTATTTCCCTAGGTGCAGTTGCTTCCAGTGGCAACACGACCATGAGTCTTCCTTTGAATCAATGGTCACATGTAGTACTCACACGTTCTTATCCAAATTGGAAAATTTACATCAACGGTAAAGCAGATCCTCTCGCTTTTTCCACGAACCCAAACCCGCCAGCAAACACTTTTAAAGCGGGAGATGCAGGAAATGGTTTTTATTTCAAAGGAAAAGTTTCCGACCTTCGTTTTTTTAACGGTGGCCTCGATAACGATGAAATCCAAAAACTAGCCGTTCAAATACCTTCTGGACTCGTCACCTATTACCCGTTTAATGGGAATGCCAAAGACTACGGAAGTGCCGGAAACCACTTAAACATCTCTGGTGCCATCACTACAAATGATAGAAGTGGTCATCCCAGTGGAGCCTATTATTTTAATGGTGCCTCCTATATGCAAAAATTATCTCCGAGTGGTTTACCCACAGGAAATAGTCCGAGAACCGTTTGCGCCTGGTTCAATACTTCCAACTCCGCCGGCCAATACATTGTAGGATTTGGGACGATGGCTGCTTCGTCAGGGAATGGGCTTGTGATCACTTCCACCGTGACTGGAATGTTTGGAACCACTGACGATGTCACCATCTTTCACGAAGGATTTATGAACCAATGGATGCACCTCTGTGGTGTGTATGATTCCTCAACGGTTTATATCTATGAAAATGGTGTTTTGCGAACTTCCATGAACAAATCTTGGACTACTGCCGTAAGTCCTAATTTGGAAGTAGGAAGACTCATCAATGGTGCTGCTAATTTTTCCGGAGATCTGGATGAAATAAGAATTTATGATCGTGTTTTATCTCTTTCGGAAATTCGAACTCTTTCCGGCCACTACCCGACTCAGGTAAGTTCGTGGAACCAAACACCTGCTAGTAGTAGTTTGAAATTTTATCTTATGCCAGAAGCCGCTTCTTTTGGTCCAGGAGCTTGCAGTGGAGGAGCTAATTGTGTGGGCGTTGTGGATGACCGGAGCGGGAACGGACTGCATGTCAGCCAAGGTACGGGAGCCCAACAGCCAATTTTTAATTCCACAGGGATCAATGGATCCAAAAGTTTACGTTTTGTGGATACAGTAGGAACATTCTTAACTAGAGCCTGTACACCTGAATTAAACACTGCTGCTAACACAATCTTTGCTGTATATAATGATATGAACGTAGCTGGCAGCGATGGAATTTTTCATAATGGCACATCAGGTAAGTTACTGTACTTACCTGATTCAGCTGGAAATCAACTCGCCTTATTTGACCTACAATTAAATTCTATTCGGATGGTCACCAACGGAAATTACAGTTCTATCAATGAATTCGTTCTTATGGCTCTCGATTATGATGGTACTTCCGGAAATATTTTTAAAGGAGGTAGCGTTGTTGCTTCCACTAGTTTTGGCGCTCCCGCTTACAGTTGTTCTGGTGGACAATTGGACATCGGTAGATACTATTGGGGTTCAGGAGCACCTGCATCTGATGGTGACTATTTAGATGGTTTTATGGGAGATTTGATCTATTTCGACCAAGTCCTGTCCACTGGTGACCGACACATTGTTGAATGTTATCTTTCCAATAAGTATAGTCTTCCTCTCAGTCATTCCTGTCCATAATCTAATCAAAAATCTAATTTGTCTTTGGGCAAATGTATTTCCGTTTGAATCAAATCTCCTACACCTAACTTTTGTTCCTGAATCCCCTTTAGCACCATAAATGGACGAGGAAACCATAAAGCTACCTCATCTGTATCTTCGTTTACTTGCATCACCTCGGCTTCCATCGAATTAAGATTTTTTTGTCTAAAAATTTCCATTGGATGCCCACTGGAATGGATTTGCCCCTCCGAAACCAAATAAACTTTTTTAGACAATTTGATAAGTTCCGGAATTTCATGGCTGATCAGAATGATCGTCATTTGTAACCGGTTCTGCAATGATTGGATGAGGGAAACAATTTGATTACGGATCCTATGGTCTAAGGACGTAAAGGGTTCGTCTAAGAAAAGATACTTGGGTTTTTGTATGAGAGCACGAACAAGGGCCAACCTTTGTTTTTGTCCCCCAGACAATCCTTCAACTTTTTGATCCAATAAATCGCCTACTTCTGCAATAGAAATTAAATCCTTTAAAAAAGACTGGTCGCCCTTTCCCTTAGGAAAGGCAAACTCCAAGTTTTCGCGCACATTCATATTCGGGTATAAAGAAGATTCTTGGAATAAAAAACCAATGGATCTAGAAACAATGGGTAGGTTTATTTTTTTTTCGGAATCAAACCAGGTTTGTCCATCAACAGATATGAAACCTCGGTCAGGAGTTAGTAGTCCCGAAAGCATTTTTAAAAAAGTTGTTTTTCCAACACCAGATTCTCCAAAGAGGGAATTTGTTTGGTATAGAGGAATTTCACATTGAAAATCAAAATGCAGAGTTTTTGATGATTTTGATATAAAAGTTTTTTGGATGTCTATTTTGATCATACGAAACTCAAACTAACAACTAACTTTTTCCGGCCAAAACCATAGTTAAATTTCTCTTATAACGGAAAAGAAAAAGAAGAACTGTCATAGAGATAACCACTAAAATCGCTGCATACAAATGTGCTGAAAAATAATTCATCGCCTCAACCTCTTCAAAAATTGCAATCGAAGCTACTTTTGTTTTTCCTGGGATACTTCCTCCAATCAAAAGCACTACACCAAACTCACCAATGGTGTGTGCAAAAGTTAATACCATTCCGGCTAATATGGCTGCTTTACAATTAGGAAGGATCACGCGGAACAAAATAGTAAGTTTAGATTTACCGAGTACAATTGCCGTTTCTATGTAAGATTTTGCAATAGAGGAAAATCCAACTTGGAAGGCCTGCAACATAAATGGCAAACTGAATAACAAAGATCCGACAAGGATACCAAAAAAACTAAACGCGATTCGGAAGTGAAATACTTCTTCAATCCATTTTCCAGGAAAACGATTAGGACTAAAAAGTAGTAAAAGGTAAAAACCAAGAACAGTGGGCGGTAAAACCAATGGTAAATTCAATATTGTTTCGAATACAAAACGATATCGAAAAGAGGAAAAAGTTAGCCAATAAGCAATGGGAACTGTGATCACAACCAAAACAATAGTTGTTAAAAAAGCAAGTTTTAGTGTTAATAACAAGGGATCTATATCAACTAACATAAATCATACTACCTATATAATTCCTTGATCTCAAAAAAGATAAAAAATCATTCTTCCGCTGATGCATAACCATATTCCGTAAGAATGGTTTGTATTTCCTTAGAAAAAAGATAATCGAAAAACATATAAACCGCAGAAATTTTATCTTTCGACCGACTTTCTTTTGAAGATGTAATGATAACACCTTGGAGGATAGGAGTGTATGATTTTCGATCGATACTCTTCCAAAACAAATTGTGATTTTCTTTGGCCTTTGCTGTAGAGAGCGAAGTAAAACCAAAATCTGCAGAACCAGTAGATATAAACTGATTTACCTGAGTGATATTTTCCCCAAACACAAGTTTACCCTTTACCTTTTCATAAATTCCATAATACTTCAGTGTTTCTTCAGCGGCTCTACCATATGGAGCAGTCTTCGGATTGGCAATTGCAATGAACTTTGTATTTTGGCTCAAAAGATGTTCCTGAACCGAAAAGGTTTTGTTTTTCTCTGCCTGTGACATGAGTATCAATTTTCCTATGGCATACACCTTCGGTTTGTTCTCCGCAAATCCTTCATTGAATAAGGTAAGTGGAAAATCCATATCAGCAGACAGAAATATATCAACCGGTGCACCGTTCCGAATTTGATTTGTTAGTTGACCAGAAGCTCCCGAAACCATTGTAATTTTGATTTGCGGATTTTGTTTTAGAAATGCCACCCGAATGTCTTCAAATGGGTTTTTAAAATTTGCAGCCACAGCCACAAAGATTTCAATTTCGCCTTTGGGGTTTTTTAAATCCGATTCTGGAGTTTCTGAAAAAACACCGTTCACAAAGATTAAGGCAAACAAGATCAAGGTTTTGAAGTTTTTCATTGTCTGACCTAGGCTAGAAAAAATAAATTTTCCAAGTCGTGTTCTACTGATTTTAAACACTGAACTCGATTCAGCGAAGAGAAACAACAGGAAAAAGGAGCACCGTTAAAAAAATGATAAAAAAACATTTGAATCAAAAGTAAGATATACTAAAACACTAACACTTCTAGTTTTAGTGAACCTCTTGTATGTCTGTTTATAAAAAATTTACCGTTTTTTTCGTATCCATCATCTTCCTAAGCCTACTAGTCAGCGCATTAATTTACAACTTACAAATGTTTGTTTATCATAAAAACCAAGAGACTCAACTAAAACCATTTCATTTTTCAAAAATCCTTTCAAGAACTGCTACGGTTGTTCTTTTCATTTCACTGATTTGGTTTCGAAAAAAGATCGACAAAAAGTCGATACAATCCCTCGGCCTTGAAAATTTTTCTAAAAACAAACCCCAACTCTGGATTGGATTTTTGGTCGGAATTTTAACTTTGTCACTTGTGATTATTGTAAAAATTTTCTTTGGTGTTTCCACCTTTTCTCCAAAAACTTGGGAGATATTCGATTTGGTTAAATGTTTTTATTTTTTAGTTGCTGTGTTTTGTATCGCATTTGTTGAAGAATTGTTTTTTCGAGGTTACCTCTTACAATCATGGATTGGTGATTTAGGAGAAAAAAAAGCCGCAGTATACACAAGTTTATTCTTTTCTCTCACTCATTTCATCCGACCAATTTCTGATCCGTTGATTTTCGTTTCCGAATTCATTGGACTTTTTTTGGTAGGATACATTCTATCTTTAGCATGGATTTATACTCGTACATTATATCTTTCAATTGGAATCCATGCCGGTTGGGTTTACGTAGTCAAGATGCAGCCATATTTTGTAGAGTCCATACCCCATGACAATCATTGGGTGTTCGGTGGAGAAAGACTTGTCTCAGGTGGAATCTCTTGGATGTTTATGATAGCCTTAGTATGGTTTCTCAAACTTTCATACGAAAGAACCTTAGAGAATAAAAAAATAGAACTAGTTTAGTCGTATTTCGGAAATGAATGCGAAACTCAGTCCATCTCACTCGGGATCGATTTTCCTGCACTTTTTTCAAATTCCAACATCCTCTCTCGACTGATTCCAATTAGGTTATGTGTCAAAGTCAATTCATCCCCTAAAAAATCAGGTGCCAAACGAATCTCTACAACACGATACCAAGTTTCCTTTGGGGGAACGGAAAATGCATGATTGACGCAAAGGCATTTGAATTTGAATCCAAAACTATGTTCCACTGGAATCGCGGAATGGGGAGCAGCAAAAAAATAAACAGGGGAATCCGTTGGATTTTGCATCACGAGTAAAAATTGTTTTTTGGAACCAGGTTTTAAAACGAGCTTATCCTCAGGAATTAAATCTCCAAATGGTGCCCGTTTTCCTTCTTTTACAGAACCAGTCGTCCACAAGGCCAAACTTTGAGCTCCACTAGGTTCACGGATTTCCATTTTTAAGGGAAGTTTGGTTGTCTCCCATTTGATGAAAATAGATACCTTACTTGCTTTAGTTGGATTAGATATAGGAGTATCTGTTGATAATACCTTAGGCCTCTCACCTTCCTCTCCACAGGAGAAGGCAAACATCAGAACAAAAAAACATATAACAGACGTTAATTTACAAAACAAGCGAACCATCCAAATTTTATTCTAAACTTAATTCTAAGGTTGAAAAATCAAGATTTTCCGTTTTTTTAGAATTGGTTAAGTAATATTGTTTTCCTCGAACTTGTAAAGTGACGAACTCTTGAAAAATTTTCTCTGTGTTGTTTGGATCTGGATTTTTGACTTGGTTACAATCTCGTCCACAACCATTACAATCACCTTCTCCATAATCTAAAAAATTAGTGAATGTTTGTTTACGAAGGAATCCAAAAATTCGGAGATGAATTTTTCCTGGACTAGTTTCTTTGACTTCATAATTTCCCATTCCATAAAACCGATTCGAACTTTCTTCGCCTGCATCGTAATTAGTACGAGCCGTTGATCCCTCTAAAAAGAAAGTTCCATCGGAACGCAAACGAATCGTCCAATCAGAAGCAGTTGGTGGATCCAGATTTTCTTCTACCGAAACTTCATTATCTGCCCCGACAGGGAGGTCTGTTACTTCACCTTCCGCTACCTCAGACACTTCCCTACCTGTCAAACCACGATTCAATACTTTCCGTAAAGCCGCTTTCGTAAAAGCATCAAAATTTTGTGAAGCTGTCGCTTTGGATTTAGGAAGTGTGTCCATCGCAAACCAATCCCCATCATGTCCAAAACGTAACTCGGATAAAACGATTCCCTTTTCGGTTAAACCTGGGTAAATTTCTTCTACCTTCATAGATAGTTTTTGTCCCTTATAAGGAGTGGGAAGTGTGATCTCTTGGCTTCCCATTGTATCTTCTACATTGATCTTTGCAGAATAACCATCATCTCCAGTTAATAGAAAAGATTTGACTCGTCCATTTTTAATACAATGAACATCGGAACGTTGGTATCCATTCCAAATTTTTATTACGGATATCTTTTTCCTTTCCGCAAAATCAAAGTTAAATGTGACTCCGACACCTCCTTTAACAGAAGCATATCCATTTTCATATTTAGAATCAAAAAGATTCATTACTGAATATGTTGGTTCAGGCGACGCTGTTTCCGAAGCAGTCACGGAACCTGATATAATTTCAGGAGCGTATGTTCTGTATGATTTTTTCTTTTCATCATAAAACTTCACTGACTTAAGACAAATATTTTGGTTTCTCTGAAAGTTCAAGGTCACTGACCTTGCCTGCACCACTGGGTCAAAAATGACTTCCGAATTAGAATTTTGAACATCTGTACTCGCATACACTTCGTCAAAATTTACATAGGCAGCAATACGGTCTTTGAACTGGCCCGAACAAGACTCAATAGAAACTTTACTTAGAGAGAACGCATTGTCCGCATAAAAATGTAATTTGACAAATTCAGCTCCAGGTTCCGCCTTCCATTCTTTACCATCTAACACGAAAAAAGGGAGCCCATTTTCCATCGACGTAGATGTTACCATTGAAAAGTGGAGTTTTTTGCCACAATTCATGACTAGTAGAGATGTTAAGACCAAAAAGGGAAGTAAATAGGATCTAAATTTCATAACCTGTCCTCTGAAAAAGTGGATTAAGGAAAACCTGGTTCGAAAAAGAAGGCAAGAAATTTTTTAATGACTCATTGTATCTTTTAAAACACGCTCCCAAGTTTCTGCATTTAAGGCCCCGACCACCCACCGCCCATTCACCCAAAAACTGGGAGCAGAATTCACTCCAAGTTCTACAGCTTCCTTCATATCAATTTTGACTTGTTCGAAGTATTTAGATTTTAAATTCTGCGGTTGGCAATCCGGATAGGATCCCCACTCACTCACATGTAAATCTTCACCATTAGATATTTTTTTAGCATTATCATATAACAATTGCATATGTGATGCAAACCTCTCTGGATCTTTTTCCCACAAACATCGACCCAATGCTAAAGGAAACATTCCTTCTTCAGAGTCTCCATCCAAAGGAAAATCTTTGTGTATGTACAAAATTTGAGATTTGTATTTGGAAAGTAAATTCTTTGTATGAGGAAATGTTTTTCGACAAAAGTTACATAAGTAATCACTCCACTCAATCACCACCCATTTAGCACTCGAAGAACCAAACTTAGGTGAACTTTTCAAATTTAATTTTGTTAAAATTTCTTTTTTTCCTATCTCGTAAGATTTTTCTTTCCATTTCAGTCCTGATTGGTGGAACAAACGACTCCAAACAATACGAATCCGAATCGATTCTCGCAAGCGGTCAATTGAATCTGTATCCAAAATCTCCTTTGGCAAAATTTTTCTTTCTACCGACCAATACTTTGATATTTCCTGGTCAGTGACAAACGAACGTTCCGACTCTTTCCATTCCGTTAACGTTTGTCCTTTTATATTCGCAACTTCCCGTAACTTCGCCAAACTCGCGTCAGACGAAATTGAAAGCTTAACAACCTCTTCCGAAGGTAATGTTTCAGGCAAAAACCGATCCTGTTTTGGATTCTCCCCGCAGGAAAATAACTGAAAGAAAAATACAATCACTAAGATAGGCATAAAATTCATTATTTATAACCACTATGACCCAATAGCAAGATCTTTAATTAATCAATACACAAACAAATTCCAGGAAAATCCTGATCCCATCGTTAAGAATTTTTGGGACGTCCCCAATGGCTTTGTTTTTTTTAGTTTTTTCTGATACGGGCCAGGCTACTTCGGGGTGCGCTTTCGCTTCCGTCTGACGAACGTCAGACCAAGCCCTGCGTATCCTTACGTAAGAAGATAGTTACTTTGATTTCAGCATCTTTGCTATATATTCCCTACACCTTGGGTCATCACTCAGTTTGTTTTATAATTTTAATATAAAATATTCGATGAGGGAATTGGCACTCGATCCAATCACACCAGATAGGGTAAAAAAATTTTTATCTAAAAACAAAAATTCATGATAGATACCGGGGTAAACTTTAACCGTATCTCCTTTTTCTCCTGAATCAAGTGCCCCGATGGTCGCAAAACATTATTTGCAAACATTGGTGGCGGGTGGCATTCAGCACATCTGGCTACAAAAGAACGGAAGACATTATAACCTATTCAAACACGGAAGTTTCTGAAACGATCTTAGATTCTACTTTAGAACAATAACAAAAGTGAGACTTCACAAGACAAAGGAAACGAAGAGAGTCAGGATAGAAATTATTTTAATCAATGGTTAAAAAAGAAATCATACAAATTACCATCGAAATTTAATACCCACCAAAAGCTCATTGATATATATATCAATCATCTTAAACGTGACATCAATTTAAGTGAAAACGAATCCCATTGATACAAAGAAGTAAAATGGGGGACAAAAAAAGATTGTAACATGAGGACTATTATCATTCTAATTTTGTATGCCCCATGAAGTTAATTTGATTTCAACTGTTGCTGTAGGCCTTGGTCTGGCAATGATCTTAGGATTTATCTCCATCCGCCTACGAATGCCGCCACTCGTGGGATATTTAATTGCCGGTATCATTGTTGGCCCTTATGTCCCAGGTTTTGTGGCGGATGCGGAACTTACTGCACAACTTGCTGAAATAGGTGTCATGTTGCTGATGTTTGGTGTAGGACTTCACTTCTCCATCGAAGACTTAATGTCGGTGAAACGCATTGCCATCCCAGGTGCTATTGTACAAATTTTAGTAGCAACCATACTCGGAGCTGGTGCCATTTTATTCTGGGGAGGAAGTTCGGGAGAAGCTGCTGTCTTTGGGTTGGCACTTTCCGTTGCGAGTACGGTAGTACTTCTCAAGGCACTGGAAACACGCGGTGTGATTGATAGCATCAATGGACGCATCGCCATCGGTTGGTTAGTTGTAGAAGACTTAGTAATGGTACTTGTGCTTGTATTATTACCACCTTTAGCAGGAATCATGGGTAGCCAGGTTGATGGCATCAACAATACAACCGATACAAATATAATGGTTACACTTGTTGTTACCCTCGCCAAAGTAATCGCATTTGTGATCGTGATGTTAGTAGTAGGAAAACGTTTGTTACCCAAAGTTTTGTGGTGGGTTACCGGTACCGGTTCACGTGAGTTATTCAGTTTGTGTGTCATTGCTACAGCAGTTGGTGTGGCTTATGGTTCCGCCCTTTTATTCGACGTATCTTTTGCATTAGGCGCTTTTTTCGCCGGTATGATGTTACGTGAATCTGAATTCAGTCATCGAGCAGCAGAGGAGTCTTTACCCTTACGTGATGCCTTCGCCGTATTATTTTTTGTTTCCGTTGGGATGATTTTTGACCCGCACATCTTGGTGGAACAACCGTTAAAGGTATTTACTGTCATCGCCATCATCATGTTCGGAAAAACACTCGTTGCCATCGCACTAGTGCTCATCTTTCGTTATCCGCTAAACACTGCATTGACGGTTGGGGCAAGCCTTGCTCAAATCGGTGAATTCTCGTTTATTTTAGCTGGACTCGGAGTGAGCCTTGGGCTTCTAGACATAGAAGGTCGAAATCTAATCGTAGCAGGTGCTTTGGTTTCCATTGCGTTTAACTCCACATTGTTTGCAGCACTGGAACCGTTTCAAAAATGGATCCGCAAACACTCATCATTTGCACGCAAACTTGAAATGCCTGACGATCCGCTTTCTATGTTACCCATGTCTACGGATAATGTTTTTTTATCAGGTCAAGTGGTGTTAGTCGGTTATGGTAGAGTTGGAAAACGGATTGCAAATACTCTGGATGAACATAAAATTCCTTACGTTGTTGCAGAATCCAATCGAGAGATTGTGGAAAAATTACGCGCAAAAGAAATACCTGCAGTGTGCGGTGACGCGTCAGATCCAAATGTACTAGTTCAAGCACACATTACACATGCTAGTTTGTTAGTTGCAGCGACTTCAAATACATTCCATGTACGCCAAATGGTTGAAATCGCACGTAAACTGAATCCAAAAATCGAAACCGTCATTCGTACTCATAATGAGGACGAAGCAAAGTTATGGACAGAAGAGAAAATAGGCAAAATTTTCCTCAGCGAACAACAGCTTGCTTCCGGTATGGCAGAACATGTATTAAAACGCATGGGGAAAATAGTTTAAATCGGGATCTTTTGCTACGTTTCGTTAGGTGATAAACTTATCTAAACTGCAATCCATATTGATTTTGGCTTTCGAACATACCTGGTTTGAAATTTCCGATTTTCTCCAAGGGACTTGTAATTTGTAAAAGGGATTCGGGACTCACATGTAAATATAGGAGTGTTGTTTTTATATCCGCATGACCTAAAAGTTTTTGAATATAAACCAAACCATATCCATCCTCCAGAAGGTGAGTTGCAAAAGAATGTCGGAGAGTATGGACAGTGCCATATTTCTGAATCCCAGCGAGTTTTCTAATTTTTTGAAATGCAGCTTGGATGGAGCGTATACTAACAGCAACATCTTTCCCTTTATGAGAAAAAAACAAATAGGATTTAGGATTATAAATTTCCATATATTGTTTGAGTAAAGCGGCAGTTTTATCCGCCAAAAGTGCATATCTTGCATGACCGCCCTTCCCTGATTCGATAAATATTGCCTTCCTTTCAAAATCAATATCTGATATCTGTAAGTTCACCACTTCACCAATACGTATCCCTGAAGAATATAGTAAGGTAAAAATAATTTTCTCCCAAAACGTACAACAATTGGAAAGTAAACTAACTATCTCTGTTTGGCTAAACACAGAAACAACCGTTCGTTTTCTTTTTGGTAAGGGAACCAGCTGTAACATCTCTTTTCTATCTATTAAAGAATAAAAAAGCAGAATTGCGCTATAAAAATTAATCAAAGAGGAATCAGAGCGATTCTCCAACCTCAGATATAGAAAAAATTTATATATATCTGTAGGTTCCAATTCCAAAGGAGACTTTTGAAAGTATCGAGTTAATACAGTCATACATGTTGTGTAATTCCGAATTGTTTTCGTTGCATATCCATGGACGATCATATCACTGATCATTTTATCTTTTAACATACCCATTCGTACATAAGTTTAACTGTATGAAAAAGGAAAACGGTTTTTAGGTATTACTACTTTGTTTTATGTATCCCGATAGTATAATTTTATTCCTACTGATTCCGAACGAAAAATCAAGACATTCAATTTCCCTAAGTAAAAATCTCGTTTTTAATCGATACAAAGTTTCTTAATCAGTGCAGTCAATTTCCCGGCTCAAATTTATATCCTTTTTAAGGATTTAATCCTAAATTATTCCCTGTGTTTCCCCGTCTTATCTTAATAGAATTACAATGAGATCGAATTACCCAAATGAATTCTAAAAACAAAGGAGAAGATACCGACGATGGACAAATGATACGACGAGAAAGACATCGTTTTGCAGAACTAGTAAAGGCCATGAATGCCGGCACTTGGGAAACCGATCTCATTGCCAACACAAGCCTCGTCAACGAACGTTATGCAGAAATTTTAGGTTATACACTAGAGGAACTTGGGCCAGTCAATTACGAGTTATGGACAGGACTCACACATCCCGATGACATGATTCGCATCAACAGGGAACTCGAAGAACATTACTCAGGGAAAAAACCCTACTATGAATGTGAAGTGCGGATGAAACATAAAAACGGGCACTGGGTCTGGGTTTTAGACAAAGGCCGAGTTTCTGAATGGACTGAGGATGGGAAACCGGCCTTTATGTTTGGGTCTCATCAAGATATCACATATATCAAAGAAACAGAAGAAGAATTAAGATTAGCAAAAGAAGCTGCAATACAAGCAACTCAATCTAAATCTGAATTTCTCGCCAATATGAGTCATGAAATCAGAACTCCCTTAAATGCTGTTATTGGTTATCTTGATTTAATGCTCCAGGGAAAAGAAAACGAAGTTCGAAAGGAATATTTAGAAATTGCACACACATCCGCTTTATCTTTACTCGACCTGATCAATGACATTCTAGATTTTTCAAAAATTGAAGCAGGAAAACTAGAACTTCATTATGAATTTTTTCCGATAGGAACCCTCGTTGACCAATTAAAATCGATTCTGCTCTACTCTTTTCAAAAAAAAGAATTAGAGTTTCAAATCAAAATCGATTCCAAGATCCCCGAATTTTTAAAAATGGATTTGATTCGCCTCAGACAAATTCTGATCAATCTAATCGGGAACGCAGTAAAATTCACCGAAGAGGGACTTGTCACTTTTGAAGTCAAAGTTTTGAAAATCATTAGCGATGACCAGATCCATCTTCTTTTTAGTGTTGAGGATACTGGGATTGGAATCGAAAAAGAAAGTTTTGATAAAATATTTGAAATGTTTTCTCAAGAAGACTCCTCTACCACCAGAAAGTATGGGGGAACTGGTCTCGGACTTACCATTACGAATCAATTATTAAAACACATGGATTCAAAGCTGCAACTAGAAAGTGAATATGGATACGGAAGTCGCTTTTCGTTTATTTTAAAAATGGAATATACGAATTCCCTAAAGGATCTGACTCACAAAAAAATCGAAGAACCCAACTTATGGGACATTCGAACAGCCCCCTTACTTAGTTCCATCCAACCAAAAATTTTGATCGTAGATGACAATGAAATTAACCTAACTTTACTTAGGACAATGTTACAGAGGATTGTACCAAGATCGGTAGTATTACAAGCTAAAGATGGAGAAGAAGCAATACTTGTTTACCAAAAAGAGAATCCTGATTTTATTTTTATGGACATTCAAATGCCAAAAACCAATGGATTTGATGCTACTTTAAAAATCAGAGAAATTGAAAAAGTAAATCAAACAAGTGTAATCATCGTCGCCTTAACTGCTGGGGAAACTTCTGCTGAAAAAGAAAACTGCCTTCAAGTTGGGTTTGACGATTTTATCTCAAAACCAGTTGTTTCAAAAACAATTGCAAGTTGTCTTGAGAAATTTCTTTTAAGTTAAAGCGAATCTTTACTTCAAATTACTAAATTTTAATCAAAAATTTAAATCATATAATTCAATGATATTTCTTTGAAACTTGGTTTTGTCCGAATCAAAATAGTGACGAATGCCAAGTAGATTGTCTAACTTACCTGAATTATCGCTGTTAGTATAGAGAACATCTTCGATTTCGCGTTTGCGGCTTTCTAAGTCTGGCTCGATATCCCTTCTGTGAGTGATCATTACTTTTACTAATTTCTTTTCTAAGATTGCGACTTTGTTAAAAACGTACTCAGTTTTTTTGAATCTATTTTTTCGTTTAATAAACCAACGTACTGCGTCAGGGTATTTTTCCAAAAGAGACCGATACCCATCTTTATCCAGGACGATTGGCTCCGGTTCCATTTGATTGATCTTTTTCAAATTCTTCACATGTTTGATTTTGGAAAATTTATCGATGAGATAGAGGTAAGCCTCCTTGTATTTTGATGATTGTAACTTCAAAGTCCAAATCAATCCATAAGAATGAAAAATAGGTTTCTTTAATTCGATGAGCGGCAAAGAACTTATTTTTTTCCGAATTAAATTCAGTTCCCGATACAAACGAATCAGCTTTTTTTCTCTATATTTAATATTAATTTTTCGATCAATTCTCATTAAGATGAGATGATCGAGAATATAAAAAATATCTTAACGTTCCTTTATATTTTTTTCTGAGTTCGTTTTATTTATTTATTTTAATTTCTTTAAAGCCTTCACATCTTCCAAATCTTGAACTCTACCCGTTTTCGATTTCATTCGGATCAAATCCTCCAAACTAATCACCGGCAAAGATCCAAAATCCGTTGTTGCCTGAATGATCCTACAATTGCGAATATCTTCTGTCAGAACAATATCCAAACTTTCCCTCTGCTTATTCGGATTTATAAAGTTCCAAGCGACAAGATTTTTCTCTTTTTGGTAGAACGCTAATTTTTGAAATATTTCCTTTGCTGAAACAGGCAAAATGGGATTTAATCCAATGGAATTAAGAGCAGACTCCATTTTTGTCAAATTCCCCTCACTGATTTCAGTAATCACATCTAAGTCAAAAGTTCCGCGAGCAATTCCATGGATGGCTACGGCATAACCACCAACGATTGCAAAAGGGATTCCCTCTCTCGAAAACTGTTCTTGAATTTTTTTTAAAAACATAGATCTGTATGATGTTTTTTTAAAACAATGGGTATAGTGATCTTAAATTGAATTCCATTCTTTCAAATATAAATTTTGTTTTTCAGTAAAAACAGACTCAGGAAGGAGTAAACGGTATTCTTCCAAAAATTCCAACCTTTCCGTGACGGATAGGCTCTTACTCTTTTGAATATATTCGTCCGTAAGTTCTTGAAAAGCTTCCATATAAAAAGTCTTCCTAACTCTATCCGAAAAGTATTGATGAATCAAACTGATTTTTTTGAAACATAGCAGAATGCATTCTGACTTGGGTTACCTAAAGAATTTCTAAATCTTCCCCCCGGCTATAAAAAAAGCCTCACATCTTTCGACGTAAGGCTTCTTCTTATCTTACTCTTTTTCAACTATATACGACAAAGGTTCTATTTTTCCCGATGAGGGAAAGCCAACCGCAACGACCCATAGGGAGTGAGGTTGGGACTTTTGCGGAGCGTAAGCCTAGCAAGAAGTCCATCGGCGCAGACCGCCAAACAGAACAAAGTAAAACAAACAATGCTATAATCTATACATACACGTTGAACACGTGTATATTGTAATATGGTCAAGCCGATCGAGCGAT